>JAIYDR010000382.1 GCA_027487395.1 Rhodobacter sp. | reverse complement strand
GGGCGGAGCCAAGATGCCGGACGCGTCCGGGGCGGGACTTATTCTTGCCACCGCGTTCTTCGGGGTTTTCGCCTATTTCGCCCTGACCGTGGCGATGCGGACCGGCGATATCTCAGCCGTCACGCCCTTTCGCTACACGCGATTGGTCTTTGCCATAATGATTGGTGTGGCGGTGTTTGGGGAAAGGCCCGATGTTTTGACGCTGATCGGATCGGCGCTGGTGGTGGGGGCGGGCATCTATGCGCTGGTTTATGGACGGCGGGCAGTGACCTGACCGATACGGACCTGACGCAAGGCTTCGATCAATAGCGCGGTGATCAGGCCAAAGTTCAGGAAGCCGTTGGTCGATGTCATCCCCGACAGGATGCGCCATTCATGCGGCAAGATCACATCGCCATAGCCCAGCGTGGTGTAGGTGACGATCGAGAAGTAAAGCGATTCTTCAAACGTCGGAAATACGCCCAACAGGTCATAGGTCAGCGCCCAGACCCAGACCCCCGCCGTGATGGTCATCACCGCCCAGATCGACGACAGCATCACCAAAAGCAGCATCTTGGGCCGGTGCGGTGGGCGGATCAGCCAGCCGTGAAAGCGAACGAAGGCGCCTTCCAGCATCAGCGCCGAGGCCGCGCCAATCATCAGGCTGACCAACATGACGCCGGTGCCGAGTGCGATCTGTGTCAGCATGGAGCTTCCTTATCCTGTGCCGGGTTAGCAAAGCAGGTGATCCGGGCCAAGACCGCAATCTGGACTTCGCCCGTCTCATCGCCTATCTGACAACGATCATGGCACCCAAATCTGACCCCAACTCAAAACTCATCGCCGAAAATCGCCGAGCGCGCTTCGACTACCACATCGAAAGCGATCTGGAAGCGGGCATCATGCTTCTGGGGTCTGAGGTGAAAAGCCTGCGCCAAGGCGGATCAAACCTTGGCGAAAGCTATGCGAGCGTCGAGGGCGGCGAGTTGTGGCTGATCAACGGCTACATCGCGCCCTATCTGCAAGCCAAGACTTGGGGCCACGAAGAACGCCGCCGCCGCAAGCTCTTGGTCAGCCGCAAGGAATTGTCGCGCCTGTGGAACGCCACCGCGCGCGAAGGCATGACGCTGGTGCCGATCAAGATGTATTTCAACGAACGCGGCATGGTGAAGCTGAAGCTGGGCGTCGCCAAGGGCAAGAAACTGGCCGACAAGCGCGAAACATCGGCCAAGCGCGACTGGGACCGCGAAAAGGCGCGCCTGTTGAAGCACAGCAAACGCGACTGACAACGGGAGCGCTCAAACGCCTGCGTCGAAGTTCACGCCACCCAGGCTGCCCCTGCGTTGCCCTTTCTGCCTTGCGCCCTTGCCTAGATGCGCTCTTGCCGCTAGTTGCCACCCATCACCGCATGGCCGTGGCTTTGGGACCGAGGGCGTCTTATGACCGATGATCCGAAAACGCTTGTGTCCACCGATTGGCTGGCCGCGCATTTGCGCGATCCGGATCTGCGGGTGCTGGATGCCTCGTGGTATCTGCCGGGCACGGACCGTAACGCCAAGGCCGAATACACCGTGGCCCATATTCCCGGCGCGCGGTTTTTTGACATCGACGAGATTTCAGATCAGCGCTCTGCCCTGCCGCATATGGCCCCGCCGCCGGAAAAGTTCATCAGCCGGATGCGGGCGATGGGTGTGGGCGACGGGCATCAGGTGGTGATCTATGACGGCTCGGGTCTGTTCTCGGCTGCCCGCGTCTGGTGGATCTTTCGCCTGATGGGCAAGACCGATGTGGCCGTCCTGGATGGCGGCTTCCCGAAATGGCGGGCCGAAGGGCGCGAGATCGAAGACATGCATCCCCTTGTGCGCGACCGCCACATCACCGTGCAGCGCCAGAACCAGATGGTGAAGGATGTGACGCAAGTCGCCCACTCCTCCAAGTTGCGCGAGGCTGAAATCATCGATGCTCGCCCCGCCGCGCGCTTCAAGGGTGAGGCCCCGGAACCCCGCCCCGGTCTGCGGGCTGGCCGTATTCCGGGGGCAAGAAACCTGCCCTATACGCTTTTGCTGAATGCGGATGGCACGATGAAGCCTTTGGTCGAATTGCGCGCCGCGTTTGAGGGGGCCGGGGTGGATCTGTCCAAGCCTGCCATCACCTCTTGCGGGTCGGGTGTCACGGCGGCGATCCTGTCGCTGGCGCTCGAACGTCTCGGGCATCGCAATCACAGTTTGTATGACGGCTCTTGGGCCGAATGGGGCATGTACGACGACCTGCCTGTCGAGAAGGGATAAGACGATGTTCGATCAGCTGAAAGCCCAGCCGCAGGACAAGATCCTGCAACTGATCCAGATGTTCCGCGAAGATGGCCGGGACGGGAAGATCGACCTGGGTGTCGGCGTCTACAAGGATGCAACCGGCCTGACGCCGGTGATGCGTGCGGTGAAAGCGGCTGAGAAAAAGCTGTGGGAGGTTGAGACCACCAAGACCTATACCGCACTGGCCGGGGAACCCGCCTACAACGCCGCGATGACGAAGATGATCCTTGGCTATGCGGTGTCGCTTGACCGTGTGGCCTCCGTCTCCACCCCCGGCGGGACGGGCGCACTCCGTCAGGCGCTGGAACTGATCAAGCTGGCCTCGCCCGAGGCGACGGTGTGGCTCTCTGCGCCGACATGGCCGAACCATCCGTCCATCGTGAAATACCTTGGGATGAAGATGGCCGAGTATCGCTATTTCGACGCCGAAACGCGCGGTGTGGATTTCGCGGGTGTGATGGCGGATTTGGCCAAGGTCGCCCCCGGCGATGTGGTCCTGCTGCATGGCTGCTGTCACAACCCGACCGGGGCCAATCTGGATGCCGCGCAGTGGGAACAGGTCGTGGCGCTGTTGGTGACCAAGGGTGCAATCCCATTGGTGGACCTTGCCTATCAGGGTTTTGGGGATGGGCTTGAGGCTGATGCGGCCGCAACCCGTCTGGTGGCAAAGTCCTTCCCTGAGGTGCTGATTGCGGCTTCGTGCAGCAAGAACTTCGGCATCTACCGTGAGCGTACCGGTATCCTGATCGGGATCGGGGCGGCGGATGGCAAGGGCGTGTTACAGGGCAACCTGAACTTCCTGAACCGTCAGAACTATTCCTTCCCGCCCGATCACGGGGCGCGTTTGGTGACGATGATCCTTGAGGATGACGCCCTGCGCGCCGATTGGATGGCGGAGTTGGAAGAGGTGCGCCTGTCCATGCTTGGTCTGCGCAAAGCCTTGGCCGATGCCCTGCGTTTGGCCACGAATTCTGACCGCTTTGATTTCGTCGCCGACCATCGCGGCATGTTTTCGCGGCTCGGTCTGACCGAGGCGCAGGTGATCCGCCTGCGCGAAGAGCATGGGATTTACATGGTGGGCGACAGCCGCATCAACATCGCCGGGCTGAACGCGCGGACGGTGCCGATCCTTGCGGCGGCGATTGCCTCGGTCGTTTGAGTTTGGGCTGATCAGAGAGGGGGCGTGCGGGGAGACCTGCGCGCCCTTTTCTACATCCCGTAAAGCGGCTTTTGCCGCCGACGCCACTCCACCGCCGCGACTGCGCCTGCATGAGCAAGCGCCGCCCAGTCAAACAAGGCGGCGGTCAGGTCAGCGTTGAGCGGCAGGGACAGGGTCAATTCCGTTTCCCCCTGCGCGATGTCCAGCCGCCCCTTGGGGTTCGCGCGCATCCACGCCGCGCGTTCCGCGTCTGTGGCCCGGACGGCATAGCGGATGGACAGGCGGTAGAGATCATCCGCCGTCGCCTGAAACTCCAGCGCATCGGCGGTGCGGGCGTAGATCGTGGGGCCGTCAACCTCAACGCCGTCGAAACCGGCGGAGGTCATCGCTTGGGCGAGGGTGGCTAGCGGGTCGGTCATGCGGGTGGTGTAGCGGGGGATGGGGTGGGCTGCAACGCAGGGTGCGCGATGAATGCGCACCCGACATTCATTCGTGGTCATCGATTGAAAGGCAATGCCAAACAGTCTGGGGGACTGTTTGGCATTGCTGCCATGAGGTCCGCGTGCAGACCGCCGGGATGTGCGCCTCTGGCGCGCAGCCCGAGGGGGCGGGCTGCGCGCGGCCCGGGCCTTTGGGGCCCGGTCCGGCCTAAGCGTTCATTTCGTTTGCCGAACCTACGCCACCAGCGCCTCGGCCTTCTTCAAATCCACGCTCACCAATTGGCTGACGCCCTGTTCCTGCATCGTCACGCCGAAAAGACGGTCCATCCGGGCCATCGTCACGGCGTGGTGGGTGATGACCAAAAACCGTGTCTCGGTCCGGCGGGTCATCTCGTCCAGCATGTCGCAGAACCGCGTCACGTTGGCGTCGTCCAAAGGTGCGTCCACCTCATCCAGCACGCAGATCGGCGCGGGGTTCACCAAGAACACGCCAAAGATCAGCGCGAGTGCGGTCAGCGTCTGCTCCCCCCCGGACAAGAGCGACAACGTCGCCAGTTTCTTGCCCGGCGGTTGGCACATGATCTCGAGCCCCGCCTCCAGGGGGTCATCGGACTCTACCAAGACCAACCGCGCCTCACCGCCGCCAAAGAGGTGGGTGAAGAGTGTCGAGAAATTCGCGTTCACCTGTTCAAAGGCGGTCAACAGCCGTTCCCGCCCTTCGCGGTTCAGGCCCGAGATTCCCGCGCGCAGCTTCTTGATAGCCTCGTCGAGGTCGATCTTTTCTTTGGCAAGCGTGTCATATTCATCCGAAACGGTCTTGGCGTCCTCTTCCGCCCGCAGGTTCACCGCCCCCAAAGACTCGCGCTGGCGTTTCAGGCGGTTGACTTCGGTCTCCATCGCTTCGGCATCGAGCATCGCACCGGGATCGACCTTGAGCGTGTCCAAAAGCTGATCCGGCGTCGCTTCGGTTTCCTCAAGGATGCGTTCAGCAGCATAGGCCACGGTGCCACGCGCGGCATCAGCGCGGGCTTCGGCGCGGGCGCGGGCTTCGCGCGCCTCGCCGGCCAGACGTTCGGCGTCGCGTTCGGCGATCTGCGCCTCGCGCAGTGCGGCTTCCGCACCGGAGAGCGCATCTTCGGCGGCGCGGCGGCGGGTTTCGGCATCGGCGATGGCGTCCGAGAGTTCCTCGCGCTTGATGGCGATTTCCTCGGGCGCGGCTGTGGCGTCTTCGAGTTCGGCTTCCGTTTCCACTTTACGCTCAGCCAGTTCGGCAATGCGGCGTTCGGCGGTGTCCAGACGGTGCCGCCAGCCCGAGAGTTCCTTTGTCGCCTCTTGCCGACGGCGCACGCGGGTTTCGCCCTCACGGCGGAGTTCGTCATGGGCAGAACGGCGGGTCAACATCGCCAGACGCGCGCCTTCGACCGCGAGCTTGGCATCCTCCAAGGTTTGGCGCGCGGCGGACAGGTCGGGCAGGTCGGCCACCTGCGCCTCAGAGTCGCGCAAGCGGGCGCGGGCGGCCATCGCTTCATCCTCAAACCGGGTGACGGCCAGACGGGCGGATTCCAGCTTGCCTTGGGCGATCGATCGATCCGCCTCAGCCCGTGACGCCGCGCGGTTGGCCTCGGTCATGCGCTGGTCGGCGGCGCGGCGGGCATCGCGGGCCATCTGGTCAGCGCGCGCAAGATCAGCCAAACGCGTTTGCAGGGCTTCATGCGCCTGACGCGCCCCAGTCGCGCGGGCGGAAACCTCTTCGAGGTCGCGCTTCAACTGCACCAGCCGATTGAGTTGTTGCAGGCGCAGCGCGGCGGCAGAGGGTGCATCCTCGGCTCCGGCGCGAAAGCCATCCCAGCGCCACAGGTCGCCCTCCAAGGAGACAAGCCTTTGGCCGGGCGGCAACAATGCTTGCAGCCTTGCGCCATCGCCCCGCGCGACAAGGCCGATCTGGCCCAGACGGCGGGTCAGAACCTGGGGCGCACTGACATGGGCGGCCAGCGGTTCCACCCCATCGGGCAGGGCTTGCGGCACGTCGTAATCCGGCAGGCCGGTCCAGCCCGACCGGGCCGCGGCATCGACTTCAGGCGCGCGGAGGTCATCGGACAGCGCGGCACCGAGCGCCTTTTCATAGCCCGGCTCGACGGTCAGCAGATCCAGCACTTGACGGCCTGTCAAGGTCTCACGCTCCACCAGTTTGGCCAAGGCGGCAACTTCGGCGCGCAGGGCGTTGGCTTCGCCTTCGGCCGAGGACCTTGCGGCGCGGGCCTCTGCCTCACGCCCCTGAGTCTCAGCGCGGGCGGTCTCGGCGGCTTCGAGCGTGTCTTCGGCGCGTTCGGTCAGGGTGCGGGCCACCTCTTGTGCTTCTTCGGCGGCGTCAAAGGCCTCAGATGCAGCCTCAAGTGCCTCTGCGGCATCGCCGACAGCGTCGCGCGCAGAAAGGGCCTGCGCTTCGCTGCGCTCCAGCGTGGCGCGGGTGTCGGTCAGCATCCGCTGCGCCGATTGGTGCCGCGCGGCCAGACGGGCGGCGTCTTCGGTCTGCTGCGAGAGCAGGGTTTCGCAATTCGACAGCGCGACCCCTGCCGCGCGTGACAGTTCTGCCGCCTCGGCCAGTTTGTCCTCATGGCCGTCATGGCTGCGGGCGAGGTGGTCAATCTCCCATTCCAGCCGCGCGATGGTGTCGCCTGCGTCGCGGTTGAGACCGGCTTCGCGGTCCATGTCGCGCTGTAACTGGTCGATCCGGCTGCGCAGAGTGTCGATCATGGCGCGGGCGCGGGTTTCCTGTTCGCCGAGTGCGTCGCGCTGGACGGTCAGGCGTTGCAGGATGGCCGAGGCGATGGCCTCTTCCTCGCGCCGGGCGGGCAGGTGGTCTTCTCGGGCTTCGCGGGTCTTGGTGGCGGCACGGGCGGCGGCTTCGGCCTGCGAGGCGGCAACGACGCGGTCGCGCAAGGCGGTTTCCGCCTCAAGCCTTGCCGTTTCGGCCTCTCGCCAGCGACGATAAAGGAGCATCCCTTCGGCGCGGCGCAACTCTTCGCCAATTTCGCGGTAACGGGCGGCTTGGCGGGCTTGGCGGGTCAGGGTGGACAGTTGCTGCGCCAGTTGTTCCAGCACATCATCGACGCGAGTCAGGTTCTGTTCGGCCCCGGTCAGTTTCAGCTCCGCCTCATGCCGGCGGGCATAAAGGCCAGAGATTCCCGCCGCTTCTTCCAGCACTCGTCGCCGGGCTTTGGGTTTGGCGTTGATCAGTTCTGAAATCTGGCCTTGCCGCACCAGCGCAGGGGAGTGCGCGCCGGTGGAGGCATCGGCAAACAGCATCTGCACATCGCGGGCGCGGATGTCTTTGGTGTTGGCCTTGTAGGCAGAGCCTGCGTCGCGGGTGATGCGGCGCACGATTTCGATCTGATCGGCCTCGTTGAACCCCGAAGGCGCGAGGCGATCTTGGTTGTCGATCACCAGCGCCACTTCGGCGAAATGGCGGGCGGGCCGGGTGGCGGCCCCGGCGAAGATGACATCCTCCATTCCGCCGCCGCGCATGGCGGTGGGGCGGTTCTCGCCCATGACCCAGCGGAGCGCTTCCAGAAGGTTCGATTTGCCGCAGCCATTGGGTCCGACCACGCCGGTCAAGCCGTCATGGATCACCAGATCGGTGGGGTCCACGAAACTTTTGAAGCCATTGAGGCGCAGTCGGGTGAAACGCAAGGGGCGGGGTCCTGATTCCGATATGGTCGACGATGGTCACGCGCGGGCGCTTTTGAGTCAACGCTTCCTACGCCGGATGTGGCGGCCGGGGCGGGCTTATCCCCAAGATGTTGCGTGATCTGGGGCGTTGATCTGATTGCGCGCGCCATGGCGCGCACGCGTTGCGCCCTGACTGCGCCCGCAGGCGCTGTCAGGGCAGTTGGTGGTGTGTCGCCCCCGGTCGCCCGCAAGCGGCTTGACCGACATCCTTCTGCCAGACGGCGGTTTCCGCGCGAACACGTCCGTGCAACGAACTTAGACAGCAGCGTTAGGATGGACCCAACAGCAGGGCGGCTTTGACCCAGAGCACGGGGACTGTTGAGGACTGTGTTTTGTCTTAAGACGCATCCCCAACGGGTGTGTCTGTGTCACAGCCTTTGCCTGCGCCATGTCCATGCGCCAATCGCTGGACCTATGGTTTTTTCTTGTCGCCGGTTCCAGAGAGCGTGACCTTGGCGAACAGGTCACCGGGTTTCGCAAGACCGGGTTTTTTGGCCTGTTTTGGTTTCTTGACTTCGCGGTTGCTGTGGCTTTTGCCTTTGGCCATGGTCGTTTCCTCTTGGTCCCTAAGGGGCTGTTTCTGTTCGATGCGCCGGATGGAAAGGACGGCACTGGTCGGGTCGGAAAGCAGGCGACGACCAACCGGACCAAAAGCCGGATATCGGTTCGGTCATCAGGACGATCGGGCGTTATCGAGTGCGGAGGTCGGGCGGACATATCGCGGGCCGAGCGTTCAGATGGCACGCAGCCGACGGTGCAGGAAGACCGACCCACACCGGCAGTATAGGCGCGTCAGACTGAGAATGCGAGGGCACAAGGCAGTGTGGGTTGTTGGTTCGGCATTGCTTTCATGTGCAGCCAATCGTCACGACCGAAAGCCTGTGCTGTTTTGGGACGCATCCTGCTTTTGTGTGCATGGCTTTGCCATAGGTCGCCGACCGCGTGCGGCCGGTTTGACGGCAAGAACGCCGTTGCAGTCATCTCACCTGAGCGATCCGCGGCCCTTGGTTGGCGCGACGCTGACAAAGGCGGACGGGACGAAGGAAAAACGCGTGATGTTGATAAATCATTGATACAGAACAAATTATCTGAATTCGATTTAGTCAGAGATTGGCCTCAATGCGAAAGCCTGCGGGGATGGCGTTGTCTTGGCCGGTCAGGATCAGGTCGACCATCACTTCAGCCACTTTGGGGGCCATGCCGAAGCCGATTTTGAAGCCGCCATTGGCGATGAAATGGCCGGGGCGGCCGGGCCATGGCCCCAGCATCGGGGCGCGGGTTTTTGCGCGGGGGCGGATTCCGGCCCAGCGGTCGATGATTTGCGCCGTGGCAAGGATGGGCAGGATTGTGCAGGCACGCTCAAAGAGACTGTCGCAGGCGGCGTCGACGCTGTCGGGCGCGTCCCATGTGTTTTCCGACGTGGAACCGATGGCGATACTGCCATCGGCATGGGGCACGATGTGCAGCGCATCGGCAAAGAGTTGCGGCAAGGGGGCGGGGTTGAGGTCGGGCAGGCGGAGCGAGAGGGATTGGCCTTTGACACCCGCGCCGACGGTTTTGTTGAACGCAACGTTCAGGTCTTGCAGGCCTTGGTAGCCGGTTGCCCAGAGGACGGCGCCGTCGTCAGGGGCGTTGCCAATAACCACATCCCCGCCCAAGGCGCGGATGGCTGCTGTCAGGGCGGCACCTGCGGCACGGGGAGAAAGGCGGGCACTGAGGGTGTCGTGGATCAAGAGGCCAGTGGGGCTGTGGGGTTCCCACGCGGCACCTGAGGCGGGAAGGACTGACCAGGTGGCGCGGCCTTGCCAAAGGGTGGCGGCCTCATGGATGCGGGCGCGGGCAAGGGTGACGGCAGGGGCGTCGGGCAGGGGTTGCAGGCGACCGGACCGCAGATATCCGGGATCGACGCCGCCGATGCGGGCGACATCGGCCCAGAAGGCTTCGGCCATCAAAAGGCTGTCGCGTTGAAATTGCTTTTTGGGGTTCCAGTTTTCCGGCACATGTGGGGCCAAGGCACCGACAAGGCCGCCGGATGATCCCGCGCCGATGCGGGTGGCCTCAATAAGCCGGACCTTTGCGCCGCGGCGAAGCGCGGTGAAGGCGCAGGCGAGGCCGAAGATGCCGCCGCCGCGCACTGTCAGATCGACCCTTGTCATTCCGCCTGCCCTTGCCCATGGATGCCCCGCGAGACGGGGTTCACGACTGCGGGTTTAGGGCAGATGACGGGCGGCGAACAGGGTCAGGCTGGCTTGGACTGGCGCGACGGGGTGGTTCCCGTGTCGCGCCGGTTTGATGATCCCTATTTCTCGTTGGCCGATGGCTTGGCGGAGACGCGGCATGTGTTTCTGGCCGGGAATGCTTTGCCTGCGCGTTTTGCCCCCGGTTTCCATATTGCCGAATTGGGCTTTGGCACCGGGTTGAACCTGCTGGCCAGTTTAATTGCGGCAGAGGGTCAGGCAGGGCCGATCTATTACACCAGCTTTGAGGCCTACCCCCTGACGGCAAAGGAGATCGCCCGCGCGCTGGACCATTTCCCGCAAGCGCGCGCTGTGGCGGATGGGTTTTTGGATCATTGGGCAGCGGGGCGGCGTGACTTTGCCCTTGGGCCTATGCAGGTGCAGGTGGTGATTGGCGACGCGCGCGAGACTTTGCCCGCTTGGGGCGGTTTGGCGGATGCCTGGTTTCTGGACGGCTTCTCTCCGGCCAAGAACCCCGAGCTTTGGTCAGAGGCGCTGATGGCGCAGGTGGCGCAGCACACAGCGGCGGGCGGCACCTTTGCCACCTATACCGCAGCGGGCCATGTGCGCCGGGCGCTGGCGGCGGCCGGGTTCACGGTCGAACGGCGGGCCGGGCATGGGCGCAAGCGGCATATGACAGTGGGGTGGAAGACGTGACGGCGCAGCGGATGACGGCCAAACAGAACACGCGGTTGGGGATTGGCTTGATGGTGGCCACCACGGCGGTTTTTGCAGCCCAAGACGGCGTGTCGCGGCATCTGGCCACCGAATACAACGTGCTGATGGTGGTGATGATCCGCTTTTGGTTCTTTGCGCTGTTTGTGTTGGCAGTGGCGGCGCGTGCGCCGGGTGGGCTGCGGGCGGCGGCGCGGACGCGCTATCCGGCCTTGCAGACGTTGCGAGCGCTGGTGCTGATCCTTGAGATTTGCGTGATGGTGCTGGGCTTTGTGAAGCTGGGGCTGGTGGAAAGCCATGCGGTTTTTGCCTGCTTTCCCTTGCTGGTCGCGGCGCTGTCGGGACCGATGCTGGGGGAAAAGGTCGGCTGGCGGCGCTGGATGGCGATTGGGATCGGTTTTCTGGGCATGCTGATCATCTTGCAGCCGGGGTTTGGGGTGTTTTCCCCTTGGGCGTTGGTGCCGTTGGCCTCGGCCTTGTTGTTTGCGCTGTACAGTTTGCTCACACGCTATGTGGCGCGGGGGGATGCGGCCTCGGTCAGTTTTTTCTGGACGGGGACGGTGGGGGCCTTGGGCATGACGGCAGTGGGCATCTGGTTCTGGCAGCCGATGACCGGGCCGGATTGGGGCTGGATGGCGCTGCTCTGCTGTATGGCGGTGCTGGGGCATTGGTTGCTGATCCAATGCTATGCGGTGGCGGAGGCGTCAGCCGTGCAGCCCTTTGCTTATCTGCAATTGGTCTTTGCCTCGGCCCTTGGGTTGACGGTGTTTGGCGATGCCTTGCGCCTGAATGTGGCCATCGGGGCGGGGGTGGTGGTGCTGGCGGGGTTGTTCACCTTATGGCGGCAACGGCTGCGCGAGGGCGAAACACGTCCTTAAGGCGGTCAGTCGCACCACACCAGCAAAGACGGGCTAAAGGCCCTGCGCTGCCACCTTGGCCCGCAAGTTCAGCTTAACCTCTCGCACAAGGCGGTGTTGGCGCAGATAGGCGAGCGCCTCTGGCGTGGCGGTCAGGCAGCGGCGATAAAAGGCGTCAACTTCGGCGGAGTCGGCAGTTTTCAGAAACAGCGCGAGTTCGGGTTTCAGCACATAGGCGCCCTTCTCTAGCCGAAAGGGCAGGCGGCCTTTCCACGTCACCGGGTCTTGGGAATGGAAATGCAGCAGAGCCATGCCGGGCAGGGGTGGGCCGGGGGGCAGTTTCTCGCCGCCTTTCGATGCGCCATGCAGCCAGGCTTGCAAGCCCGGCACATCGGGGCGGAAAAAGCACTTGCCGACGGCATGGCTCATGCAGCCGGTGGGCAGCAGGGCCACATAGGGGCCAAAGATCGTCGCACGGTGGGCGGCATGGCTTTCGGCGTTCAAGGGCGCGCGAAAGGCGGTGGCCGTAAAGATATCATCCGACAGGCCGGGGCTGTGCAGCGCTTCCCATGCCTTGGCGCGCACAAAGGGGCGGTGGCGCGGCACATCCGACAGGATCGTGGCCACTGGCGCATCGGCGGTCAGGAATTCATCGACGTCGATATGCGCCAGCCAATCAAGGCCGCACTCACGCAGCACCGCTTGAGCATTGGCGGTTTGGCGGTTCTGGTGCCGTTCGGGACGCGAGATGCCCAATCGCGTCCAATGCGCGGTGTCGCAGCGCAGGACGGTCACCTGCGGGTGACGTTCGGCGCGATCCGCTGCGGGATCGTCGGGGTCGTCAAAGCACAACCAGATGCGCTCGGCCCCAAGGTCCAGATGGTGGGCGACAAAGGCCAGCACTTCAGATTCGGGTGCGGCAAGGGTGGTGACGAGTCCCCAGCGCATCGGTCACAGCAGCCCCAGCAGGTCCACGGTCGGCCAAGCGTCGGCAGGCAGGCCCAGCCGCTCCTGCTCTTTCTGCACCGCCACACGGGTGGCGGCACCAAGGATGCCGTCGATCTTGCCCACGTCATGTCCGCGCGCGGCCAGTTTCTGCTGCAACTCGGTCATCTGTTCCAGCGTCAGCGCCGGATCGGGGTTGCCCGCGCTATAGGGATCGGCCCCCATCAAGCGCGTGGCGAAATAGGCGGCGGTGGTGACATAGACGAAACTTTGGTTCCATTGGAACAGCGTCTTGAAGTTGGCATAGACCAGAAAGGCGGGCCCTTTGCGCCCCTGCGGCAACAGGACTGAGGCTGGTAGACCCATCGGCAATTTGCCTTGCCGCACCTGAACCCCCATTGCGGCCCATTGCTCCACCGGCATTTCAGTCGCCAGACCGGTCAGCGACCAGTCGAAACTGTCGGGCAGTTGCACCTCTTGCAGCCACGGCTCCCCAGCGCGCCACCCGTGATGGGCCAGCATCTTGGCCCCCGATAGCAAAGCATCGGGGACCGATGTTTTCAGCGTCACCACCCCGTCGCCATCGCCATCCACGCCGCGTTCCAGAATGTCGGCGGGCAGCATCTGGACCATGCCAATCTCACCCGCCCAAGCACCGGTGGTGGTCGGATCAAACTCTCCCAGTCGGAAAAGCTCTAGCGCGGCCAACACCTGTGGTTGGAACAACTCTGGTCGGCGACAATCATGCGCCAGTGTGAGCAGCGCATTGCGGGTGTTGAAATCGCCCTGCACCGCACCGAAATCGGTCTCGAATGCCCAGAACGCCAACAGAATGCCGCGCGGGACGCCAAACTCGTCCTCGGCGCGTTGAAAGATGGCATCCCATTCTTGCGCTTTGGAAAGACCGGTTTCCATCCGGTTCTTGGAGATCAGGCTTTGGGAGAATTCAAGAAAGCTCTTGCGGAAAA
This sequence comes from Rhodobacter sp., assembly GCA_027487395.1. Taxonomy (GTDB): domain Bacteria; phylum Pseudomonadota; class Alphaproteobacteria; order Rhodobacterales; family Rhodobacteraceae; genus Paragemmobacter. The sequence goes on along the minus strand of JAIYDR010000382.1, from coordinate 3,066 downwards.
CGCCCTGCGATCTGTCGGCCTTCAGCACCGCGCCATCCTGTTGCACCCCGGCGAAAAAGGCATCTGCCACTTCTGTGGCTTGACCAGCGGCGACGGCTTCGGCCTTCATCGCGGCGACAAAGGTTGCAAAGTCTCCGCCACAGGGGGCAGAAACGGCAGGTCCGGCCAGCGCGAGGCTTAGGATGATCGGCAAGGCGAAACGCATCGGCAAGAACCCCTTTGACCCAAACGACTGGTACGGCCCCAGACTGTCAGTCGCGCTGCGTTGCGGCAAGTCGCAAGTGATCACTTTGCGTCAATTTGATCTCGAAGATCAGACCAGCGCGATGACCACCACCAGTGCCAACATCAGGGCCCAAGCCCGCCAGAGTGCCGAAACGGCAGCATCCACGGCATCAGGGCCGATGTCGCGCCGCCCTTCAGGCCAGACCCAAGGGAAGTCTCGCATCTCACCATGATAGCTGCGCGGACCCGACAGCGCCACATTCAGCACCACGGCCATCGCCGCCTCTGGCCATCCGGCATTGGGCGAGCGGTGCAGCGGCGCGTCGCGCAGAATGGGCCGCGCCTCGAGCCAGCCATGCGCCAGCGCGATCAGAAGGGCGGTCAGGCGGGCCGGGATCAGGTTCAACAGGTCATCAAATCGCGCGGCGGCCCAGCCGAATTCTTCGTGCCTTGGGGTGCGGTGGCCGATCATGCTGTCGGCGGTGTTGGTGATCTTGTAGATCAGGATGCCGGGCAATCCGAGGATCAAGAACCAGAAGGCCGGCGCAATCACGCCATCTGACAGGTTCTCGGCCGCGCTTTCGATGGCGGCGCGGGTGACGGCAGGTTCTTCAAGCTCAGCCGTATCGCGTCCCACGATCATCGCTACAGCGCGGCGACCTTGGGCCAGCGACAGGCGCAATGCATCGCCCACGGCCTGCACATGTTGAACCAGCGACTTTTGCGCCAAAAGGATGGCGGCGACGATCATCTCCAGCACGCCGCCATCGGGGATTGCGGCGATCAGCCAGCCAAGCGCCCAAGCCCCCAGAACCAGCGCCGTCATCACGGCGGCACCCTTGGCCCGCCTTGCCGCACCGTCGTTGAAGCGTTGGTCCGCCCAGCCAATCACCCGCCCCATCAGCACTGCCGGATGCGGCCAGCGTGACCAAAGCCAACGCGGCTCTCCCAGTGCTGCATCCAAGAGCATCGCGCCAATCAGCAACCCCGCGCTCATGCCAGCGCCCTTTGCAGACGGTCCCAACCCGCGCCATCGGGCAGGCCAAGGCGGATCAAGCGATCCGACCACGGGAAAATGCGGGTCCAGATGTGGTGTTTCGCCAAATGTGCCTGCATCCCCACCGCATCGCCCACATCATAGAGGCGGAAGAGCGAGGTTCCCCCCACCACAGCCCAGCCTGTCAGCGCATCCAGCCGCGCCGCATCTTTGGCCAGCCGCGCCCGGGTGGTCTCGGCCCAAGCCGGATCGTTCAGCGCCATGGTCCCGGCGGTCAGCGCAGGGCCGGAGACCGCCCATGGGCCGATCAGGCTTTCCATGCGCGCGACCAAGTCAGCATCACCGATCAGGAAACCCAGCCGCAGCCCAGCCAGTCCCCAGAACTTGCCGAAGCTTTTCAGGACCAGCACGCCGGGGCGGGTGGCATGGGCGATCAGGGTTTCAGCGGGGGTGACATCGCAAAAACTCTCGTCAATCACAGCAAATCGGGTGTCGGGAACGGCATGCCGCCGCCCATCGGGATTGTTGGGATGCACAACCACCGTGGCATCCGGGGCGTGGTCCGTTACGCTCCACCCCTGCGCAGCAAAGGCGCGGGCATGTTCGTTATAGGTGGGCTGCGGGATATGGACCCGCGCACCCTGCAACACCGCAGGCATCCGCGCGATCAGGGCAGACGCACCCGGGGCCGCCAGCACCGCCGCCCCATCGGGCACATGCCAAAACGCCCGCGCCGCCGCCTTCAGCCGCGCGAAAGCGGCGTGGTCGGGCAGGGCGGTCCAAGCGTCAGGCGCAAAGGCAGGCAGCGGATAGGCGCGCGGATTGATCCCGGTGGACAGGTCCAGCCAATCGGCCCGCGCGCCGCCGAACCGCGCTGCCGCTGCATCAATGCCGCCGCCGTGGTCTGCGGTTGCGATTCGGAGAGTGTCTTGCATGTCGGTGTTGAACCCCGTTCCGGTCCCTGTGGCAACCCGGATCACGGGTGGATCCTCCAAGCGGGGCAGTCGGATGGATAGGGGGGACCCAGACCGAAGCATCAGCACCTGCGGCAGGAAAGCCACGAAGTTTTAACAGTTTGGCCGTAATCGGCCGTTATGTTGATTTCCGGAACATCCGATCCAGACTTTGTTGTGGGAGAGAGGGTGATGTCATGCTGGAGTTTCTGACCAAGGAAATCCGTGACGGGCTAGAGGCTGCGCGCCAGCGTGACCGTCGCAAGAAATCGCGCCTGCGCGTGCAGGTGGGGGACGCCGTCTTTCCCGTGTTGCGCTTGTGGGAGGATGGCTTGGCGTTGGACGCCAGCCTGACGCCGCACCTGCGAGGCTTGGTCGATGTTTATGATGGTGCCACGCATATCCTGCAATGCCTGATCGTCGCCAGCAGTGCGGGTGGTGGAGAGTTGGTCTGCACCTTCAAACGCTCCACCCCCATCGGCGCCGACCGCCCCGCGCTGGATTACTGGCGGGACGAGAACGCGCCAGTGGGGTTGTTGCCGCGGGTGTGAGGGGGTGCGGGGTCAATGGTCGCGGGCGCAGCGATCATCGTCCCACGACCCGCCCTGATCCAAGCAGCGGTCTTTTGCGCTGAGCACGTACGAAACCGCCCAGAGCAGCAGTAAGGCGGTGAGACTCGCAAGGATTTTACGTCGCATAGTTTATCTCGGTGCAGGTGTATGCATGGCTATTGCCTGTAGGGTTGTTGCCGAAGGCGTGAGGGGTGCGGGCGGTTGATGTAATTGGAGCGCACGTAACGCTATGTCGCTCTTGATTTCCAAGAACGCAAAAGTGCCGCAATCTCGTTCTCCTGCAAAAGATCCGCAAGCATCGCTGCTGTCATGCCATCTG
>JAIYDR010000122.1 GCA_027487395.1 Rhodobacter sp. | reverse complement strand
GGCAGCACCTTTGTGTCGTTGTTCAGGAAAAGAACGAAGCGCCCCTTTGCCAAGGCCGCCCCAGCATTGCAGCTTTCAATAAAGCCTCCATTCTTGGCCGAGCGGATATAGCGGACCCACGGAATCCTACGGATTTCTTCGTTCGTTTTATCGGTCGAACAATCGTCAACCACGATGACTTCGAACCGGTGGGCCGACTCATGGTTCAGCAGGCTGCGTAGGCAGCCAAGCGTATAGGCTAACTGATTGAACACCGGGATAATGATGGAAACGACAATATCTTCACCCGTCGTCACAATGGATTTGGGCTGACCAAGCAGAAGGATTTGAGCAACCAGTCGCATGTGTGAAGGCGTCACAATGCTGCCCGTCATTAAGTCGCCTGAAGTCGGGATCGTCGGAGGCGTGTTCAGCAACTGCAGAAGGCCTTCGTATTTCCTTCTTTTCTCAGCCATACGCTTGGAGAATTTGCCTGTCGTGATGTTTGCGATGGCACGATAAATCTTTATCTTACGCGTGTATCGTTTGCGATTCTCAACCGCTCTGTCTTGCTGAAGCGCGCGAAAGCGAGTGCCCTGTTGTGCCATTTCATCTTGAAGGTCGGATATCTGTCCAACAAGCAGCGATACAGCGCGCATATTTGCTTCACGTTCGACCTTTGCCGCCTCCTCTAGGGCGCGACGATCATCTTCGCTCTGAACCAATAGCAGACCTTCTTCGCTCTGCTCTAAGACAAAATTGAGGGCGGCCAGAATGCGGTCAGCAGGGGCGCCTTCGGAAAAAGCGCTCTCTTCTATGCCCCTGTCGTTCAACCTTTTAAGAACGGTTTCGGCGACGCGCTCCCCTGCGCCACCACTAATTGCGGATATTGGAAAAGGATAAGGGAATTGCTGCAATAGCCCACCAATTTTCGGAAGTTCACCATCCGAAGCAACGGCGATCTGAATCACTGGATTGGTCACTGTTTTGCTGTGCACCAACTCGGGACCAGTGAAATCAATCCATGGCTCGGCAGCTAACTCTGTCTCCTCTTTGGGCCAAAGTACGGATACAAGTTTCAGGCCTTGGTCATAGATCGCGAAATTGGAGAAATTCGCTCCGATAAGATCGCAAAACTCTTGCTGGGTCAACTCCTTTGCATGAAAGGGATTGGCTTGATCCAGCGAAGCGCCGTACCCCTCTTTATCAGGGGTTGAAACAATGAACACCCCATTCGGCCGCAACACGCGCCGTACTTCACTCAGAAAACCCTGATGATCCAAAATGTGTTCAATGGTCTCAAGGCTGACCACCACATCTACAGAGTGGTCTTCAATCGGAATGGCACTGCAATCGCCCTGTAGAAAGCGCAGCCGTTCATTTCCATAGCGCTCTTGAGAGTGATGTACCGCCTCAGCTGAAACATCCACGCCGGTCACAGATTGAGCCGCGTGATGCATAAACCACGCCCCAAAACCTTCCCCACTGGCAATGTCTAGAACGTCGCGCCCCCGTACTACATCCAGCAGCGCCAGATACCGATGAAAATGCAGCGCTTCGGAGTCTGGATCGGCCCCTGGGACGAAGCGTTCGCCGTCATAATTCAGTGCTTCACCAACTGGCGGCCTGCTTATCTGCACTTGCAATCTCCTATTGCGGCACAAGATCGTTTTGGTAAGTTAGCGGTGTTCTTGCGTCCCGCATATCGTCAAAGCATGATAAAAATCATGAAAACAAAAGCATGGTTTGGTAAAGAACCGATCAGCATGTTGGTGTTTCCGTTGATGTGCTTGCAGGTGTGGTTATCCTTTTGGATCCCAACAACGACCTCAAGTCATCTGCTTTCAATCCAAAGCAATCGGGTACGTCTTTGAAATAATCTACGTTGTGCCAAGACCATTTATGGGTTTTGTATGCAGATCGCGTCAATCCAGACCACCATAGAAACTTTCCTTTTCCCGACCCTTCACGCGCATAGTCCGCAGCTTACTGCCGGGCGCGCATCATCTCAGAAAGACTGCCGGAATTCACGTTACCGTCCTACAGGCTGTCACGGCGAGTTTCAAGAATTCGTTGCATGATGCTTTGCAATCTGGGTCGGGTTTCCCCGCAGTCTTAACGGGGTGCATCGGTAGAATCTGCGTGTCCACTTTCGGGCGCGTCGCGGGTGTCATCTCGCTGCTGCTCTTGTTCGGTAAGTCGCTGTTGTGAGGCCAGAGCCATGTCGTCGTTTCGGTCGTGGTTTTTTCGATGATTTTGAGGGTATTGGTTCAGCGGCTCATGCCGAACCGTTCGGATGCCTCGCAGCACGAATGTGTTTTGCGCCTTGCGGCCCTGCTGGCTGTGCTTGTGGGTGATGCAGCGTTTCTGGACCAAGCCCGGCAGTTTGCGCCTCGTATCTTCTCGGCCTGAGCATTTTGGAAGGGGCACAGTTGAAGGTGCTTATGACCTGCGAATACTCCTGAACGCCGCAGTCGTGGGACATAGCCGAGCTTAAGGTCATTCAGGTGCTCGTTCAGACCATGTCGCAGAAGAGATCCGCCATCGGTCCGGCTGATGCTCCTTGGATTGCGCTTGCCATACTGAGGCAACGTTGGGGCCCCTGAGAAGACCCAGCATGGCAGCTTGATCGACCCATCAGCCGAGGACTTTTGAAAAAAAGGCTGCAACTCCAATCATAAAGGCCTGCGGTTTGGCGTGGGGTCGGCGCGTCCGAAGATTCTTTTCGAAAAGAGAACGGGGC
>JAIYDR010000301.1 GCA_027487395.1 Rhodobacter sp. | reverse complement strand
TGATCCGCGATGCAGGCCACTTGCCCCATCACGCGGCACCGGACCTGTTTTTATCCCTTGCCCTTGACCGACCCGAAAGGACAGCCGCAGCACGCATCTGACCGACTGCCACCCTTGCCCTGCTATCGCTCTGGTCCTTGGGCCACGGAAAGTGATTGGCCTATGATAATGACATAAGCATCTGTTTTTACTTGATTTTTTTGACGTTTCGCCAAGAAAAAACTGGAAAAACAAGCCAGACTGCTTAATCTGTCCGCAAGAAGAGAAATGCCCCAAAAACGGGGCGCTAACGGGAGGAAGTTACAATGAAATCTGTAAAGTTGATTGCTATTCTGGCTGCGTCGGCATCGGTTTTCGCGCTGCCCGCCTCGGCGCAGGACGCCAAGAAAATCGCCACGGTCGTCAAGATCGCTGGCATCCAGTGGTTCAACCGGATGGAAGAGGGCGTCAAGCAATATGCCGCTGACACCGGAACTGATGCCTTCCAAGTCGGCCCCGCACAGGCAGACCCGCAGCAGCAGGCCGCGCTGATCGAAGACATGATCGCACAGGGGGTCAACGCGCTCGCCGTGGTCCCGATGTCGCCCGAGGCGCTTGAGCCGGTACTGAAGCGTGCGATGGATGCGGGCATCACCGTCATCACCCATGAGGCCGCCAGCCAGCAGAACACCAACTACGACATCGAGGCCTTCGTGAACGAAGACTTCGGCGCCAACTTGATGGAGCAGATGGCGCAATGCATGGGCGGCGAAGGCGAATACGCCGTGTTTGTCGGCTCGCTCACCAGCCAGACGCACAACCAGTGGGTTGATGGTGCGATTGCCTACCAAAAAGAAAAATACCCGAACATGGTTCTGGTCGGCGACAAAAACGAGACCTTTGACGACCAGCAGAAAGCCTATGAAAAGGCGCAAGAAGTGCTGCGCGCCTATCCCAACATCAAGGGCCTGCAGGGCTCTGCCTCGACCGACGTCGCAGGCATCGGCCTTGCTGTGGAAGAGCGTGGCATCGGCGACAAGACCTGCGTTTTCGGAACATCGCTTCCGTCGATCGCGGGCCAGTATCTGGACACCGGCGCTGTCGATGGCATCGGCTTCTGGGATCCGTCCGTCGCGGGCTATGCGATGAACAAGCTTGCAACGATGGTCATGAATGGTGAAGCCGTTACCGACGGCATGGACCTTGGACTTGACGGCTACAACAAGATCAAGCTCGACGGAAAGGTCATCTACGGTCAGGCTTGGGTCAACGTGAACAAGGCCAATATGGCCGACTACCCGTTCTGATCCCTATCCAGTGGGGGCGGCCATGTGCCGCCCCTTTTTTGTCTGCCCAACCGGTCGCCGACCGATCAAGGACCATCATGCCAGACGCATTGGTCACGCTCGATGGTGTGACGAAAACCTATTCCGGCATCACTGCGCTTGACAGCGTCAGCCTTTCAATCGTGGCGGGTGAGGCTGTTTGCCTTGCCGGCGAAAACGGCTCGGGTAAATCGACACTCATAAAGATCCTCGCAGGCGTCGAACAGCCTGACCGGGGCAAGATCAGCTTTTCCGGCCAGACCCAAGGACCTTTGAATCCACGCATCTCTGCTGCGGCAGGTATCAAGGTTATCTTTCAGGACTTCTCGCTTTTTCCAAACCTGAGTGTTGCAGAAAACATCGCCTTCTCGGCTGAAATCGGCGCAGGCGCACGGCTTTACCGCCGTGCCCGCATCCGCGATCTTGCTGCCCACACGCTGCAACGGATCGGTGTCGACATCCCGCTTGACGTTGCGGTCGAATCCCTCTCCGTCGCGCATAAGCAACTCGTCGCCATCTGCCGCGCGCTTGCCACCGAAGCGCGGCTTATCATCATGGACGAACCCACGACGGCGCTGACGGAACGCGAGGTTCGGGTGCTTTTGGGCATCATCCGCAGGCTTAAGGCCGATGGTGTCGCCGTACTGTTCGTCAGCCACAAATTGGCCGAAGTGCTTGAGGTTTGCGAACATGTCGTGGTTTTGCGAAACGGGCAGAAGGTGGCCGAAGGTCCGGCCACGGAATTCGACGCCGCCTTGCTGACCCGACATATGACAGGCCGCGATGTGGCTGCAACCCCGCCAGCACCGCTGCCCGCCAATGCAGCGGTCTTGATGACGGTTGAAAACCTGAACAAAGAAGGCGCCTGCGCCGATGTTTCATTCACACTCCACGCGGGCGAGGTGTTGGGTATCTCGGGCCTGCTTGGTTCGGGACGCACTGCATTGGCAAAGGCACTCTTCGGCCTTGTCGCGCCGGATCGGGGCACGATCACCTTGAACGGCAAGCGCATCCCCACGGGCAACCCGCTTGCGGCTGCAGAGGCGGGCATAGGTTATGTGCCCGAAGACCGCTTGACCGAGGGTCTTTTCCTGACCCAAAGCATTTTGCAAAACATCGCCATTGGCCGGCTCGACGCTCATAGCAATGCGATGGGTGTGCTGGACCTCCCCGCTCTCATGGGCGGGGCGCGCGACTGGCTCAAACGCCTTTCGGTCAAGACCGCGAATCCCGACGACCCCGTCCGGTCACTTTCGGGCGGCAACCAGCAACGCGTCGTTCTTGCCCGTTGGATGGCACGGTCGCCCCGCGTTCTGGTCCTGAACGGTCCCAGTGTTGGTGTGGATGTGGGCTCAAAGTCCGAAATCCATGGCATCATCGCAGACCTTGCTGCACAGGGTCTTGGCGTTATCCTGATCTCCGACGACTTGCCCGAGGTCCTGGCCACCTGCCACCGCGTGCTTGTCATGAAATCAGGCCGGATCACCGAAGAATTTGACGCCCGCGCCGTTAGCGAAACCGAACTCGCCCACAGGCTTGCATCATGAAGATCGACTGGTCCCGCAACGAAACCCTCGTCGCGCTGGTCATTCTTGGCTTTTGCGTGGCTGCCGCTGTGTCGGACCCCGGTTTTCTGTCCATCTCAACGCTGACCGATCTTTTGCGGGGTGGAATCGTTCTGGGCATATTCGCGGTGGCGGCCCTGATCGTTTTGATCTCCGGCGGGATTGACGTGTCCTTTACCGCAGTCGCTGCATTCACCATGTATGTCACCGCCATGATCCTGAACGCAGCCGCGCCCTGGATGCCGTGGTGGGCGGCATTGGGTTTCGGCATGGGTGTGGGTGCGTGCCTGGGTGCCTTCAACGGCGTGTTGATCGCCTTCTTCGGCCTGCCCACGCTGATCGTCACGCTTGGCACAATGTCGATTTTTCGCGGCACCATGCTGACCTTCATCGGGCAGAAGCAGATCACCACTCTCCCCCCGGGCATGCGTGATTTTGGGCGCATGATGCTGTTGCGGGGTGAGAATGCCGACGGATCATTCTATTCACTGCACGGAGCGTTCGCCGTGACTGTTCTTGTCGTCATCCTGACATGGGCAATCCTGCACCACACCATGCTCGGCCGTCAGATTTTCGCGATCGGCGGCTCCAGCGAAAGTGCGCGGCGCATCGGCATAAACGTCCGGCAGGTGCAGTTCTTCGTCTACATCTATGTCGGCGCTCTCGCCGGACTGGCGGGGATCATTCATGCAAGCATGGCCCGGGTTGCAAACCCGTTTGATCTTGTCGGGCTTGAGCTTTCCGTGATCGCCGCAGTCGTCCTTGGGGGCGCCCGTCTTGCCGGAGGGCACGGGACGCTGACCGGTACCATCCTCGGCGTCGCATTGATCGTGCTTGTCAGGAACAGTCTGATCGTTCTCGGCATTCCGTCAACTTGGCAATCCGTTACAATCGGTTGCCTGATCCTGATCGGCACCGGCCTTCCCGCATGGCAGGCAAAACGCGCCGCCGCCCGCGCCGCATGAAAGAGGTTCCCATGCCAGCCCTCCAGCGCATCCTCTCAACGACCGAAGGACGCCTTGCCGTCATCGCTTTCGGCGTATTCATTGCAATGGCGCTCTTGTCGCCCGACAAGTTCTTGAGCGTGCAGAACCTAACATCGATGGCCTTTCAGTTTCCAGAATTCGCCATCCTCGCACTCGCCATGACGATCACCATGCTGACCGGAGGGATTGACCTATCCGTTGTCGGGATTGCGAACATGACCGCGATCATTGCAGCGTTGATTTTGACCAATGTAACAGGCAGCGGAGACGGTTGGGCTGTGCTCGCGCTTGCCCTGTGTGTCTCGATGGTCGTGGGTATGCTTGCGGGTCTGTTCAACGGGATCCTAATCGCAAAGCTTGGCCTGCCGCCAATTCTTGCCACGCTGGGGTCTGGCCTTATCTTCACCGGTATCGCCATCGCGATGACCGGTGGATCGGCCGTGATGGGCTTTCCCGTGGCCACCGCATGGATCGGCAATTCGACCGTGCTGGGCATTCCCACACCTGTCATTGTCTTTGCCCTGCTGGCACTTGGTGTATCGCTGGTTCTGACCCGCACGGGCTTTGGCATCAAGCTGCGGATGTTCGGCACAAATCCACTGGCCGCACGTTACGCCGCCGTGAACATCGACGCCATGCTGATCAAGGTCTACATCTTTTCGGGCGCGCTCGCCGCGACCTCGGGGATGGTGGTCATGAGCCGCGCCAATTCGGCCAAGGCGGATTATGGGTCGAGTTACCTGCTGCTCGCCGTGCTGATTGCGGTCCTTGGCGGCGTGAACCCGTATGGCGGCTATGGCCGCGTCATCGGGGTCATTCTTGCCGTTCTGTCGATGCAATTTCTGTCGTCCGGCATGAACATGCTGCAAGTGTCGAACTTTGCCCGCGAGTTGATCTGGGGCAGCCTGCTGATATTCGTCATGATCATGAACACTTGGCGCGCGCGCCGCGCCTGAAACCAAAAGGGATGCCGATGAAGAAGATCCTCAACAACCCCGTTGATTACGTCGATGAGATGCTTGCAGGCTTCACGGCCGTACATCCCGAACACTACCGCCTGTACGGCGATACGGGCCGTGTCGTCGTCCGCGCCACACCGGGTGCCAAGGGCAAGGTTGGAATCGTTTCGGGTGGCGGCTCGGGCCACCTGCCCGTCTTTACCGGCTATATCGGCACAGGCCTTTTGGATGCCTGCGCCATCGGTGATGTCTTCTCTTCGCCTTCCGCTGAACAGATGGCCGACGCCATGCGCGCCGCCGACACAGGGGCGGGCGTACTGCGCCTCTATGGCAACTACGGCGGCGACATCATGAACTTCGACATGGCCGGCGATCTGGTGGAATTCGATGATATCCGCTGCACCGCCGTCATCCTTGCCGATGACGTCGCCTCGGCCCCCAAAGCCGAAGCCGCAAAGCGGCGCGGCGTGGCGGGCATGGTCTATGCCTTTAAGATTGCAGGTGCCGCTGCCGAGGCGGGCAAAGACCTCGACGAGGTGACGCGCATCGCTCAAAAGGCCGCTGATGCCTGCCGGTCGATCGGTGCCGCTCTGTCGTCCTGCACGGTGCCGCAGGCCGGAAAGCCCACATTCTCCATCGGCGAAGACGAGATGGAAATGGGCATGGGCATCCACGGCGAACCCGGTGTTTGGCGTGACAAACTCCGCCCCGCCGATGCCATTGCTGGCGAGATGATGGACCGCCTGCTCGACGATATGCCCTTGGCCAAGGGTGACCGCGTGTCGATCCTCGTCAACAGCCTTGGCGCAACCCCACCCGAGGAACTCTATATCCTCTATCGGACCGTCAAGGCACGCCTCGACGCAGCAGGGGCTACCACGGTGATGCCGCTTGTCGGACGCTACGCCACCAGCATGGAAATGACCGGTGCATCCTTCACCCTGATCAAGCTCGACGCTGAGCTTGAAGCCTACCTCACGGCCCCCTGTGACTGCGCCTTCTGGAGCGTGAAATGACCCTGACAGTCGAGACGCTGCGGCAGGCCATCACCCGCCTGACCGCCGCGATGGAGCGTGATTTTGAGGCACTCAACGCCGCAGACGGCGCTTTGGGTGACGGCGACCTTGGCGTGACGATGACCCGTGGCATGCGGGCCATTACCGACCTTTCGCCCTCCCTGCCTGACGACCTCGGCCAAGCGCTGCTTGCTTGTGCTCAGGCGTTCACCAAAACCTCTGGCTCAAGCTACGGCACCCTGATGGCGACAGGGTTGATGGCGATAGCAAAAACGCTGCGCGGCAAGGTATCGGTTGAGGTGGCCGATCTTCCTGCGCTTGTCGCAGGCGCGCGTGATGCGATGCAGGCGCGCGGCAAAGCAGAACTGGGCGGCAAGACCGTGCTGGACAGTCTGGATGCCGTCGCGCGGGCGACGGCAACCCTGCGCGATGCCGACGCGATGGCCGACGCAGCAGCCCTTGCCGTCCGCCAAGCGCAGGATGAGATGCGCGGCAAGATCGCAACCATCGGCCGCGCGCGCATTTTTGGCGAAAAGACCATCGGCATGGATGATCCGGGAATGCTGGCCATGACCGCGATCATCACCGCCATCGCCAATCGCTGAGGCGTTGATCCGCCGCATGTGCAAGGGGCGTCTATGGCGTATCAGGCAATTGCGGTTTCGCTGAAACGGAGGTTTTGACCGCACCGCTGAGGCGGCACGGTCCTTCTGTCACCATTTGGGCGGCGGGTTGCCATCATGCATCGCGTGATCGGCGGGCGAGAACCGGTCGACCGCGAATTGCCCCTGATGCCAATAGGGATAGATCAGTGGCGGGCGGCTTACCTCGTTCAACTTGATCAATTCCTCTGGCGTCAGCTTCAAATCTACAGCGGCGAAATTGTCTTCGAACTGCGCTGCATTGCGCCCACCAACGACCAGAGAACTTATCGCTGGCCGTGTGAGCAACCACGCCAGCGCGACCTGTGCCGCCGAAACGCCCCGCGCCTCGCCCACCTCGACCAACGCGTCAATGATATCGTGAAGCCGTGTGGCATCGCGGATCGGTGGCTCGGTCCAGCCTGCGAACTGCCGAGTGCCTTCTGGCGTCGGCTTGCCGCGCCGATGTTTACCTGTCAGCAATCCACCCGCCAAAGGCGACCAGACCAGCACCCCCAATCCTTGGTCAACGCTGATCGGAAGAAGTTCATATTCGGCTTCGCGCGCTTCGATGGTGTAATGGATTTGCTGTGTCACGAACCGCTCGCGTCGGTCGCGGTCGGCCACCATCAGCGACTTCATCACATGCCAGCCTGAATAGTTTGAGCAGCCGACGTAACGCACCTTGCCCTGTTGGACGAGCATATCCAGCGCCATCATCGTTTCCTCGACCGGCGTCGTCCCGTCCCATTCGTGCATGTAATAGATGTCAATATGATCCGAACGCAGCCGTTTGAGGCTTTTCTCGCATTCGCGGATCAGATGCCAGCGATTGGTGCCTTCGTCATTCGGCCCAGTGCCAACCCGCATCCGCGCCTTTGACGTGATCAGAACATTGTCGCGCCGCCCCGCCATCACCTCGCCGACAATCTCTTCTGCCACGCCGCTGGAATACATATTCGCCGTGTCGAACAAATTGACCCCGTGATCAATGGCAAGATCAACGAGTCGCTGTGCTTCGTGCACGTCGGTATTGCCGACCCGTGCAAAAGGCCCAACGCCACCAAATGTAAATGTCCCCATCGCTATCGCCGAGACCTTAAGGCCCGACCGTCCAAGTGTCCTGTATTCCAAGTCTTCCTCCCAGAAGTCTGCGCCTGCCTAAAGTGAGGCTTTGAACATTTCGGCAAAGTCCGGATGCCAACGAGACAAGGGCGGACGGTTCTCGGCAATATCGTCCGCCGCCCAACGAATGCGCTTGGCGTCCAGATCGCGCGTCACTTCATTGTCTGGGCAAAGAATATAGAAATCCCCCTGCTCTACACTCTCCATCATGAAGTCCACTGTCTGCTCCGCAGTCCATGCCCCCGCTGGTTTCTCGGTCCGTCCATGTGCCGTCAGCGAGGTGAAAACGAAACCCGGAATGACCAGTCGCGCCTCGACGCGGCAGCCTTCCCGGTTTCGCAAATCGTGCTGCAGGGCTTCCGTGAACACCCGAACCCCAGCCTTTGAGATGTTATAGCAAGGGTCCCCGGGCGGCGTGGTGATGCCCTGCTTTGATCCGGTGTTGAGGATCAACCCCGCTTCGCCCCCCGCAATCATCAGTGGCGCGAAAATCTGGCTGCCGCGCACAATGCCCATCAGATTGACGCCAAGGATGCGGTCCCAATTCCCTTGGGTGTCAAAGATGTTGCTTCCAGGCTGCATCCCTGCATTGTTCATCAGCACATGTACCGCGCCAAAGCGATGATAAACTGCATCGGCCAGTGCCCGCAGCGCTGCCACGTCCGCCACATCCACGGCGACAGCCATCGCCTCCGGTGCCCCCGCCGCCAGCGCAGCCACTCGGGCCGACTCCAGCCTAGGCCCGGCCAGGTCCGCCACGCAGACCCGCATCCCCAGACCGGCGAAGCGCTTCACCGCCGCCAGCCCAATGCCCGAGGCGCCACCCGTCACCACCGCGACATGGCTCTTTTGCACCGCCGGGTGCCCCGATGAATTCATGATCAACTCCTTGGTCAGGCAAACTTCGGTCAGGCAGACTTGCCGGAAGCAAATGCTCACGCCTCACAACTGAAACACACCGCGCAGAACCTTGCCATCGTTGAAATAGACCGCCACATCGCCTTGCATGCAAGCAATCAACGGTCTGCACACCCAATCACCTTGGCTTAAGCCGATCAGCAAGCCGCCGCTTCGACCGCCACCCTGTTTTCGGGGGGGAAACCGCGAAAGAAGCCCGCCAACCGCAAGCAGAAAGTCAGTTTGACAGCGCCACCGCTTTCCCACAGCGTCGAAGGAGAATCTTTCCCAACAGGTGTCAGAATGACAAACCTCCCCCGCTCCATCGCGATGATACACACCGTTGCGGGGCTGATTCCTGTTTTCGATACGCTCCTGAGCAGCGAGCTGACTGGCTGGAAGGGCTTCAACCTGCTGGATGAAAGCCTGTTGCGCGCCACCATTCGCGACGGCAGCCCTTCGCCCTTGACGCACCGCAGACTGGCAGTCCTGATCGGCTCTGCGGTTGATGCAGGCGCAGAAGCGGTCGTGGTGACCTGCTCTTCGCTCGGCGCGGCGGTTGAGGCGGCGCGCCCTTTTTGCCCAGTCCCCCTGTTCCGCATTGATCAGGGCATGGCCGAAACCGCCGTCACCTCATTCCGCCGCATCGGCATTCTGGCGACGCTGCCCAGCACCCTGACGCCCACGGCGGATCTGATCCGTGCCACATCGGATCGGCAAGGCCGCGACTGCGCCGTGATCAACAGGCTTGCAGAAGGTGCATTCCAGAAACTTGTCGCAGGCGATTCTGCCGGCCACGACACCTTGGTCGCTCATCACCTGAAGTTGCTGGTGACCGAGGTTGATGTTGTCGTCCTTGCCCAAGCATCTATGGCCCGCGCCTTGGCATCTGTTTCGGAGGAACTTGGCGGAACTCCCGTTCTGACAAGTCCGGAACTGGGCATCCGACATGTCAAAGAACATTTATCAATATATTGAAATATAACGATTTCTATCAAGAAACGGTTCAATCTTGGCGACGAAATCTATGTTGCTTGAGCCCCTTGCCAGTTGCTCAAGAAAACGGATCAAATGAGGCAGACACGTGAAGGGCGGGGAGAAAAGAATGGAAACAGCACATGAGGTGGTTCCGGCGCGACGGGGCCGCGCCGTCCGTTTGGCAAAGGGGCAGGCCATCCAGATCATCAACACCCATGGTCAGCAGGTCGTCGACACGTGGTGTTTCAATGCCGATGACATGTCGGAATTCATGTCGATGGAACACCTGCACGCCAGCCTGCAAGGCATTTTCCCGGCCAAGGGCGATGGGCTGACGACAAACCGGCGTCGCCCAATCCTGATGCTGGAAGAGGATACCTCGCCCGGGCGACATGACACGATCATCGCCGCCTGCGACGTTCATCGCTATTCGGCTTTGGGCTGCCGCGACTATCACGACAACTGCACGGACAACCTGCATGCGGCCCTTGGGCAACTGGGACTTCGCGCGCCGGATTGCCCAGCCCCGCTGAACTTGTGGATGAATATCCCTGTTGGCCCTGAGGGCAAGATCACTTGGGGCGAGCCGCTGAGCAAGCCGGGGGATTACGTAACCCTGCGCGCGTTGATCGATTGCATCGTGGTCATGTCGACTTGCCCGCAAGACATGATCCCGATCAACGGTGCCGCCTGCAGACCAACCGAGGTTCACTACCGGATCTTGGACTGAACACCTCGGGCTTTGACATCGTTGAGGTAAGGCTGGTTTTCCCGGTCAGGATTTGTCCACGGTTTTCTGCCGAGGGGATGAGTGCCCACCGACCGGCGCTGTCTGGCCCGTCGGTGGGTCTTTTCTGCTGCCCGATTGCTCCGCTGCCCGATTACTCCGCCGCCTGTCCTTCTTTGCGACTGTCGACGAAGAACTCCACGGCGACTTTTGCTTCGTTTGCGGTGAGGGTTCGTCTTGCGACGGGTCCGTAGGCGTCGAAGTTTTGGCCTTGGAGGTGGGGGAAGAGGGTGAGGATTTCTTCCCTTGCCTCTTCGGCGAGGGCCC
>JAIYDR010000351.1 GCA_027487395.1 Rhodobacter sp. | reverse complement strand
GTCACCCCCGCGAACCACGTCGGCAAGGGTGAGATTCTGATCCCCGAGGCGTAAGCTCGCAGCATAAGCCTACACGCCCTTGTCCTGCCCAAAGGCTGGGGGCCAGCCCCCGGACCCCCGGGATATTTGGACAGAGAAGACAGGCGGAAGAAAAAACCTCGCTTTTGTCTTCTCTGCCTCAAATATCCGGCGGGGGAGTCGCCCATTTTGGGCGACGGGGGCGCCAAGCCCCCCCCTGCCCCAGCCGCTGCTCTGCGGCGGGTGGGGCGCATGGCTTGCGGGGCGCGCCCGCGCGTCCCGCGCCGTTGGATCAGCGACGGAACAGGCAAGCGCAAACGTTCTATGCTTTGTCCCTTCCCCATCCTCGTTTTCCCCTCTATCCCTTTGACATCATGACTTGGACGCTTCCCAATATCCTTACCGTCCTTCGCTTGATCGCAGCCCCCGGCGTTGCGATCATGTTCTTGTATTTCCATCGTCCTTGGGCCGATTGGTTCGCACTGACGCTGTTTGTCACCGCGGCTGTGACCGATTGGTTTGACGGTTACCTCGCGCGGCTGTGGAAGCAGGAATCGAAATTCGGGGCCATGCTCGATCCCATTGCCGACAAGGCGATGGTCATCATCGCTCTTGTCATCATCACCGGCTATTCCGGCATGAATCCTTGGCTGATCCTGCCCGTCACGATCATCCTGTTCCGTGAGGTGTTCGTGTCTGGTCTGCGCGAATTCCTTGGGGCCAAGGCGGGGTTGCTGAAGGTCACGAAACTGGCAAAGTGGAAAACCACCGCCCAAATGATCGCCATCGCCATCCTGTTTCTTGGCACCGGCCTTGAACACGTCGAAGGCATTGCGCGCCAAGGGATGACCGCTGACCAATATGCCGCATTGGTCAGCCAGGGGCTTGCCGATCCGATCCGGTCCTGCGGGACGCATGGCTGTTCTTCTTATGCGACATGGGTGGGACTGGTCTTGATCTGGATTGCGGCCATTCTCACCTTCCTGACCGGCTGGGATTATTTCCGCAAATCCCTGCCCTACCTCAAGGATGACAAGCGCGAATGATTGATGTGCTGTACTTCGCTTGGGTGCGTGAACGCATTGGCCTGCCGCGCGAACGGCTAGAGACATCGGCTGTGACCGTCGCCGCCTTCGTCGAAGAACTCCGCGCCCGTGAAGAGCGGTATGAGGCGGCTTTCGCCGACCTGTCCTCGCTCCGCGTGGCGCTGGATCAGGAGTTGGCGGACTTCGATGCGCCTTTGGCAGGCGTGCGCGAAGTCGCCTTTTTTCCGCCGATGACCGGGGGCTAAAGTGCGGCTTTCGGTGCAGACAGACCCCTTTGACCTTGGCGCCGAAAGCAATGCCTTTGCCGCTGCCCAGACCGTCGCCGGGGCGGTCGTGACCTTCACCGGACTGGTGCGCGATAATGGGGGCACGCTGGCCGCGATGGAGATTGAGCATTACCCCGGCATGACCGAACGCGCGATCCGCGCCATCATGGATCAGGCCGTGGCGCGCTGGTCACTTGAGGACGCGCTGGTCATCCACCGCCATGGCCGTCTGGTGGCCCAAGAGCCGATCATGATGGTCGCCACCGCCGCGCGGCATCGGGCCGATGCTTTTGCGGCGGCAGAGTTCCTGATGGATTACCTGAAATCCCGCGCGCCGTTCTGGAAAAAGGAAATCGGCGCCGACGGGGCCGAATGGGTCGCCGCCAAAGACGCGGATGAGGTCGCCCTGACGCGCTGGTAAGGCGACGCCCCGGCGGGGTCCGGGGCAATCGCAAGTCCCCGCTCAGCCGCTCAGAAATCGAACAGATCGCCCAAAAAGCTTTCCTTGCGCTTTTTCTTGTAGCCGTACTTGTAATCATCATCGTCGTGATAGCGCGGCGGCGGCGCGGGGTGGCGATGTTGCGGGGCGACCTGTAGCGGTGGTGGTGCAACGGGTGAGGGTGCGACTGCAGCCGGTGCTGATCCCATCGAACGGTCGATGATCTTGTCCAACTCGCCACGGTCCAACCAGACGCCCCGGCATTTCGGGCAATAGTCGATCTCAACCCCGTTGCGATCCGCCATCACCAACGCTTCATTGTCCACCGGGCAACGCATCTGTCGTCCCTCCTTACACCTAACTCCCTGCCGATGTGGGGATGCCGCGCCTTGGTGCAAGGTGCTGCACGCGGCAAAACCTGACGAAACGCGCGCTTTCTGCCGCAATATGGCAATTTCATGTCAGCAAGGACCTGCGTGGGGCTTGACGGGTTGGGCCTGCAAGGTGTGAGAAGATAACTCCAGACCCGGAAAGATAGTGACCGTGCCGATACCCTTTGCCCGTTTTTTCGCCTGCCTCTCGCTTGCCCTGCTGGCCGCCTGTGGCGCGCCTGCCGTCCAGGAACCGCCACCTGCGCCTGTGGTGCCCCTCGAATATCAGTCCGTTCAGGACGTTGACTTTGTGATCCCGGCGGTTGAGCCGCTGCATCTGTTTGAGGGCCAGAACCAACGGACCGAGATTGCTTACAACGGTGATGAAGAGCCGGGCAGCATTGTGGTCGATACCTTTGCGCGCAAGCTTTACTATGTGACCGAACCCGGCCGCGCCATCCGCTATGCCATCGCCGTGGGACGTGAAGGTCTGTCCTTCCGAGGCACCGGGTATATCGGGCGTAAGGCGGAATGGCCGAACTGGCAGCCTACCGCCAATATGGTCCGCACGCGCCCTGACCTTTACGCCGAGTATGCGGCTGGACTGCCGGGGGGTCTTGATAACCCCTTGGGCGCGCGGGCGATGTATCTGTATCGCAATGGGCGGGATACGATGTTCCGCATCCATGGCACCATCGACAATGCCTCGATCGGAAGGGCGACCAGCGCGGGGTGCATTCGCCTGTTCAACCAAGACGCCATTGATCTTTACAACCGGATCGAAACTGGCGCCTTCGTCCGTGTCCGCACGCAGGAGGAAAGCCTTGCCCTCGAAGGACCCTATATGGACGACGCTTATGGCCGCGCCGTTCCAGACACGCCAGAGAATCAGGCCCGCCTGATCACGGATCGCGAAGTGATCGTGCAGGAAGAAGCTGCCCGGATTGAACGCGAACGACTTGCCGTCGAAGCCGCCGCTGAGCAAGCCGCCAAGGACGAAAACCGCCGCCTGCGCATCTGCCGCAACCGCGGCATCGACGAGGTCGAATGCCCATCCTTGGCCGAATTGACCGGCGAGGTTCAGGATGCTGCTCTGCAAGGGACAGCCGCGCCGCAGGGCTAAGCACAGACCTTCGGGACGATATCAAAGGGGGGCGACCGCAAGGTTTCGCTCCCCTTCGCCTTACGCTCGGATCACATAATCCTTCAGCGTGGTCTCCACGACCTCCCACGTCCCCTGAAATCCGGGCCGCAGGAAGAAACTGTCGCCAGCGCGCAGGTGGGTTGCCATCCCGGCGCTGTCGGTAACGATGGAATGGCCTGAATGGATGTGGACATATTCCCATTCGGTGAAGTTGACCGTCCACTTGCCCGGCGTGGATTGCCACAGCCCGCAGAACAATCCGTCGCGCTCTTCGATGTTCCATGTGGTGTGGACCGGATCGCCCGCCAAGACGCGGGACGGATCGGGACGGGAGACCTCGGGCGGGGTGCCGTCGCGGGTGACGGGGACGATCAGGGACATGGGGCTTTCCTTGGCTGTTTGGCATAGGGAAAGCGAGCATCCCTCCTGCGTCAAGCCCTTGCAAAGGCGCTGCGGCGCAGCGCAAGATTCTTGCTGTTGCAGCGCGCCTGTGCCTGTATATCAATCGAATGTGAAAAACCGGAGAGGCCCATGAGCGCGACCGCCCCCGTCCGATCCGTCCTGCCGCCCGATATCCGCGCCCGTAAGGGAACAGAGCCCCTTGTGGTTCTGACCGCCTATACCACCCCTGTGGCACGGTTGGTTGATGCCCATTGTGACATTGCCTTAGTGGGCGATTCGGTGGGGATGGTGCTGCATGGCATGCCATCGACCCTTGGTGTGACGCTGGAGATGATGATCTTGCATGGCCGCGCCGTGGTGCGGGGGCTGTCCAAGGCCATGGCGGTGATCGACATGCCCTTTGGGTCCTATGAGGAATCACCGCAACAGGCCTATCGCAACGCCGCGCGGCTGATGGCCGAAACCGGTGCGTCGGCCGTCAAGCTCGAAGGTGGGCAGCACATGGCCGAGACCATCGCCTTTCTGACCGCGCGCGGTGTGCCGGTGATGGCGCATGTCGGCCTGACGCCGCAATCGGTTAACACTTTGGGCGGCTATAAGGTTGTTGGGCGCGAGGAAGAGGCGGTGAAGGTCATGACCGACGCCAAGGCCTGCGAAGATGCGGGGGCCTTCGCCATCGTGCTGGAAAAGGTGCCTGTCGGTCTGGCGGGGCGGATCACGGCGGAACTCACTATCCCCACCATCGGGATCGGAGCCGGTGTTGATTGCGACGGGCAGGTGCTGGTGGTGGATGACATGCTAGGTCTCTTCACCGAGTTCCGTCCGAAATTCGTCAAACGCTATGCCGAACTGGGTGCCGCCGCTGACCAAGCCATCGCCGATTACGCCGCCGAAGTGCGTGCCCGGACCTTTCCTGCGCCCGAGCATGGCTTTGCCGATCAGGTGAAAAAGTGACGGTGATCCTGCGGACGGTGGCCGACCTGCGCGCCTTGGTGCGCGGGTGGAAGGCTGAAGGGCATGTGGTCGGCGTGGTGCCGACGATGGGCGCTTTGCATGACGGGCATTTGTCACTGGCGCGACGGGCCAAGGCGGAATGCGGACGGGTGATTACCACGATTTTCGTCAACCCCAAGCAATTCAACAACCCCGACGACCTGAAGAAATACCCGCGAACCGAGGATGCCGACGCCGCCCTGCTGCGCTGGGTGGGAGTTGAGGCGATCTTTGCCCCCGACCCGTCTGAGGTTTATCCAGCGGGCTTTGTCACCAATGTCTCGGTCGGGGGTGTGTCACAACCGCTGGAAGGCGCCTCGCGTCCCGGTCATTTCGATGGCGTGGCGACGGTGGTGACCAAGCTGTTCGGCATGACACAGGCCGACCGCGCCTATTTCGGGCAAAAGGACTGGCAGCAGTTGCAGGTGGTGCAGCGGTTGGTGGCGGACCTCAATCTGGCGGTGACGGTGGTCGGCTGCGAAACCGTGCGCGATCCCGACGGGCTGGCGATGTCGTCGCGCAACGTGCGGCTTAGCGCTGCGGCCCGACAAAAGGCACCCGCGCTTTATGCCGCGATGCTCGCCGCTGCGCGCGATGTGCGCGGCGGGGTGGCGGTGGATCAGGCGATGGACCGCGCCGCGACGGCCGTGATGGCCGAAGGCTTTGACAGCGTGGAATACATCGACCTGCGCGATGCCGAAAGTTTGGGGCCGATGACGGACCCCACCCGACCGCTGCGGATGCTGGCGGCGGCGTGGCTGGACGGCGTGCGGTTGATCGACAACATCGCGGTGTGACGACGCATCACGCCAAGAGATCGTCCAAGACCAAAGCCATCACCTTGGCGCTGTCCAGCATATCCTGCACGCCCACCCATTCATCGGGCTGATGCGCCAGATGCAAAAGGCCGGGGCCGTAGGCGATGCAGTTCTTCAGCCTGCCGATGCGGTCGATGTGTTTTTGGTCATAGGTCCCGGGGCTGACAACGTAATCCGCCACCCGGCCCAAGACTCGCTCAATCGCGGCGGCAGTGGAGCGGACCACAGGGGCGTCGCGGTCGGCCATGGTGGGCTGCACCTCGAACAAGTCGCGGATGCTGTAGCTGAATGTGGGGCGGCGGGCCTTGACGCGTTCCAAAACGGCGGTCAGTTCGGCCTTTACCTCGGGCAGGGCTTCTTCGATCAGGAAACGCCGGTCCAGCACGATGCGGCAGCGGTCGGCGACACAGGGCGCAGGCAGGCTGGTGTCACCGGGCAGGGGTTCGGGTTCCCCGCCGTGGATAGAGTTGATGTTGAGCGTCGATTGCCGCGCCTGTGGCGGCACCACCGGCATCGCGGTGGTCTTGGTGGCGAGCAGGGGGTAAAGCCGATCCTCGATTTCCTGCAACACCGCGCCCATATGGCGGATGGCCGAGTCGCCAAGGAAAGGCATGGAGCCATGGGCGATGCGGCCATGGGTCTCCACCTCGGCCCACCAGACGCCGCGATGGCCAAGGCAGATGCGATCCTTGTGCAAGGGTTCGGGGATAAGGACATGCTGCACGCGGTCGGGGCTGAAATAGCCACGCTCGGCCAGATAGGCGACGCCGCCATAGCCGCCGGATTCCTCATCCGCCGTGGCGCTGATCTCTATCGCGCCGCGCCAGTCGGGGTGGGCGGCGATGAAGGATTCCGCTGCGATGAGGCTGGCGGCAAGGCCCCCTTTCATGTCGCAGGCACCGCGCCCATAAAGGCGATCACCGTCCAGTTCCCCGCCAAAAGGGTCCCGGGTCCAGCCGTGGCCGACCTCGACCACGTCATGATGGCTGTTGAAATGCACGCAGTCCCCGGCGCGGCCAGAGTCACGCCGCGCGATCATGTTCCAGCGCGGGAAGGTGTCACTGTCGCCGGGGGCACCGATGGCGCGGATCATTTCAACCGTCCAGCCTTGCGCCAAAAGGCGCGCGGCAAGGTAATCGCAGATCTCGCGGTAGTTCCGCCCTGGTGGGTTCAGCGTCGGGATGCGGATCAGGTCCTGCGCCAAACCGATCAGGTCAGCGCGGGATTGGTCGATCCGGGTCAGAATTGCGTCTTGGCTCATGCGCTCAGCCTGCCCGGCTTTCGCGGCGACGCAAGGAAAATCCGGCTTCCCCCTTGCAGCCCGACCAGAGCGGTGCACAGATTAAGGCCAGTTGCTCCGGGGGTGGCGTCATGGTCGGATTTCTGAAACTGGCTGTGTTCGGGCTGCTGGGGCTGTCGGTTCTCTATGTCACGTTGTCGATCTATCTTCGGGCGCTGGAGCGAGAGAGGCTGGAAAAAGAATGGGATGCGGGTGGCATCGCGGGAGACCGGGACGACCACATCCAGCGCGGTCTGCTGGCGCACCGCAACGGTCTGCGGGTCAAGTTGCTGTGGCTGGTCTATATCATCCCCATCGCCGTGGTGACGGCGCTGGTCTGG
>JAIYDR010000161.1 GCA_027487395.1 Rhodobacter sp. | reverse complement strand
CGCTGTCGCATCAGGTCAAGGGGCTGGAAGATCAGGCCGGGATGGAGTTGTTCGTCCGTCGCTCCAAACCCATGAAACTGTCGGCGGCGGGCCTCAGGATGCTGCGGCTGGCGGAACGGATCATCCCGGAACTTGATGCGCTGGAAGAAGAATTCCGCGCCCTGCGGTCGGGCAAGACGGGCCGCCTGCATATCGCCATCGAATGTCACGCCTGTTTTGACTGGCTGTTCCCGGTGCTGGAACAATTCCGCCACGCCTGGCCCGAGGTGGATGTCGATATCCGCGCGGGATTGGCCTTTGACGCCTTCCCCGCCCTGCTGCGCGAGGAGGTGGACCTTGTGATCTCTTCCGATCCCGTCAATCTGTCCGGCGTCGTGTTCAATCCGCTGTTTGACTATCACCCCACCTTCGTCGCCTCTCGCCAGAACCCCTTGGCGGAAAAGGACTGGATCGGGGCCGAGGATTTCAAGGATCAGACCCTGATCACCTACCCCGTCAGCCGCGACAAGCTGGATGTGTTCACCGAACTTCTGACCCCCGCCAAGATAGAGCCACGCGGCCAACGCCCGGTGGAATTGACAGCAGTGATCCTGATGCTGGTCGGATCAAACCGCGGCGTGTCGGTGCTGCCCGATTGGGTGCTGCGCGAGGTGAAGTCGAACGCCGATTACGTCACCCGGCCCTTGGGACCGCAGACCATCACCAAACGCCTTTACGCCGCCACGCGCGAAGAGGATGCGACCAAACCCTTCATGGCGCATTTCCTGCGCTTGGGTCGGTCAGAGCCCGTCAAATTGCAACGCGGCTGAGGCTGCGGTCGCCTTACCGCTACAGACGCCGCCAAAGGCCGTGTGTCCAACAGAGGACAGGCGGCGTGCCATGCCTTGCACAGCGATGCCCAGCACCATAATGTCTGGTATCGCCAAACGCCGCACTGGCCGCACCAAACCCGCGCGGTCCTGTGCAGCCATATCAAGACGCGCTGCAATCGCCACCGCATCGGCCCCCCTTTCCTTCCCCGCCATCCCCGTGTAATCCCCGCCTCTTGATCCCTCCCGAACCCGGAGCCAGCCATGCAGGGCAGCGCGAACCTCAACCTGATGATCAAGGCCGCCCGCAAGGCAGGCCGCGCACTGGTCAAGGACTTCCGCGAGGTTGAGAACCTTCAGGTCTCCAGCAAAGGTCCGGGCGATTTCGTCTCGAAGGCGGATCGTGAGGCAGAGCGGATCATCAAGGAAGAGTTGATGAACGGCCGTCCCAGCTATGGCTGGCTGGGCGAAGAGACCGGCGCCACCGATGGCGAAGACCCGACGCGGCGCTGGATCGTCGATCCCTTGGACGGAACCACCAACTTCCTGCACGGCATGCCGCATTGGGCCGTGTCTATCGCGCTGGAGCATAAGGGCGATATCGTCTCTGCCGTGGTGTTTGATGCTGCCAAGGATGAAATGTACTTCGCCGAAAAAGGCGCTGGCGCATGGATGAATGACATGCGCATCCGCGTGTCGGGGCGGCGTCTGATGTCAGAGGCGGTTTTTGCCTCGGGCATCCCGTTCGGGGCGCAAAAGACCCTGCCCGCCACGATGCAAGACCTTGCCCGCCTGATGCCCGCTTGCGCCGGTCTGCGCCGTCTGGGCGCTGCCTCGCTTGACCTAGCATGGGTCGCGGCAGGGCGTTTTGACGGCTATTGGGAGCGGGAGATCAACCTGTGGGACATTGCCGCAGGTAGCCTGTTGGTGCGCGAAGCGGGTGGTTTCTTGGGCGGCATGCGCGACGGCTATGGCCCGCTTGAGGGCAAGGGCTTGCTTTGCGCCAATGAGGCGCTGTTCGAGCCGCTGAAGAAAACCATCCTCGGCGCGTGATCAAGCTTTGCGGTCGGACGGGTGATTGACCCCGTCCAGCCACGGCACCGAATCCAGATCGCGCGGATTGACGCCGTCCAGACAGGCGGCATTCACGCCCAGTTGCGACGGGTTCGACCGGCGGCGATGATGGGTGTAAATCCCGCAAGTGGCACAGAACCAATGTTGCGCGGTCATCGTGCCGAACTGATACAGCGTCAGCCGATCCTCCTCTGCCAGCAGGCGAAACCCTGACAGCGCGGTGGAGACGACCACCGCCCCCCGCCTGCGGCAGAACGAACAGTCGCAGCGCCGCGCCGAGGCAAAGCCGTCCGGCAAATCCACCTCGAACTGCACGGCACCGCAATGGCATTGACCATGATGCACACTCATCCCCATGGCCCCTTTTGCCCACGCCGGATCACACGCGGCACTGAACTCCGCCGTACCGAATAGGTCGCCACCGGATTTGGCGGTATGCCATGGGTCTGTTGCCAAAAGGCCGGACCACCCGCCCGCAGCCACAGCGGCACGATCAGCGCCAGACCCGCGACAAAGCCGCCGATATGCGCAAGATAGGCCACCCCACCGCCCTCGGTCGGTGTCGAAAGCCCGCCGAAGATCTGCATTCCGAACCACAGGCCCAGCACGATCCAGGCCGGAATCGGGAAGATGCGGAAAAAGATGATGAAGATGAACAGCACATCCACCCGCGCACGGGGATACAGCAAGAGATACCCCCCCATCACTCCGGCAATCGCCCCCGATGCGCCCACCATCGGCACCATGGATTGCGGATCGGCCAGAAACTGCAGCCCCGCCGCCGCCAGACCACTGGCCAGATAGAACAGCGCAAAGCGGCCGTGGCCCAAGCGATCCTCTAGGTTATCGCCAAAAATCCACAAAAACAGCATGTTGCCCAAGAGGTGCATCCAGCCACCATGCAGGAACATCGAGGTGACAAAGGTCTCATACCCCTCACCAAAGCTGATGCGGGCGGGGACAAGACCCCATGTCATGTAAAACTGCCCGATGGCGCGATCAGACCCCAGACCCAACCAATAGAGCAGGAAAATCAGGACATTCGTCCCGATCAACAGATGGACGATGATGGGAGGCCGCCCCGAAGGGTTGTGATCGCGCAATGGAAACATGCCGACAGGCTTGACCAAGCCGCGGATAAGGTCAAGCGCCGGAAATACGGGATCCATGACGCTGGCATGTTCCCCGGCGCGGCGCTATCGTCATCGCGTCGGAACGCCCACACAGTCCGGCGCTTATCAACACATGTTTGTTTCAGATGTTTAGTGTGTTCCTGACCAGCGGAAGGGCCGCCATCGCTTTGCTGATGGCTTGGCATGCCTGACCGGTTGATCCTGCATATCGGGATGCACAAGACCGGCACCACCGCCGTGCAAGAGGCGTTGGCAGGCTTTGACGATGGCCAGACCCGCATGGCGCAGTTGCGCCATACCAACCATTCCATCCAGATGCTGACCTGTTTCGCGCAGGACCCGACGAAATACCATGTCTGGGTGCGGCAAGGGATGGACCCTGATCGCGTACTGCGCATCCGCGCGGCGATGCGGCGGGAACTGCTGGACGAATTGGCCCTGTCCCGGCGGCAATTGGTGATCTCGGGCGAGGAAATGTCGCTGATGCGCCCGCCTTCGGTTCTGGAGATGGCGGATTTTCTGGCCCCCCACGCGCGCGACGTATCCGTGGTGGCATGGCTGCGGCCAGCGGTGGGCTACATCGGATCGGCGCTGCAACAGATGATCCGGGCGGGTCAGGCCACCGCGCTTTTGCCACGCCCTTGCTATCGCGCACGCTTTGCCGCCTTTGCAGATCGCTATGGACGCAGGGCGATGACCTATCGGCTGTACCGACAGGGTGGCTCTACCGTGACCGAGTTTTGTGACCTCTTGGGCATCACCTCCCAGACGGTGCAGGACAGGCGCGACAATGTCGCCCTTTCTGATACGGCGCTGCGGCTGATCTGGCTGCTCAATCGCACTGGCCCTGCTACTTCTGGCAGTGCCGCGCGGTTGTCGGCGCGGTCCGCGACGATCCGGCATTTGGCGCGCCGATTTCCGGGGCGCTTTGTCCTGCCGCCCGACCTTGCCGCCAGCGGCATCGACCGTGACGACATCGCGTGGGCCGAAGCAGAGACGGGTTTGGCCCTGTCGGATGGCATCCCCGACATTGACCCCGCCGTGGCGCAACAACGGCTGGAGGTATGGCTTGGCAGCCTAGGCGACCAAACCGAAGACGCACTGGACGAAGATCTTGACCGCTTAGGCCTGCGCCCCGCCCGCCTTGCCGATCTGGCCGAACGTGTGGCGGCGCTCTACCGTCATTACCTTGCCCAGAGCGAGGCCGAGGCCGAGATAAAGACCGCCACCGTCAGCATCTTCCGCGCGGGAAATCGAAACCATGGCGCAGCGATCAAAGCGCGCCTTGATCAGGGCGCACCCTGAACGACAGGGCTTCAGGCCGCTTCGGCCCCCAGCCCTTTGACCCCGGTGATGTAGCTGACGATGTCATTGCCGTCGGTCTCATCCTTGTTCAGGCTGGCCACGATCCGACCGCGGCGGAACACCACGATCCGGTCCACCAGATCAAACACTTGCCGTAGATTGTGGCTGATCAGGATCATCGGCACGCCCCGCTCTTTCAAGCCGCGGATGATGTTTTCCACTTGTCCGGTTTCTTGCACACCCAAAGCCGCCGTGGGTTCGTCCATGATCACCAGCTTGGACGCGAATGCCGCCGTGCGCGCGATGGCAACGCATTGGCGCTGCCCGCCCGACATGTTGCGGATCGGGTTGTCCACATTGGGGATTTTCACCGCCGTGGTTTTCAGCGCGTCCATGGTGCGGTCGCGCATCGTTTTGCGGTCAAGGATCGAGAACGGCCCAAGGCGGAACTTGTAAAGCTCGCGCCCCAGAAACAGGTTCGACGGCACATCCAGATCATCGGCCAAGGCCAAGGTCTGGAACACGGTTTCAATCCCGGCCTCACGCGCCTGCAACGGGTCTTCGAAATTCACCTCGCGCCCCTCAAAGAACACTTGGCCGGCTGATTTCTGCTCCACCGCTGTGATCTGACGCACGAAGGTGGATTTGCCCGCCCCGTTGTCGCCCACGACCGCGACATGCTCGCCCGCGCGCAGGATGAAATTCGCATCCTCCAGCGCATGCACGCCGCCATAGCGTTTGGTCAGGCCACGGGTTTCCAGAATGATATCGCTCATGATCGCCCCCCTTAGCCGCGCAAACGGCTGCGCTGCCGCCACTGGTCCAGCGCCACAGCGCCCACGATGATCGCGCCCTTGACCATCTCTTGGTAATAGGCGTCCAACTTGACCGAGGTGAAGCCCGAGATAATGACCGAAAAGATCGCGGCCCCCAGCACGGTGCCTAGGATCGACCCCCGCCCGCCTGCCAAGGACACGCCGCCGATCACCGCCATGGCGATGGCGTCCAGTTCGTACATCACCCCCATCCCCGCCTGCGCGGTGAGGTTCTTTGAGGTGAGAAGGATCGCCGCAACTGCCGCCAATAGCCCGGCGATGGTATAGACCAGCACCTTGTGACGATCGACATTGATGCCCGACATCCGCGCCGCCGCCTCATTCGATCCGATGGCATACGAGCGTTTGCCGTAAACCGTATAGACCATGATGCAGTGAAACAGCACCGCAAGGACGACAAAGATCACGGCGGGGTTCTGACCCTCCCATGACAGGGTGCCAAAGGTCAGGGTGCCCAACAGATCACCATTGGCCAATTTGCCATAGCTTTCGGTCGGAAAGCTGACTGGCTGGCCGTTCGACCACCACCGCGCCGCACCGCGCGCAGACACCATCACGCCCAGCGTCGCGATAAAGGGCGGAATTCGGGTATAGGCAATCAGCAGCCCGTTCAGCAGCCCCGCAAACAGCCCGCAGGCCAGACCCACGACAATCGGCACGATCACCGGCAGGTCCATCGCCCAGTCGCCAAAGATCGCCTTGGGGTTGGGATTGCCATTCACCAGCGCGGTTTGTGCGAAACTCATCACGATCATCGCCGTTGCACCGACGACAGAGCCTGAGGACAGATCAATCCCGCCGATGATGATGACCTGCGTCACCCCCAGTGCGATGACCCCGATGATGGCCACCTGCAGGATCATGATGTCGAGGCGTTGCTGGTTGAACAGCGCGTCCACATTGTCGCGCATGTTGAACAGGAAAGAACCACCGTTCAAACGGTTGAGAACCTCAAAGATCAGGACGATCAGGACAAGTGCTGCAAACACATTCCATTCCGGCGCGCGCGTCCGTTTCGCCGGATCATATTTCAGCCCCCCTAGGCCATGGGTTGGTTCGGCCACCGTGTCCTCCTCCTGCGTCTTTGGTCGTCTGGCTTTGGTCCGGCCGATGATGACACATCTGCGCCGGGAATGGATCAGGGCGGCGGAGGTTCCGCCGCCCCAACCCTATCCGCAACAGATCAGTTCTTGGACAGGTAGTTGTCGATGTTGGCCGGAGTCACCAGTTCAAACGGAACATAGACCTTCTGCTCAACCGTTTCGCCAGCCGCCAGCTTGACGGCCGCATCCAGCGCACCGCCGCCTTGGGCTGCTGCGTTCTGGAACACGGTGATGTCCAACTCTCCGGCCTGCATCGAGGCCAGCGCGTCTTGCGTTGCGTCCACACCCGACACGATGACAGATGCCATGTCGATGCCAGCGGCCTTCATCGCCTGAATGGCACCGATCGCCATTTCATCGTTGTTGGCCAGAACGCCGTCAAAGGCGGCGCCGGTCGACAGCCAGTTGGTCATCAGCGATTGCGCCTGATCGCGCGACCAGTTGGCGGTCTGCTGGTCGATCACCGTGACCTTCACGGCGCATTTGCCCGCGTCCATGATGTCATAGTAGTTTTGGGTGCGCTGCACGGCGGCTTGGTTCGACAACTCGCCCTGCATGACATAGACAGCGACCTCGGTTTTGCCCGCTGCGGCCCACTGGTTGCACTGCTCGGTGAAGCCTTGGCTCGAGGAGTCGACCTCGTTCGAGGCGACGAAAGCCTGATTGTCGGGCAGTGTGTCGACGTTGATCGGCTGGCGGTTCACATAGACCAGCGGCACACCGGCAGCAGCAGCAGCATCGGTCATCGCTTGTGTGGCCGAGGTGTCGACCGGGTTCACGATGATCGCCGAAACGCCCGAGGCGATGAAGTTGTTGATCTGGTCCAACTGCTTGGCCACGTCGTTTTGCGCGTCTTCGATCTGCACCGAAAGGCCAGCCGCATCGGCCTGCGTCTGAATGCCGTTGCGCAGAACGGTCAGAAAGTTGTCGTCAAACAGCGCCATCGACACGCCGATCCCGTCGGCCATCGCGGTGGTGCCCATCAGCGAGACAAAGCCAGCAACGATAAGGGTCTTTTTCATGGTGGTCTCCTCCACAGACGGTGTCCGGCACACCGTTTCTCCCTGCCGGACCGCCCCTCCTCGGGCGGTATTCGTGCGTTCAGGCGGCGACGCCGGAACGGATGAATTCCATAGATGCCGCAAGCGCCGGATGCGGCGCGGCAAGGTCATGCACAGAGGGTGCAAAAGGTTCATAGCTGATCGGGCCAGCGTAACCCGCCGCCCGCAGCGCCCGGATTTGCGCCACATTGCCCAGCACATCATCGGCATCGACCAGCACGCGATGCGGGTCGCGCATATCGTTCAACGCGATCATGTCCTTCACACCCGACACATGAACGATCCCCGTCAGGTCCGGGAAGATCGGGCCAAAACCCGCGAGCGCATGATGGAAGGTGTCATGGACCATGAAATACGTCCCCTCGCCGCCCACCGCGCCAATCGCATCGGCCAGCACATCCTTGTCGCGCAGCGAACACACGGCAAAGCCAAGCGGTTCCACCATCGCTTTCAGGCCATGCGCCCGCAGCATCGGCAGGATTTCCCGCAGCGCGGTTTCCGTCACACGGCGGCTGTCGGCGCGGTCGGTCGCCACATTGTCATTGCGCGGAATCAGGCTGATCGCCTCGGCCCCTGCCGCGACGGCAATCTTCATCAGCGCCTCAGCCTCGGCCGCTTTGGCGTCTGACCAATCGTTGAACATCTTCACTTCGGCCAGCGCGAGGAAGCGCAAGCCGCGCGCCTTGACCGCAGCGCCCACGGTGGCCGGATCAGCACCGCCAAACAGCGCACCGGGCAAGTCGTTGCGGAACTCCACCCCGACACAACCCAGATCGGCGGCCAAGGACAAGAACGCCTCCCAGCCCAATTTTGGGGTTGTCATGTGGTTCAGGGCGAAAGGCAGCATCGGTCGGTCCTCCTGAGCCGGACCCATCCTCGGCCCAGCGTCATGGAATAGGTATTCCAAAAGCTGACAACCGCAAATCTAATATTCCAAAGTTCTGACGATAATCTATCACCCCCTTCTGAAAGGATGATGTCTTTTCGTCAGAGAGATTCGGCGACATGTAAGTCAGGAGGCAAGAAAAGCTGGCCGTAATCGACAGGCTCGTCGCCGTCTTGCGTGGCGCGGGTCATTCGGGCGAACAACTCGCGGCACAGTTTTTCCAGCGGCGTGTCGGTGACCAAGGTCACCACCCCCTCGGCCAGCCCATTGCGCGAATCGGGGGTCAGGGCCGAGACGACCAAGGCCACCTCTCCGGGGGCCCGTGCCTCTCGCAGCGCGGCAATGGCGCCCTCCATCCCGCCACCCGCGACATAGATGCCGCGCAGATCGGGCTGGCGGTCCAGCAAGGCCATGGTGGTTTCATAGGTCAGTTGCCGGGTTTCCAGATTGACCAGGGTTTCCATGATCTCAAACTGCGGGGCGGTTTCACGCAAATAGGCGCGAAACCCCGTCTCGCGCAACTCATGCCCGTGCCAACGGTGCCCACCGACGAAAAGGAGCAGCTTTCCCGGACCCTTGGCCGAAAGCGCGGTGATCCAGCCAGCTGTGCGCCCCACCTTCAAGTTGTTCAGCCCCAGATAGCCCGCGCGCGCGCCTTGCGCGAAATCCGACAAGAGAGAGAACACCCGCTGCCCCTTACCACGCAACTCTTCGACCGCTGCCGTCACCTCGGGGTGATTGACCGCCGTGGCGGCCAGCACATCACAGCGCCCTGCCATGGATCGTAGCAATCCCGCCATTTCAGACGGTGCCTGCGAGGCCGAAAACTCCAGCACCAACTTGCCCCGCGCGCCCTGCACCTGCTCCACCGACCGATGCAAGGTTTCGGCGAAAGCCTTGTAGAAATCCTGGCCTTGCTTATGCAGCACCACACCAAAGCGCACCTCTGGCAAGGCGGCATCGGCGGTGGTGCCGCTCAGCCGCCATGCGGCCGGATGGCCGATGCGCAGCGCGGCTTCGGTCACAGCGGCGCGTGTGGCGGCGGCCACCGTTTCGCGCCCGTTCAGCACGCGATCCACAGTGGCGACAGACACGCCTGCCGCCGCGGCCAACTCCACCATCCCGACTCGCCGCGCCATCGCCCCTCCGCCTGATGTATTTTCGTCAGAAATTGACGGGAATCTGACGAGTAATGATGGAAACTTCCAGTCCAATCTTTGCCTGTGTGGAATTTTCATTCTAACTGTCGGGAAACCCGCCGCGCGCGGGACAAGAGAGGACCCATGGCAAAAAGAGATTACAGTTTGATCGGCCCCGATGGGGCACGGGCGGTGGAAACCGGACTTGCCGCTGCAGAATGGTATCACACCGACGTGCCGCGTAAGGTGATGAAAGAGTTGATGCAGCGCAGCGATGCGCCTGCCATCCGTGACACGATCCTGCTTTACGGGTTGATGGTGCTGTTCGCCGCTATCGGCATCGCGCTGTGGCCGTCGTGGTGGTCGGCGCCGTTCTGGCTGGCCTACGGGGTGCTTTACGGGTCAGCCTCTGACTCGCGTTGGCATGAATGCGGCCATGGGACCGCCTTCAAGACGCCGTGGATGAATGACGTGGTTTATCAGATTGCCAGCTTCATGATCATGCGCAACGCCGCGACATGGCGCTGGAGCCACGCCCGCCACCACACCGACACCTATATCGTCGGCCGTGACGCTGAGATTGCGATCATGCGCCCCCCGGCTTTTGCCAAATTGATCCTCGCTTTTGTCGGCATCCCGGATGTCATCGCCTTTGTGCCGCGCGTGATCCAAAACGCCGTCTCTGGCCCGACAGCGGAAGAGCGCACCTTTGTGCCGCAATCCGAATGGGGCAAGGTGCAGCGCGTGGCCTTGGTCCATGTGGCGATCTATGCCGCGACAATTGCGCTGGCGATCTGGATGGGCTCCATCCTGCCATTGAT
This sequence comes from Rhodobacter sp., assembly GCA_027487395.1. Classification (GTDB taxonomy): domain Bacteria; phylum Pseudomonadota; class Alphaproteobacteria; order Rhodobacterales; family Rhodobacteraceae; genus Paragemmobacter. Next base: position 3,372 of record JAIYDR010000161.1, on the reverse strand, counting down.
GGTCATCGGCCTGCCCCGGCTTTATGGCGCGTGGCATCATGTGATGACGGGGCTGTTGCAGCATGGTGGCCTTGCCGACAATGTCATCGACCACCGCCTGAACAGCCGCACCGTCTACATGAACCCGATCAGCCGGTTCATATACTGGAACATGAATTACCATGTCGAACATCACATGTTCCCAATGGTGCCTTATCACGCCCTGCCGCGCCTGCACGAGGCGATCAAGCACGACCTGCCCGCGCCCAACCGCTCGATCGCCGAGGGCTTTGCCGAGATGTGGCCCGCACTGCGCCGCCAACTGGCTTATGAGGATTACTTCCTGCGCCGCGATCTGCCGCCGACCGCTAAACCCTACCGTGAAGATTTCCACCGCGATGCCTTGGGCACCCAGCCCGCCGTCGAATAAGGACCGACCCCATGCCGACATGGATCCGCGCCTGCGCCACCGATGACATCGACGAAGAGGACCTGATCCGCTTTGACCATGCCGGGGCGACCTATGCCATCTACCATTCCCCGGACGGCAAATTCTTTGCCACGGCGGGTCTTTGCACGCATGAAAACGTGCATCTCTGCGATGGTTTGGTGATGGGCCATCTGATCGAATGCCCCAAGCACAACGGACAATTCGACTATCGCACTGGCGAGGCGAAACGCGCGCCGGTCTGCGTCAACCTGCGCACCTTTCCGGTCAAGGTGGACGGCGACGACGTTTACATTGAGGTGGCATGATGGCCAAACGCCCAACCGTCCGTGACCTCTTGGACCTGCGCGGCCAGCACCAATTCGCCATGCTCCGCGTTGAGACCTTGGCCGAGGCTGAGGCGGCAGAGCGTGCCGGGGTAGAGTTGCTCTCTGTCCCGCCTGCGATGATCATGGACCGCCAGTTTCGGGACGCCGCCCCCACGGCCTTTGCCTTTCCGGGCGACAATTTCTATGAGATTGGCGATACTGCCGATTTCCTGAAATGGGCTTTTCCGCTGTATAAGCACGGGGCGGATGGGTTCTATTGCTCAGGGTCTTTGCAAACCGTGCGGGCGCTGGCCGATCACGGCCTGCCGGTTTGTGGTCATGTCGGCTTAATCCCCTCCAAAGCCACATGGACCGGTGGGTTCAAGGCGGTGGGCAAGACGCTGGAGAGCGCAAAACTGGTCTGGAATCAATGTAAAGCGCTGGAAGCGGCAGGGGCTTTCGCCGTGGAGATTGAGGTGGTCCCCCATTCCATCACGCAGGCCATCGCAGAAAAGACTGACCTTTTCCTAATCTCGATGGGTGCCGGGGCGGCGGGTCACGCGCAATACCTGTTTACCGATGATGTGCTGGGCCAGACCAAGGGCCGCGTGCCGCGACATGCCAAGGTCTATGCCGATTTCGCCGCCGAATATGCCCGCCTGCAAGAGATGCGGGTGACGGCGATGAAGCAGTTTGCCGATGACGTCCATTCCGGGGCCTATCCCGCCCCACACTACCTTGTGGACAGCGATGCCGATGTGGTGGCGCAGTTCCGCGATTGGCTGGAGGCCGAATAGCGCAGCCAATGTTTCCTCCCTGTCGGTGGGCTTTGCTGCACCGACCGACTTCAGCCCCGCTTCGGCGGGGCTTTTTTCTTGCCGCGCTTGGTTTGGTGAGGTCTGCCCGGACAGGGGCACCCCCAGCGAAGGCCCATCGTGGGGTGGAAAATCGGTGGCGGGTGGCAAAAGGCGGGTGATTGACGTACCTCAATCCCCAGTCGATAGTCGGCGCAGAGAGGATTGCACCGTGTCCAGACCGACTGTGAACGACATTGCCCGTGAAGCCGGGGTTAGCCTTGCGACTGTGGACCGCGTGTTGAACGCGCGTCCCGGCGTGCGCGACAAGACGATCTTCGCTGTAAATGAGGCGATCGCGCGGCTGGGCTATATTCGTGATATGGCGGCGGCCAATCTGGCCCGCTCGCGGCGCTACCGGATGGCCGTGTTCCTGCCTGATGGCGGCGGGCAATTCGTGCAAACCGTCGCCGCGGCGATGGAAGAGGCCGCACAACAAGCCGCCGCAACCCGTACCGAAATGACCCTGATCCGCTATCCGGCTGGCGACACCCACAGTCTTGCGGCGTTGCTCGCAGGCGTTGACCCGGATGAGGTGGCAGGGGTCGCGCTGATGGCCCCGGAAACGCCCGTCTTGCGCGATGCGGTCCGGGCCTTGCGTCACCGCGCGGTGCCGGTGGTGGCGCTGGCATCGGACCTGCCGAACGCGGGCTGCGATCATTTCGTCGGCATCGATTCCCGCGCGGCAGGGCGCACCGCAGGCGTGTTGATGGGTCGTTTTCTAGGCAATCGCCCGCAGCGGGTGGCGGTTCTGGCCGAAACCATGCTGCTGCGTGACGCCATCGAACGCCGCCGTGGCTTTGATGAGGTGATGTTGGCCGACTTCGCAACCGTCGATGTGCTGCCGACGCTGGAAACCCACGGCGCGACCGAGGCGTTGCGCCGCGGTCTGGCTGAGGTTCTGTCCAGCACCGAGATTGGCGGGATCTACCTTCTGGGCTCGGGCCATCGCGCCCTGACTGCGGCGCTAGAAGGCATGGGGCTTTTGGGCCGTGTGGTGGTGATCGGGCATGAGCTGACCCTCCACAGTCGCTCGGCGCTGCAATCGGGCCATATCCATGCGGTGATCGCGCAGAACCCCGGCCATCTGGCGCGCTCCACCCTGCGGGTGCTGCGCGCCAAGGCGGACCGTGCGCCCATTGACGAAGGGCAGGAACAACTGCGCATCGACATCGTGATCCGCGAAAACCTACCTGACTGATCCGCAGCGCCCTACCCTGCGGTTATGCCGCACTGCGAAATGAGGTACGCACCTCAAATTCATCTGGACAGACTCAGGGCAGCGTGCCTATCGTTGCGGCACAAGAAGACCCGACGGGGCAAATCCCTCGATCCGGTCCGCACATTCACAAAAAAACCGGGAGGATACTGAGATGAAGACAAGGCTTCTGACCGCCACAGCGGTCGCAGCGCTCTGCACGGCGGGTGCTGCTTCTGCGCAGGACAAAGAACTCACCCTCTGCTGGGCCGCATGGGACCCTGCAAACGCGCTGGTCGAACTGTCCAAGGACTTTGAAACCCAGTCCGGCATCAAGATGAACTTCGAATTCGTGCCGTGGCCGAACTTCGCTGACCGGATGCTGAACGAGCTGAATTCGGGCGGGCAGCTGTGCGACCTCTTGATCGGCGACAGCCAGTGGATCGGCGGCGGCGCTGAAAACGGCCATTACGTCAAGCTGAACGACTTCTTCGCTGCCAACAGCATCTCGATGGCCGACTTCATGCCGGCAGCGGTCTATGCCTATTCGACCTGGCCCAAGGGCAGCGAAAACTACTATGCCCT
>JAIYDR010000426.1 GCA_027487395.1 Rhodobacter sp. | reverse complement strand
TTGACTGCGACGGCGTCCTGATCGACTCCGAGGTGATCAGCGCGCGCCAGTTGATCGCCGAACTGAAAGGCTATGGCGTTGAGATGGACATGGCCTTTGTCAGCCGCCATTTCCTGGGCCGCTCTTACCCCGTTGTGCTGCAAGAGGTGCGGGAGCGTTGGGGCGTCGCCTTACCGGACAGGTTTGAGGCCGATTACCGCGCCCGCTTGCTGGCCGCCTTTGAGACCGACTTGAAGGTGATGCCGGGAATCACCGAAACCATCGCAGCACTTCGGTTGCCCTTTTGCCTTGCCACCTCTTCCAGTCCCGAACGGATGCGGCGCAGTCTGGATATCACCGGCCTTGCGCCGCTGTTCACGGGCCGGACTTTCACCGCCTCCGAGGTAAAGCGCGGCAAGCCTGCGCCGGACCTGTTCTTGCATGCCGCAGCCCAGATGGGGGTGGACCCCGCCGCCTGTGTCGTGATCGAGGACAGCCTGAACGGTGTGCGCGCCGGATTGGCTGCCGGGATGGCGGTTTGGCGCTTTACCGGGGGCAGCCATCTGAAAGGGCTTGACCTTAGCCCGCCCGAGGATGCCACTCCTCAGGCTGACTATGCCTCATTTGCTGCGATGCGTGCCGCGCATCCCGGCCTTTTCGATGAACTGACTGCCGATGAACCTGCCCAGTGACGCCGACCCCACCCCCAGTGACGATGCCGCCCGCGCCGGGTGGCTTTACTACGTCGCGGGCATGACCCAAGACCAGATTGCGCGCGAACTGGGTGTCAGCCGACAGCGCGCGCAGCGTTTGGTGTCAAAGGCTGTGGCAGACGGGCTGATCCATGTGCGGCTGGAACATCCCATCGCCGCCTGTCTGGACCTGGAACAGGCCCTGACGGACCGTTTCGGCCTGACGCGCTGTCGCATCGCGCCTGATCTTGGCAGCGCCGATCCGGTCCGCAGCATCGCCCCCGCCGCCGCGCAAGAACTTGAGCGGTTCCTGCATATGCCTGACCCGATGGTCATTGCCTTTGGCACGGGTCGCGCCCTGCGCGGGATGGTGGATGCCATGGCGCGGCTTGAAGCGCCGCAACACCGTCTGGTCAGCCTGATTGGTAACATCGCGCCGGATGGCTCTGCCTCGTTCTTTGACGTCATCATGTCGGTGGGCGAACGGGTGCGCGCGCCGCATTACCCCATGCCCTTGCCGGTGATTTCCTCCACCGGGGCGGAACGCGATGCGTTCCGCGCGTTAGAGCCTGTGCGCAAGGTGCGCGAACTGGCCTCGACGGCGGATGTGGTCTTTGTGGGCGTTGGGCAGATGAGCGATGATGCGCCGCTCTACAAAGATGGCTTCATCACCTTTGACGAACTCAGCGCGATGCAGGCACAAGGTGCGGTCGGAGAGGTGGCGGGTTGGGTCTTTGACCAGGACGGGCACTATCTGGACCTTGGCATCAACGAACGCGTGGGCGGGGTACGAATCGAATCTGGCCAGACTCGGCCCGTGTTTGGTGTGGCGGCAGGGCCGTCCAAGGTAGGTCCGATTTTTGCGGCCCTTCAGGGGCGGATCATCAACGGTCTGGTCACCGATGAGGCGACGGCCCGCGCCCTGCTTTCGCTGCACTGAGGCGAAGTCCCGTCCAGAGGTTTTCCTGAATTTCCAGCCCAATCCGCGCAGGATTCGCGCGGTGCTGCTATTTCATGCGGCACTGCGGCAGGGGTTGGCCTGTTTGCGCGACAAATGCACAATTCCTGACTTGACGTGACGGGGTGAAGTGTGGGTAATTGCTCAGTAAGCGATGAAATGCTCAGTCGCTTGTTAGGGAGGAATTCATGAAGATGACGCAACGCGCGCTGCTCGGCGCGACGGTTTCGCTTGCCCTCGCGGGGGCTGCGATGGCCGAAACCACCATCACTGTCGCCACCGTGAACAACGGCGATATGGTCCGTATGCAGGGCCTGATGGACGATTTCTATGCCAAGCACCCCGACATCAAGGTCGAATGGGTGACGCTGGAAGAAAACGTCCTGCGCCAGAACGTAACGACCGACATCGCCACCGGCGGCGGTCAGTATGACGTGATCACCATCGGCACCTATGAAGTTCCGATCTGGGGCAAGCAGGGCTGGCTGGAAAGCCTGAACGACCTGCCCGCCGACTATGACGTCGATGACCTCTTGCCCGCAATCCGTGGCGGTCTGACGGTCGATGGCAACCTCTATGCCTCGCCCTTCTATGGCGAATCGTCGTTCCTGAACTATCGCAAGGATCTGGCTGAAAAGGCCGGGATCACCATCTCCGATGCTCCGACCTGGGACGAGATCAAGGCCGCTGCTGCCGCGATGACCGACACCGAGGCTGGCGTCTACGGCATCTGCCTGCGCGGCAAGGCCGGCTGGGGCGAAAACATGGCCTTCCTGACCACCATGGCAAACAGCTATGGCGCGCGTTGGTTCGATGAAAACTGGGTGCCCCAGTTCGACCAGCCGGAATGGAAAGCTGTGATGACGGATTACGTCGAACTCTTGACCAAATACGGCCCCCCCGGCGCGTCCAACAACGGCTATAACGAAAACCTGACCCTGTCGCTGCAAGGCAAGTGCGCGATGCGCATGGATGCCACCGTGTCGGCAGGCGCTTTGACTGATCCGGCCCAGTCCGAATTCGCCGACAAAGTCGGCTTTGCGCTGGCACCGGATGCTGGCCTTGGCAAGCGGGCGAACTGGCTTTGGGCATGGTCGCTGGCTGTCCCGGCCTCGTCGGACGCCAAAGAAGCCTCCAAGACCTTCATCAACTGGGCGACCAACAAAGACTATCTGGCGCTGGTTGCGTCGAAAGAAGGCTGGCGCAATGCCCCTCCGGGCACCCGTACCTCGCTCTATGCGAATGCGGAATATGCGGCCCTGCCGTTTGCCAAGATGACCATCGACTCGATCAATGCGGCTGACCCGACCAACCCGACTGTGAAGCCGGTGCCTTATGTCGGCGTGCAGTTCGTCGCGATCCCCGAGTTTGCGGGTCTGGCGACCAGCGTGGGTGAACTCTTCTCGGCGGCCTTGGCCGGTCAGAAGACCGTGGATGAGGCTTTGGCCGAAGCACAAGCCCTGTCGGTTTCGGAAATGACCGCCGCTGGCTACATCAAGTAAAGACCTCTCTCCGGGCCGGTCAACGGCCCGGGGATGCTCCCAGCTTGCGGATCGGTGCGTACGGTCCGCAAGCCTTTTTCCCCTTGATTGATATGCCGCTTTTGCCCTTGTCGGCGGGACGGCATCCTCTTCCTCGGCCCTTTGGCCCCGGAGACCTTCCCATGTCCACACACTCCAGCCGCCTTGTCGCACGCGTGATGGTGGCACCGTCGGTCCTGCTGCTCTTGATCTGGATGATCGTGCCGCTGGCCATGACGCTGTACTATTCGTTCCGGCTGTATCGCCTGATCTCGCCGGATCGCACGGGCTGGGTGGGGTTCACCAATTACATCTGGTTCGTCAATTCGCCCGAGTTCTGGCAGGCGATGGGCAATACGCTCGCCTTGGTGGGCGGGGTGCTGGCGATCACGGTCACCTTGGGCATTCTGATTGCACTGCTGATTGACCAACCGGTCAAAGGGCAGGGCGTGCTGCGGATCCTTGTCATCGCGCCCTTCTTCGTGATGCCCCCCGTCGCAGCGTCGATCCTTGAAAACCTGTTTATGCATCCGCAGAACGGCCTTTTCGCCGCGCTGAGCATGAGCTTTGACGCGCAACCCATTCTGTTCTTGCAAGATTATCCAATGTCATCGGTTATCGCGATTGTCTCATGGCAATGGCTGCCCTTTGCCACGCTGATCCTGCTCACCGCGCTGCAATCGCTGTCCTCGGAACAGATTGAGGCGGCAGAGATGGACGGGGCCTCGGCCTTTAACCGGCTGCGCTACATCATCCTGCCGCATATGATGCGGGCGATCACCGTGGTGATCCTGATTCAGACCATCTTCCTGTTAGGGATCTTCGGTGAGATTTTCACCACCACCCAAGGCGGGCCGGGATCGGCATCCACCACGCTGCCCTACATGATCTTCAAGCAAGCCATCGCCGCCAAGGACATCGGCCGCGCCGCCGCCGGAGGGATCATCGCGGTGATCCTTGCCAATATCGTCGCCTATTTCCTGATGCGCGGCATTGGCCGCCATCTGGACGCCTAAGGGGAACATCATGGCCCGCGCAATATCCCCCCGCCGCAAGGCTTTGACGACCCTCGCGGCGTGGTCGGCGGCATTTGTGATCTTTTTCCCGGTCCTCTGGATGGTCCTGACCAGTCTCAAGACCGAACCCTCTGCCGTCGCCATGCCGCCACAACTGTTCACCGCCGACTGGACGCTGGAAAACTACGCCGAGGTGTGGCAGCGGTCGGACTATCCGCGGTTCTTCTGGAATTCGGTAATCATCGCCTTTGGCTCCACCCTCTTGGGTCTGGCCGTCGCCATTCCCGCCGCTTGGGCGATGGCCTTTGTGCCGGGCAAACGGACCAAGGACCTTTTGATGTGGATGCTCTCCACCAAGATGATGCCCGCCGTTGCGGTGATGATCCCGCTCTATCTGGTGTTCCTGAAACTGCGCCTGATCGACACCCATATCGGTCTGGTCCTGGCCTTGATGCTGATGAATCTGCCGATCATCGTCTGGATGCTTTATACCTACTTCAAGGAAATCCCGTCTGAAATCCTTGAGGCCGCCCGAATGGACGGGGCGGGGGTGTTCAAGGAAATCGTCTATGTGCTGACGCCGATGGCGCTGCCCGGCATCGCCTCGACGCTGCTCTTGAACGTCATCCTCGCGTGGAATGAGGCGTTCTGGACCATCATCCTCACCACAACCAAAGCCGCCCCCCTGTCAGCCTTTATCGCCAGCTTTTCCGCGCCGCAGGGGCTGTTTTACGCAAAACTCAGCGCTGCCAGCACCATGGCCATCGCGCCGATCCTGATCCTTGGCTGGTTCAGCCAGAAACAACTCGTCCGTGGCCTGACCTTTGGCGCGGTGAAGTGAGGACCAAATGGGCAAGATAACCCTCAAGCATGTGAACAAGTCCTTTGGCGATGTCGCGGTGATCCCCGACATCAACCTGACCATCGAAAACGGCGAATTCGTCGTTTTCGTCGGTCCCTCGGGCTGCGGCAAGTCCA
>JAIYDR010000348.1 GCA_027487395.1 Rhodobacter sp. | reverse complement strand
GTTTCTTGGTCGCGGTCTTGCGCGCGGTTTCCTTTTCCTGCTTGCGGCGCAGGCGTTCCTCGGCCCGCAACACCAGAAAATCGAGGATCGCCCCCGCCGATTTGGTGTCATTGGCCAGCCAATTGTCAAAATGGTCGCGCACCGCGCCTTCGACCCATTTCGCGGCTTCCTCGGTTGACAGCCGGTCCTTGGTCTGGCCCACGAATTGCGGCTCGCGGATAAAGCACGACACCAGCGCGCAGCCGCCCGTCAGCAAGTCTTCGCGGGTGATCAACTCGGATTTGCGGTTCTTGACCAGATCGCCATAGGCGCGGATGCCTTTCAGGATCGCGGCCCAAAACCCGGCCTCATGCGTGCCGCCTTCGGGGGTAGGGACCGTGTTGCAATAGGATTGCAGGAAGCCGTCGCGCACGGGTGTCCAGTTGATCGCCCATTCGACCGAACCGGGGATGTTGTATTTCTCGGTAAAGCTGACCTTTCCGGCGAAAGGGCGGTCGGCATAGGTGGTGGTCTTTTGCAAAGTATCGGAGAGGTAATCCGCCAAGCCGCCGGGGAAGTGGAAGACGGCCTCCAGCGGGGTTTCGCCATCGTTGACGGCGGTTTTCCAACGGATTTCCACACCCGAAAACAGAAAGGCCTTGGAGCGCACCATTTTCAGCAGCCGCGCCGGTTTGAAGGTCTGACTGCCGAAAATCTCATGGTCGGGGTGGAAGGTCACGCTGGTGCCGCGCCGGTTGGGCGCGGAGCCGACTTTCTGGACCGGGCCTTGCGGAATACCGCGCGAGAAGGATTGCTGGAACAGCTCTTTGTTGCGTGCCACCTCAACCCGCATCACATCCGACAGCGCGTTGACAACCGAGGCCCCGACGCCATGCAGCCCGCCTGAGGTTTCATAGGCCTTGCCGCCGAATTTGCCGCCCGCGTGCAGAGTGCAGAGGATCACTTCGAGCGCGGATTTGCCGGGAAACTTCGGGTGCGGATCAATCGGAATGCCGCGCCCGTTGTCGCGCACGGTGACGGAGTTGTCGGCGTGAAGCTCCACCTCAATCCGGTTGGCATGGCCCGCCACCGCCTCATCCATAGAGTTATCCAAGATTTCGGCCACAAGGTGATGCAACGCGCGCTCATCGGTGCCGCCGATATACATGCCGGGGCGCTTGCGCACAGGCTCCAGCCCCTCCAGCACCTCGATCGAGGAGGCGTCATAGGTCTGATCGGTGCCGGTCAAAAGGTCGTCGGCCATGCGGGTGCTCGATTCTCGTTGCGCTGCGTCAAACAGGGATTAGACCACTTTGGGGGGTATGGGCGCAAGATGTAGGGGGTATGGCTGCTGCGTTTGCCTTTCCGGGGCGAAGTCTGGCGCAGACTTCGCTGCGGAGTTTGACGCAAACTCCGAAGGGCGGCCTGCGATGTCTTCGCCAGACATCGCCCCGGCGTTTGCGTCAAACGCCGCCGCGCGCGGCCCGCTGGCGCAGCCATTCGGCCAATTCGCCCTCATCTAACAGCCGCTGGGCGGCGCGGATGATGGCCGGGCCCACATCCTCGGCGGTCCAAGTGATCTGGACACCGTTTAGGTCAAGGCAGACGTCCATCGACTGGTGTGCCGTCCGCTTGTTTGCATCGTTGAAGCAATGCCCTTGGGCGATAGCGATTGCATAGGCTGCCGCCAGATCGAAAACATCGCCGATCATGCCATAGGCGAGCCGATTGTCGACCCGCGCCAAGGCACCGTCCAGTGACTTGTCACGGGCGCGTCCGGTCAGTTCGCCGGGATTGACGACGGCGTCATGAATCCGTTCAACCATCTCGGCGGACAATGTGACAAAGGTCATTTGTCACGCAGATAGTCGAGGACGGGCTGGTTGATGTCTTTGCGCCGTTCCAAACTTTCCATCACCTCTTCCATCGTGGCAACACGATGCTCGACCTGTCCCACCGCCTCAGCCGGGACGATATATCCCACAAGGGCGGAGTTTTTCAGGATCGCGACGGGTTGACCATTGGCGCGATCCAGCACCTTCTGTGGTTCGCGCAGTTCGGTCATGGTGCAGATGTTTGGCGTGGCGAGGCGGGTCATCTTGCGGCTCCCTTGAAGTATGTATGTTCCAATATACACTCTATCGCACAAAATCCAAGGAGGAGAGATCATGCGCGTTCTGTTCACGGGCGGCTCGGGCAAGGCCGGAAAGCATGTGGTGGCCTATCTGGCCGCGCAGGGGCATCGGGTGTTGAATGTGGACCGCGTGCCTTTGGGTCATCCCGATGTGGCGGACCTGATCGCGGATATCACCGACTCGGGCCAGATGTTCAACGCCATGAGCGCCTATGCCAGCGGCGAAGAGTTGGAGGATGGCAAGGGCCATCGCTTGTTCGATGCCGTGGTGCATTTCGCCGCCGTGCCGCGTCTGATGCTGGCACCCGACAATGAAACCTACCGCGTCAATGTCATGGGCACCTATAACGTTTTGGAAGCGGCGCTGAAGATGGGCATCCGCAAGGTCATCATCGCCTCATCCGAAACCACATATGGCGTGTGTTTCAGCGATGGGGAAGTTGACCCCAAGGTGCTGCCCTTGGAAGAGGATTACGACATTGACCCGATGGACAGCTATGGCATGTCCAAGAAGGTGAATGAGGTCACGGCGCGGTCCTTCCAGCGCCGGACGGGGGCGGATGTCTATGCGCTTCGGATCGGCAATGTGATTGAGCCGCATGAGTATGAGACGGTGTTTCCGCCTTTGGCGACGGATCCGGGGCGGCGGCGGCGGATCACTTTCAGCTATATCGATGCGCGCGATCTGGGGCAGATCGTGGACCTGTGCCTGAAGAAGGACGGGTTGGGCTTTCAGGTGTTCAACGCGGTGAATGACACCAATTCGACGCCGCAACCCAACGCTGAACTTTTGGCGCGGTTCTTCCCGAATGTGCCGCTGTCGCGGCCGTTGGGTGAACATGAAAGCCTGCTCTCCAACCGCAAAATCCGCGAGGTTCTGGGGTTCAAGGAAGCGCATGATTGGCGGCAGTATGTAGAGTAAGGGCTGAGAGGACCGGCAGGAATGTCCTGTGGACATTCCTGCCGGTCCGATTGCGGCTGAGGCAACGAAGCCGCAAGGGGCTGTCAGCAGTCCCGACGTGTCAGGCACCGGGCGTGACCGCTCGGCGGGTGCGCCCTTTGCGCGCCCGCCCCCGGCAGGGCGGTCGCGGCCCGTGCACGGAGCGCACGGGCGGGCATGAACCAACCGTTCTGACACGCGCGGGTCACTTGCCCCGCGCGAATGCTGGCGAGAAACGGTGATCTTACGCCGGTTCCGCCATCCGGCCTGCCCACATCTTCTGAAACGCGGGCCGCGCCTGGCAGCGTTCCAGCCACGACTTCACCACCGGGAATTCGCCCAGCAGCGTCGGGTGGCCTTGGGCATAGCGCAGGCATTCGGCCACCACGATATCAGCCGCGGTAAAGCCACGCGGCAGCATGTGGGTCTGCCCGGTCAGGTGCTTTTCCAATCGCGCCAAGGGGCGGCGCAGTTTCTCTGCTGAGACAGCCAAGGTCGCCTCGCCCATCTCGCCCGGCGGGGCCATCATCACCTCAAGTGCTGGGGTTTCCACAGCAGTGGCCGCCCAAAGCGCCCATTGCTCCATCAGCGCGGTTTCGGCGTCATCGGCTGGCCCCAAAGCCCCGCCATAAGCGCGCGCCAGATAGAGCACGATGCCAAGGCTTTCGGTCAGCACGAGGTCGCCATCGCGCAGCGCGGGGATTTGGCCTTGCGGGTTCACCGCAAGAAATTCGGGTGAATTCGTGGCCAGCGTCACCCCCGGCATGGCGGCACCGGGCAGGCGATAGGCTTGAATCACTGGCACATGATCAAAGGCCGCGCCGCATTCGAACAGCAGCCACAGCGGGCGTGAGGCGCGGGAACGGTAAGCACCATAAAGCGTGGGCATGATGGTCTCCTTCAATGTTGGCAAAGCCTAGCCAAGGCAGCGGTTTGACGAAAGGGTGAATGCGGGCTGTTGCCGTTGCAATCTTGGCCGTCTGGGCCAATATCGCGGAAGGTAGCGGGCGTGGGTGATGATGCGGATTTCCGGTCTGGCGGCAGGGGTCATCGCGATGGCGATGGCGGGGGCGGCAGAGGCGCATCCCCATGTCTTTATGGACAGCGAGCTGCGCCTGTTGCGCGACGCCGAAGGGCGGTTGGCGGTGCTTGAGGTGATCTGGACCTATGATGCCTTCTACTCGCTGTCACTGACCACAGATATGGGCCTTGATGGCGATGGCGATGGCGTGATGTCGCCCGAGGATATGGCCGCGCTACAAACCATAGACGCGCAATGGGATCCGGGCTTCGTTGGGGATACCTATTTGACGGTGGACGGGCAGGACCTTGCTTTGTTGCCGCCACGCGACAATCAGGTGCGCTATGAAGATGGCCGGATCATCAGCCGCTTCTTGCGCGATCTGGTCCGGCCGGCAGACCCTGCAAAGACGATCACATTGCGGAATTTTGACCCAGGCTACTACATCGAGTATTCGGTGCTGCACGCTCAGGCTGAGGGGTGTAGGACCGAAGTGCTATCGCCCGACCTAAGTGCCGCCGATCAGGCCTTACAGGCCGAATTGGCGAAACTGCCCATCGGTCAGGATGCCGAGGCGGAGTTTCCCGCTGTCGGTGCCCTTTTCGCCCAAAAGGTTCTGGTGACATGCGGGGATTGACCCTGTCCCGCGGGATGGCCTTGGCAGGGCTGGGCCTGGCGCTGGCCTTGGCAGCCTTTTGGTTCGTGGGTGGCTTTGCTCTGGTGGAGCGTCTCGCCGCCACCGCGCAACGCGGCTTGCAAGAGGCAATGGCAGGCAGTCTGCGCGCCATTCGCGCGGGCGAGGCTGGGGCGATCGCGGGCTTACTCGCACTGTGCTTCGGTTATGGTTTTGTTCATGCGGCGGGTCCGGGGCACGGCAAATTCCTGATCGGCAGTTATGGCGTGGCGCGGCGGGTCGGGTTTTTGCCCCTCGCCGGGATCGCCATTGCCGCCTCGTTGGCGCAAGCTGGGGTCGCTGTAGGATTGGTGCTTTTGGCCTTTGGCATCTTGGGCTGGACTCGGGCTGAGGTGCTGGGCGCAGGTGAGGGCGGCATTGTGGTGGCCGGTCACCTGCTGGTGCTGGGCATTGGGCTGTGGCTGGTTTGGCGCGGGCTGCGCAGTTTTGTACCCCGACAACACCGCGCGCATCACCACCATCACCAGGATGAGGCCTGCGATTGTGGCCACAGCCACGGCCCTACGCCGGTCGAGATTGAACGCGTCACTGGCTGGCGGGACACCCTGCTCTTGGTTGCGGGCGTGGCGATCCGCCCCTGTTCCGGAGCGCTGCTCTTGCTGGTGTTGACCGTTCAGATGGGACTGACGGCAACGGGCATTGCCGGGGCCTTCGCAATGGGGCTGGGGGTGTCTTTTGTCACGGTGCTGGTCGCTGCGCTGGCGGTTTGGGGGCGTGAGGGGGCATTCGCGGCCTGGCCCAACGTGCCGCGCTGGCTTTCGCCCGCCCTGCAGGTGATTGTCGGGGTGCTGGTTGCATCGGTGGCGCTGGATCTGATTGTGGCGTGATCTGATTGCGCCGCCCGCGCAAGCGCGGTCGGCACGGGTTGTGCACCGCGCCGCCGCCTGCGGCTTTGGCGCGGCAAGGGGGGGCTTGTGCAGCCCCCGTCGCCCGGCAATGCCGAGCGACACCCCCGCAGGATATTTGGGCAACGGAGAAGCGGGCAGGGTGGTTTGGTCTGCGAACATGGCTTGCCGCAATTTTGATCAAAATGTAAGGACGGGGCATGTCAAAGCCCCTTTCCCCCCTTGCCCATGCCCGCGTCACGCTTGCGCTGGGGCTGCCGCTGATCGGTAGCCATCTGGCGCAGATGGCCTTGCATGTTGCCGATACGGTGATGATGGGTTGGTATGGGGTCACCGAACTTGCGGCTGTGGTGATCGGGGCCTCGTCCTTTTTTGTGATTTTCATCCTTGGGTCGGGTTTTGCACAGGCGGTGATGCCGATGGTCGCCTCGGCTCTGGCCGAAGGGGATGAGGCGCAGGTGCGGCGCGACACGCGGATGGGGATGTGGTTGTCGCTGGGCTATGGGCTGGCCGTCTATCCCTTATTCTGGTGGTCAGGGCCGGTGCTGCTGGCCTTGGGGCAAAAGCCCGAGGTGGCGGCACTGGGGCAGAATTTCCTGCGGACCGCCGGGCTGGGGATGATCCCGGCCCTGCTGGTGATGGCGTTGAAAAGCTATCTGGCCGCGCTGAACCGCACGCAGGTGGTGCTTTGGGTGACCATCGGCGCCTTGGGGGTGAACATCGGCCTGAACTGGTTCCTGATCTTTGGCAATGGCGGCGCGCCGGAATTGGGCGTGAAGGGGGCTGCCATCGCCTCGCTGGCCGTGCAGGTGGTGACTTTTGCAGCGTTGGCGATCTATGCCGGATGGCTGCCCGAGTTGCGGCGGTTCCGGCTGTGGCAGCGGTTCTGGCGGCCCGATTGGGCTGCGATGCGCGGCGTGTTCCGTTTGGGCTGGCCGATTGGCGTGACGGGGCTGGCGGAAAGCGGGATGTTTCAGGCGAGTGCGCTGATGATGGGCTGGATCGGC
>JAIYDR010000145.1 GCA_027487395.1 Rhodobacter sp. | reverse complement strand
CGATCTCTGGCGCAGTCGGCACCTTTGCCAACATTGATCCGGCGGGGGAAGAGCACGTCTGCAAGATGCTGGGCCTGACGCCGGAACCGATCAGCACCCAAGTCATCCCGCGCGACCGTCATGCCATGTTCTTTGCCACGCTCGGCGTCATCGCCTCCAGCATCGAAAACATCGCCATCGAAATCCGCCACATGCAGCGGACTGAAGTGCTTGAGGCAGAGGAGTTCTTCTCGCCCGGCCAAAAGGGCAGTTCCGCCATGCCGCACAAGCGCAACCCGGTGCTGACCGAAAACCTGACCGGCCTTGCCCGTTTGGTGCGGATGTCGGTGATTCCGGCGCTGGAGAATGTGGCGCTGTGGCATGAGCGCGACATCAGCCATTCCTCGGTTGAGCGCGCGATTGGCCCTGATACCACCATCACGCTGGACTTTGCGCTTCACCGTCTGGCGGGGGTGGTGGAAAAGCTGGTGATCTATCCTGAAAACATGTTGCGGAACATGAATAGCTTCAAAGGCTTGGTCATGTCGCAGCGCGTGCTTTTGGCGCTGACACAAGCCGGGGTCAGCCGCGAGGACAGCTATCGTCTGGTCCAACGCAACGCGATGAAGGTCTGGGAAAAGGGGGCAGATTTCAAGACCGAGCTTCTGGCCGATCCCGAAGTCACCGCCGCCCTGTCGCCCGCCGAGATCGAAGAGAAATTCGATCTGGGCTATCATACCAAACATGTGGACACGATCTTTGCCCGCGTGTTCGGCGCGGCCTGAAGCGTTCACGCCATCGTGAAGCAAAGCCCCGGCGTGCAGGCGCTGGGGCTTTCGCTTTCTGTGCTAGGCTTGCGTCTTGACTTCACCCCAAAAGGAGACGCCGCGCCATGACCCTGCCCCGCCCCGTCTTGAAGACAAACGTCCCGCTGTTCTTTGCTGCCGTGCTGACCCTGACCCCCGTTGCTGCGCTGGCCCAAGCGGCGTGTGACCACGAAAAGGCCCAAAGCTGCGCCGTCGGCTATGTCTGGGACGCTGAGACGAAAGCCTGCATTCAAGTCTCGACCTGAGACGGGTTTTCATCCGGTCTTAACGCGAAGCGGTCAGGCTGGCTTTCATCCGCAATGATGAAAGGAAAGGCATGGCCGACGCAGCCCTGACCCCCGCGTTTCCCGGTCCCGCTGTGCGGGCGGTCTCCCCTCGTGGTGCAGTGGGCCAGACCCTGCCCTCTCGCCTGCCGTCGCCCCGCGAAAAGGCCGCGATCATCGTGCGTTTGCTGTTGGCCGAGGGCAGCCCTTTGCCGCTGTCCTCCTTGCCCGAACATATGCAGGCTTCCTTGACCGAACAGATCGGGCAGATGCGTCTGGTGGACCGCGCCACCATGGCGCAGGTGGTGCGGGAATTCGTTGACCGGTTG
This sequence comes from Rhodobacter sp., assembly GCA_027487395.1. Classification (GTDB taxonomy): domain Bacteria; phylum Pseudomonadota; class Alphaproteobacteria; order Rhodobacterales; family Rhodobacteraceae; genus Paragemmobacter. The sequence goes on along the minus strand of JAIYDR010000145.1, from coordinate 6,086 downwards.
GATCAGGTGGGCTTGGCCTTTCCCAATGGCATCGAAGGGGCCTTGGTGCTGATGGACGGCCATATCTCGGCCACCGCTGCCAGCCGGTTGCGCCGTCTGGCCGGGGCCTCGGCCAAGGCCGACCCGTGGGACCGGCTGATCGCCCTGCCGCCCGAACGCCTGCTGCCGGTCTTGCAGGACGAAGCGGTGGAGGTGGCGGCCGTGATGCTGTCCAAACTGCCGGTGCCCAAGGCGGCGGACCTGTTGGGCCGTCTGCCGGGGGACCGTGCGCGCCGCATCGCCCATGCCGTGTCGATGACCGGCAATGTCGATCCCGAAACCGTGCGCCGCATCGGCCTGTCCTTGATCGGGCAATTGGACGCGCAACCGCCGCGCGCTTTTGACACCGATCCGGTGGCGCGGGTGGGGGCGATTCTGAACGTCGCTCCCGCCGCGACGCGGGAAGAGGTGCTGTCGGGTCTGGATCAAGAGGACGCGGACTTTGCCGAAGAGGTGCGGCGCACGATCTTTACCTATGCCCACATCCCCGCCCGCGTCGGTGCGCGCGACGTGCCGAAACTCTTGCGCGTCGTGGACCCGTTGTTGTTGGTCACCGCACTTTCCTTTGGGGATGACGCGGTGGCGGAGTATCTCTTGGGCAATATCTCGCAACGCATGGCGCAATCCCTGCGCGAAGAGATGGCCGAACGCGGCACGATCCGCCCCCGCGATGGCGAGGCGGCCCTATCCGGCGTGTTGAGCGCAATCCGGCAATTGGAGGCAGCGGGAGAGTTGTCCTTGGTGCAGCCAGAAGACTAGGGGCGGCGTGCTCGGGCCGGGACAAGCCCAGCCTTCGCGCGCCGCCGCTGCCGCGGAGGGGTTTGGACGCGTCGCATAGGTTGCACCCCAGGGGGACTTTGCGTCCCCCTGACCCCCCGCAGGATATTTGAGCAACGGGGAAGATGTCGGAGCGCAAACGAAGGCAGAGCGCATAAGCCCTTGTTCCTGCAATTCAGGGCGCATAGCGTCACGGCGCAGCAAAAGGCAGACATTCCGTGACAGGCCCGACCCATACCGATGCCCGCAAGGGAATTCTGCTGATGCTGCTCGCCGTGCTGATGTTTACGGCGATGGATGCCTTGGCCAAGGGGCTGGTCGCGCGCTATCCGACGCCGCAGGTGATTTGGGCGCGGTTTGCCGGGCAATTCCTGCTGGTGGTCCTGATCCTGAATCACCGTTTCCCGCAATTTGTCCGCACGCGATTCCCCGTGCAGCATTTTTTCCGCTCTTTGGCGCAGTTGGGGGCGACCGGGTTCTTTTTCCTGTCCCTCAACCACATTGGTCTGGCTGAGGCGACGGCGCTGACCGACATCAACCCGGTGCTGATCACGCTGGGGGCAGCGCTGTTTCTGGGGGAGCCTTTGGGGCCGCGTCGCATTGCCGGGGTGGTCTTTGCCATGGTGGGGGCGATGATCGTGATCCGGCCGGGGGCCGATGTCTTTACCCCGGCGGCCTTGCTGCCGCTATGCTGTGCGGTGTCTTATGCCGCCTCGGCCCTGCTGACACGCAAGGTGGGGTCACAGGAAAGCGCTTGGACGTCGATGATCCTCGCCTCGGCCTTTGGCACGGTGGTGATGACCGCAACACTGCCCGCCTATTGGCAGCCCATCCCCATGGCCGATTGGCCGTGGTTCATCTTGCTGGGGGCTTTGGGCACGGCAGCGCAACTGGCGTTGATCCGGGCGTTTTCGATTGCCGAAGCCTCAACCGTGGCCCCGTTTGGCTATGCCGGGTTGGTGCTGGCCATCTTTTGGGGCATCGTGCTTTATGGCGAATATCCGGATGTCTGGACGCTGGTGGGGGCGTCGATCATCATCGGCGCGGGCCTGTATATCTGGCACCGTGAGACGCAGGCCAAGCGCGGCTAAGCCTCAGTCCAGCCGCGCCGCCGCCAAGACTCGTGCCGGGCCCGGCTCTTGCACGATCACCACCACCGGCTGATCCCCCGGCGCATCGGCGGTCATGTCCAAGGGCGCGGTCCCCTGCCAATCGCCCACCCGTTCCCATGAGGTCACGATGTTGTGGTAAGTGATGTTCCGTCCTGCGTTTTCGCCACGCTCAATCTCAATCTGCGCTTCGGGACGGTAGCGCACCATTTGGATGATGGCGCCTTTGGCCAAGGGCTGCGCAGCTTTGGCGCGGATTTCCACCTGTTGGCCATGGCGCGTGATGGTCAGGTCCACCCCGCTGGAATGGGCCATGTGTTTGCCGATGAAGCGCACGACGGCGTCGGGCGTATTGCCCTCGACCCGGTCCAGCCCGCCGACGATCATTTGCGGCGTATAGACCATCCGGCTGCCGACCGCGCGGGCATACATCTTTTGCCGTTCGGTGAAGCTGGGATCCGCAAAGGCATCCGCCCAGCCGATGTAATCCCAGTAATCCACATGCAGCGCCAAGGCGATCACGCCCTCGGCCTGCGCCAATTCAGACAGGAATGCATCGGCAGGCGGGCAGGACGAACAGCCCTGTGAGGTGTAAAGCTCGACCAACACCCCTGTCGTAGATTGGGCCGCGACCGGCAGAGGCAGGCAAAGCCAAAGCCCGCAGGCTGCGCTGACGATATGTCGCATCTGACCCTTTCCGTTCCCCGAGTAACCGCCTGACAGGCAAGTGGCCTTAAGATGCCTTAGCAAAAAGCGGGACCGCCTCGCCAATCAAGGTTTTGCGAGCCTTATTGCAACAGCCACCGCAGCAGACCGCGACTTTGTGGCAACAGTACGCCGCAGGCGAGGACAAAAACAGTCGTGCAAAAGCACTGGATTTTTGGCATACAATTGCATACAAAGCGCCCGACTCCCTTGCCACACAGGTTTTGCCAAGGCATGGGATACCCAAAGGGACCCGCCGCGATTGGTGCGGAGCGGGACCACAGAAGACGCAAGACACACCGTGCCAGCAGTCAGGAGGCCCGAGAATGACCGTTACCGTCGGACACGATAGCGCGAAAACCCGCAAAATGCTTTCCGCAGGCGGCAAGACCGTCGCCTATTACTCCATCCCCGCCGCGCAAGAGGCCGGGCTTGGCGATTTCTCGCGCCTGCCCGCCGCGTTGAAGGTGGTGCTGGAAAACATGCTGCGCTTTGAGGATAGCAAGACCGTCAGCGTCGATGACATCCTCGCCTTTGCCGAATTGGCGACGCGTGGCGGCAAGAACCCGCGCGAGATCGCCTATCGCCCGGCACGCGTGTTGATGCAGGACTTTACCGGCGTTCCGGCCGTGGTGGACCTTGCCGCCATGCGCGACGGCATCCTTGGGCTGAAAGGCTCGGCGGCCAAGATCAACCCGCTGGTCCCTGTCGATCTGGTGATCGACCATTCGGTGATGATCGATGAATTCGGCACGCCCCGCGCGTTTCAGGCCAACGTGGACCGCGAATATGAGCGGAACATGGAACGCTATGTCTTTCTGAAATGGGGACAAAAGGCGTTCAACAACTTCCGCGTGGTGCCGCCCGGAACCGGGATTTGCCATCAGGTGAACCTTGAATATCCGGCGCAAACTGTCTGGACCGACACCGACCCGAGTGGCGTTGAGGTGGCCTATCCCGATACGCTGGTGGGCACCGACAGCCACACGACGATGGTCAACGGTCTGGCCGTGCTGGGCTGGGGCGTCGGCGGGATTGAGGCGGAGGCCGCGATGCTGGGCCAACCGGTTTCGATGTTGATCACCGAAGTCGTCGGCTTCAAGTTGACCGGCGCGATGATGGAAGGCACCACCGCGACCGACCTCGTCCTGAAGGTCGTGCAGATGCTGCGCAAACACGGCGTGGTGAACAAATTCGTCGAATTCTACGGCGAGGGCTTGGATCATCTGCCCTTGGCCGACCGCGCGACGATTGCCAACATGGCCCCGGAATATGGCGCGACCTGCGGCTTCTTCCCGATTGACGCCGAAACCATCCGCTATCTGCGCGGCACCGGCCGGGATGAGGCGCGGATTGCGCTGGTCGAAGCCTATGCCAAGGCCAACGGCATGTGGCGCGATGCGGGCTATGATCCGATCTACACCTCGACCCTGCATCTGGACATGGGCACCATCGTCCCGGCCATTTCGGGGCCGAAGCGCCCGCAGGACTTTCTGCCGCTGACCGATGCGAAAGCCAGCTTCGCCAAAGAGATGGACGCATCCTTCAAGCGCCCTCTGGGTACTGAAGTCGCGGTGAAGGGCCAAGATTACACCATGTCCTCGGGCAAGGTGGTGATCGCCTCGATCACCTCCTGCACCAACACCTCAAACCCCTATGTCATGATCGGCGCGGGTCTGGTGGCACGCAAGGCGCGGGCTTTGGGCCTGCAATCCAAGCCTTGGGTGAAAACCTCGCTCGCCCCCGGATCGCAGGTGGTGTCGGAGTATCTGAACGCGGCGGGTCTGCAAGAAGACCTTGATGCCGTGGGCTTCAACCTTGTCGGTTATGGCTGCACCACCTGCATCGGCAACTCTGGCCCACTGGACCCCGCGATTTCGGCGGCGATTGCCGAAGGTGATCTGGTGGCGACCGCCGTCCTGTCGGGCAACCGCAACTTTGAAGGCCGGATCAGCCCCGATGTGCGCGCCAACTACCTCGCCTCGCCGCCGCTGGTGGTGGCCTATGCGCTGGCGGGCGACATGAACATCGACCTGACGACCGAGCCTTTGGGCATGGGCACCAATGGCCCTGTCTACCTGAAAGACATCTGGCCGACGAACAAGGAAATCGCCGATCTGGTCCACGCCACCGTGACCCGCGAAGCCTTCCTGAAGAAATACGCAGATGTGTTCAAGGGCGATGAAAAGTGGCAGGGCGTGCAGATCACGGAAGCGGAGACCTATGATTGGCCCGCAGAGTCGACCTATATCCAGAACCCGCCCTATTTCCGTGGCATGGCGGCCAATCCCGGCACGATCAAAAACATCTCTGGCGCGCGTGTTCTGGCGCTCTTGGGTGACATGATCACCACCGACCACATCAGCCCGGCTGGGTCGTTCAAAGCCACCACCCCGGCAGGCAAATACCTGACCGAACGGGGCGTGCCGGTGTCGGAGTTCAACTCTTACGGGGCGCGTCGCGGCAACCACGAAGTGATGATGCGCGGCACCTTCGCCAACATCCGCATCAAGAATGAGATGCTCGATGGCGTTGAAGGCGGCTACACCAAAGGGCCGGATGGGGTGCAAACCTCGATCTTCGATGCCTCGATGGCCTATCAGGCGGCGGGCACGCCCTTGGTGATCTTTGGCGGCATCGAATATGGCGCAGGCTCCAGCCGCGACTGGGCGGCAAAGGGCACGGCCCTGTTGGGCGTCAAGGCGGTGATTGCGGAATCGTTCGAGCGTATCCACCGCTCCAACCTCGTCGGCATGGGCGTCATCCCGTTCGAGTTCACGGGCGGCGAAACCCGTAAGACGCTGGGCCTGAAGGGCGATGAGGTCATCAGCATCGACGGTCTAGAAGGCGATCTGAAGCCGCTCAGCCTCGTACCCTGCCACATCGCCTATGCGGATGGCAGCAGCAAAACGATCCAGATCAAGTGCCGCATCGATACCGAGATCGAGATTGAATACGTCGAACACGGCGGCGTGCTGCACTATGTGCTGCGCGACCTCGCGTCGGCCTGATCGACTGACATCGCAAAAAGCCCCGGTTGCAGAACCGGGGCTTTTTTCCTGCGCGCAAAGGCGGTTATTCCACCGGAAAGGCGGGCAAATGCCCCTCGATCTTACGCCGCCCAAAGACGCCGGTGCCGTGGTTTTCATAACTCCAGGCGGCGGCGCGTATGCAAGGCACGCCGTAGCCATCTGGGCCTGTGGGGTCGGAAACGCCAAAGACCGTCAGCGACAATTCTGGCTCATAGCGACCGCTGGCAATCAGCCCCGCCCCGACGGGCCGAATGTCCAGGAACAATTGCCCCAGGCCACGCAGAAACGCACAGGCACGCGTCCCGGCAAAGCACACCAACACGCCAGCCCCGCCAAGACATCCCTCGATCGCCACCATGCCGTCGAAAATCAACCGCGAGTTCAAACTGCTGGTCGCGATCTCAAAGGCATCCAGACGTCGGTT
>JAIYDR010000037.1 GCA_027487395.1 Rhodobacter sp. | reverse complement strand
TGTCAACAGGCAGACTGCCCCCCAATCCGTCAGAGCTGATCATGCGTCAGTCCTTCAGTGACCTCATGGTCGAACTTGATCGGGAGTTCGACCTTATCTTAATCGACGCCCCACCGACTTTGGCTGTCACCGATCCGGTGATCATGGGGCGCAGTGTTGGGGCCACCATCATGATCGTGCGCCACCGCAAGACCGCCGTGGGCGAGGTTGAAGCTGTGATGCGAACGTTTGAAACCGCTGGTGGCCGCATTGCGGGCGCAGTCCTGAACGGCGTTGTGGTCGACGCCATGTCCTATGGGAATAAGTATTATTACTACAATCGTCGCTATAGTTACAAAAGCGACTGAGCATAATAGCGCAAAGCTAGTGCAAAGCTGCCGCAGGTTTAAGGGATTTTGAACCGATTCGTGACGCCTGTTGTGGTGATTCGTTTTGTAAACTAAAGTATATGAATTCGTTTTCTCCGGTATGGAGCGTGATTGTGCCTCTGACACGACTTAAAGCCACCTCGGTCTTGCTTGCGCTCTGCGCGACCACCGCACAAGCCGAGACCATGGCCACCGGGCGAAATGCCTATGGCATGCCCGGCCTGATCGATATGCCTTCGGCGCTCAGTTTTCCGGATGCTGCGCTGTCGGTGTCCACCAGTCGCTTTCAGGTGGAATCGCGCACCGCGCTGACGTTTCAGATCACGCCGCGTTTGGCAGGATCGTTCCGATACAGCTATGTCAGCCCTCGGTTTTCCTATGATCGCAGTTTTTCGCTGCATTACCGTGTGCTGGATGAGGGCAAGTATGTCCCTGCCATCGCTGTCGGCTTGAACGATATCGTCGGAACAAGCCTCTACAGCGGGGAGTACCTCGTTGCGACCAAGTCGATTGGTCCCTCATTGCGCTTTTCGGCGGGGATGGGCTGGGGCCGACTTGGCAGTTTGAACGGCTTTACCAATCCGTTGGGGGCGATTGAGAAGCGATTTGAAAAGCGCCCACCGCGCCCACCCGGAGTGGGTGGTGAGTTAGAATATCAACAGTGGTTCCGGGGGGACGCGGCCTTTTTCGGCGGGGTTGAATGGCAGGTCAACGACCGTATGCGCCTGGTGGCCGAATATTCGTCCGATGCCTACACGCGGCAAGACGGTGTGAATTTCGACCGCGAGTCGCCCGTCAACTTTGGCATTTCCTACGCGGTCACGCCGCGCTGGACGGTGGATGCGCGTTACCTTTACGGAACGGAAGTGGGATTGCAGGCGACCTTTGCGATGAACCCAAAGGATCGTCCGCGCTTTGGTGCAGGCTATGATGTGGGCGTGCCCCCGGTGCGGGTGCGCGGCCAACAAGCCTTGGTAGCGACGACCGACACGCTTGAGGCTCGGTTGAAAAAAGACCTTAACGCCCAAGGCATCGTGTTGAACGGTGTGTCGGTTCAGGGCGGCGTTGCAACGGCCGAGGTGGGGAATAACCGGTATTCGCTGGATGCACAGGCGGTCGGACGCACGGCGCGTGTGCTGACCCGACAGATGCCCGACTCGGTCGACCGTTTTATCATCATTTTGACGCGCAACGGCATGCCAGTCACATCTGTGATGCTCAAGCGCGATGATTTGGAACAGTTGGAATTCGATCGCGACGGCACCGAGTTTTCCATCGCCCGTGCCACATTGCGCGACACGACCAAAGGCATTCCGCCACTGGCGGACCGCTATCCCACTTGGGGCGGCGTGCTGGAGCCCTACTTCCGGCCCAGCTATTTCGATCCTGATGCGCCGGTGCGTGCTGACTTGGGCGTGGCGCTTGGCGGGGTCGCTGAGCTTTTGCCAGGCCTGCGCCTTGCTGGCCGGATCGAGCGCAAAGTGATCGGCAACCTGAACGAGTCAAATCGGGCGTCGAACTCGGTGCTGCCGCGTGTTCGGACAGACTCCGCTATCTATGACCGCGAAGGGGAGACCGCGCTCACCGAACTGACTGCGGCCTATTTCTTCCGCCCCGCGCCGCAGGTCTTTGGCCGGGTGACAGTGGGTTATCTGGAGCGCATGTTCGCTGGCGTCTCGACCGAGGTGTTGTGGAAGCCGGATGGCAAACGCTACGCCCTTGGCGCGGAAGTGAATTACGCCGTGCAGCGTGACTATGACCAGGGCTTCGGCCTGCGCGACTATTCGATCGTGACCGGTCATGTCTCGGGCTACTACGAATTGCCCAAGGATTATCACCTGCAACTGGATGTCGGTCGCTATCTGGCCGGGGACTATGGGGCGACACTGTCCTTGGACCGCGAGTTCGAAAATGGCTGGCGCGTTGGGGCCTTCGCGACATTGACCGATGTCCCGTTCCGTGATTTCGGCGAAGGGTCGTTCGACAAAGGCATTACGGTTGCGATCCCGCTTGATTTCGTCACCGGTCGTCCGTCGAAGCGCCAGAATAACGTCCTTTTGCGCCCGATCCAGCGTGACGGTGGCGCAAGGCTGAATGTGTCGAGTCGGCTGTATGATGAGGTGCGGGGGGCCAAGAACACCGATCTCCTCGATGGGTGGGGGAGGTTCTGGCAATGACAAAACTCACAAAGACGCTTGTCGCGGCCACGGTAATGGTCGTGGCCTTGGCCGGATGCAAGCGACCGGATCCAGCGACGTTGCGCGCTGTGATCAATGCGACGGATTTTTCGCAGGCCACCGAGCCGTTGTTGGTCACAGAATTCACGTCGACACGCGCGATCGGTGTTTTGGCCAAAGCCGGCGTGAACGGCAGCGTGGAAAGCTGGCAATCCCTAGATGGTGCCGGCCTTGCACTGGATCGTGGCGTTTTGGTCCGCACGTTGGGGATTGGGCGCGGCATTCTGATTGCCGATGCGACGGGCACGAAGGCGGCACTGACGGGGCAGGGCCCACGCGAGTATCAAAGGCTTTACAAACAGTTGACCGGCGACAACCAGATTGCGGAGTCCTTGTTCTCCTGTCGCATGTCAGGGCCGGTCTCAGAACAGATCACGCGGACCGGCAGGGCTGCGACGGCCAACCATTGGCAGGAGGCCTGCTCCAGCGGGTCGGTCTCCATGGTGAACGATTATTGGACCCAGGCTGGAACGGATGTGGTCAAGAGCCGCCAATGGATTGATTCTGTTGCGGGCCATGTTCTGATTGAAGTTCCTGCCGGCGTGCCGCGCTGAGAGGGGCTGACCGACTGGGGCCGAAGAACTGGGGCCGAAGGGCACCTTTCGACAGTTGTTTTTAACCTTAAGTCTGGTCTTGTTCGAAAGTTTGGGATACGGTACGCGTAGATGGACTTATTTTTGAGGTGCACTATGAAATTCGCAAAAATTCTTGCCGTTGCGGTGCTGCTTGTTCCGACGGTTGCCGGTGCTCAGCCTGTTCCGCCGGTCGCTCCCGGTGCGGCAGGTGCTGCTCCCGGTGCGGCAGGTGGTGCTGCTGGTGGTGGCGTGGCAGGCGGTCTTGGCGGTCTTGGCGGTCTTGGCGGTCTTGGTGGTATTGGTGGAGCGCTTGGTGCAACCAACTTGCTCGGTCTTTTGCCGTTCATTGGTGGCATTACCGCCCTTGGGACCGTGTTGGGCGAAGAAAACAGCACACCCGCGCCAGCGACGCCTTCGACACCCACGACCGGAACCAACTGAACCGGGATCGAAACTTGCGCCTCACGGGCTGCCCTTCGGGCGGCCCGTTTGGTTTATCGGACAATGACCGTTAGATCGCGCAGGGTTCGTAGCCCAGTCGGATCAGTTCTTTGCCGGACACGTTGTAGATCGCGTGCAACTCATAGCGCGCGGTTGACATGAACCAGTCGCTGAGCGGCTTTTTGTAATAGCCCGCCAGAAACTGGGACCAGTATTCGAAATACTCCGGGGCCATGGGTATGCCATAGCTGCTGGGACCGTGAAACCCAAAGGTCGTTCGCGGATCGACGCAGACATCCTCCAGACCCAGATACATCGTGCAGGCCGATACACAGGCCTCGCCGCGCAACTCGACAGGCCTGCCCTCGGCGCGAAGGCGGGCGATTTCTTGCGCGCGGACATCAATGCGCCCCCCCAGATCGTTGCGAATGATCAGTGCCCCAAGGCCCTGGGCCTGCGCGGGTCCGGCAGGAGTATTGGACAGGATCATGGAGACAGTCAGAATGAATATTTTTATGTTGCGATGGGACGACATGTTTCAGCTTTTCGGTCAAAGGGGATCATCGGTCCCCTTCGCTACCGAAGGCCTTTGCAAAATGCTTTGTCTTGAAAGGCTTAATGCAAGCCGCAGAGGTCTTGCCCGTCCGCTATCGGATGGGTGAGGATGGTCTAAACTTTGCACAGGTCAGGAATGGTGCCGACCAAAGACTATCTCAGATGGATAGAACACTGGTTTTTGCGTCGCTCTCGCGCAAACCTGGATTGTCAAGCGGCAACACGGCAGGAACGCCCTGACCATGGCCGTCAGCCCGGCAACCCCACGGCGCGCAAGGCGGCGGCATCGCGGGCAATGGCGGCGGTATCCTTGCGATGCTGGGTCGCCAACCACCCGGCGACCGTGAAGCCCGGTTCCAACAGCAAGAGCTGCGTGGCCACGTTGACCGCATCCTCATGCCGCCCCGCCTGCATATAGGCGAGGATGAGTTCCCGTCCGTCAAACTTGTGTGGCTCTTCGTTCAGCGCTTCAAGAAAGCGGATTGCCTCATCGACGCGTCCCGCACTGCGCCAGGCCCGCGCGAGGGGAGGGCTGTAGATCGACGGAAAATGCGGCGTTGCCGCCAAGGCCCGTTCCACCGCCTGAATGGCCTCATCTGCAAAGCCTGCCGCGCACAAGGCCACTGTGGCCACCGAAGTGACCGCCGGAGCATGCGGGGCCAGACGGATGGCGCGGCGCGCCACTTCGACGGCAACCTCGAACCGGTCAAGTTCTGAAAGCATCATCGAATGAAAGGCCAGGGCCACCGGATGATCCGGGTCGCGCTCCAGCGCCGCTTGCAGATGGTGATGCGCATCCGCCGCCGAGTGGGCCGGGCTGATCACCGTGGGATAGGCCGCCAGCACCGCATGACCCGCCCCAACTGTCGCCAAAAGCGCAGGGCTGTCAGGGTCCAAAGCCAGCGCCTTTTGCCATTCGGCCAAGGCCAGCAGGACTTCGCTGCCCCAAAGCATGTCATGGCGTGGCCAATAGGCATGGCCCAGACCTCGGATATAATGACTCCAGGCGGTCAGGTTGCGCGTGGGCGGATAGCCGATCAATGCCTCTTCGCCGCGCACCAAGAGCACATCCATCGCCTGCACCACCTCGGCGGCAAGTTGGTTTTGCCGGTCGCGCGAGCAGGGCAACGTCCCGTCAAACCGCCGCGACCAGAGGGAGCGGCGCTCATCCGTGTCCAGCAAGGTCAGCACCACCTGCCAAGACTGCGCAATCTGCTGAAACGTGCCTTGTAGCAAATAGCGCAGACCCAAGGCTGCCGATGACGCCCCGTCAGGATGGGTGATCAAGGCGGCCACATGGGCGGGGGTGATCGACAATCCGGCGTGCAGCGACAGGGTGGCGGTCAGTGTCTGTGTGACCGCGTCGGCCTCGGCCTCGGTCGCATCGCCCAAGGCGAGGATCGGCAAGACGCCGATGCTGGGGATTTCCCAGCGGCCCAGAATCTTGCGGTCAGTCAGGGTTCCGGTCGCGGACAGACGATACCCTTGGTGCGGAATGGCGGCGATCCATGTCATGCCGCCCAACAGCCGATGCAGGGCGTCACGCAATGAGGCCATCTCAACGGCCAGATTGCTGTCTTCGACGATATAGCCGCCCCAACCCGCCGCCAACAGATCGACCTGCGGCACCACCTGACCGCGCCGCAGCAAAAGTGTACTCAGGATACGTGCACCGCGCGCGCCAATCTGAACGCTGTCCGTCGCCGTCGCCAGCGAGCCCGTGACCGGGTTGCAGGTCAGATCGTCCAATCCAAAGGCCAGCGGCGGAACTGGCAGAAAGGACGGGTTATCTTGCGACATCTGCAATCCATACCTGGTCCGCTCCAACGCCGGGGGCAAGCGGAAGGTCACATAAAAACAGCGGGCAAAGTCCAGGCCCAAGGCGTATAGTGAGTTCAGTTAACATGATTTGCAACATGGTTGCAAAGGACCGCTCCGGCGATCCAATGTAGGGGCAGGGTCGGGTTTTGGGTTCGGGCACTGTCCGAGTGAGGGCAGTGTCAGGGCGGTTTGGGGTGCCAGTCGCGGTGTCGCATCAAGGTAAAGTCGCAACACAAAGCGTGGCCGATCGTTCCCTGAGGACCGAGACGCCCGAGAGCTCTGCGCAGCGTTTGCTTGACGTGCTGGAAGGCGTCTGCCGCTTTGGTCCGATCACCCTGTCCGATTTGGTCAGCCGGTTGGATATCCCGCGTGGGGCTGTGTGGCGGTCTTTGGATGCCTTGCGGCAAAAGGGCTGGGTGCGGATGCGCCACGGTGATCGGGCGTTTGAGCTGTGCGCTGCGGTGACAGGACTTTTCGCCCATGCCCACGCGGCACGACCCGAGGTTGAGGCCCTGATGCCGATCTTCATCCGCCTGGCCGAAAGTGGCCCCGTCCACGTCGACCTCGGGCTGTTCACCGCGCGCGGCACGTTTCGCGTGGTCGAGACCACCCGCAAGCAGGGCTATGCCGATCAATCTCTATCCCTGACCGATGAAGACATCGCCTTGGCCGCACAACTGCATCTGCCCCCCGCGGATCTCGTGCGCCATCTGACCACCTTCATGGAGCGGGCAGGGACCGAAGAGCGGCAGGTGATCTCGTCCGGCGAACATGCCCGTACCATCCGTCGGCTGCGGCAGCATGGCGTGGTCTGGCATGACGATGGGTCCTCGGCGTCGCTGGGGCGGCGGGGATGGCCGGGCGTCGCGCTGCGGGTGGAGCTGTGGCGTTATTCCCGAATCCGGGCCGAAGGTTTGCGGGAACTGGTGACGGAAATCGTGGCAACTGAGGTGGAGTGACCTGCGGCTTGCGCCGGTTCGTCCTGTAATTCATGCCAAATCCCCGCCGAATCGACGCATCGCGTGCACGTTGATTCGGTCGCGAACGCCCGTTCGTGCCGCTTGGGCTGGCACGAATTTCGGAACGAGCCAAATTTTGTTCGTGAATTCTTTGTGGCTTTGGAAACAATCGATTTCCCATGTCAGCCTCGCCTCATGCAGCCTAAGGGTGGATAACAATCCGCCAAGGCCGCAAAGCACACAGGCACAAGTCCAATAATTGTTAAGATTGCGGGTTGGGCGGTGGATCGCCCTGACTTTCCTTAGGGTTGTGATTGGCAGCGATACCGTCGCAGCCTCGATTTTCGAACTATGCGCGTCATTCTGTATTGCAAAATAACGCGCTGCAAATGACCCATCCGTTTGGTCAGATGACACACCAGCTTGGATAGAGGCCGTGGGGGCGGACCAAGATTCAAGCTGACGTCCGGATGTCCGGAACCCTCGTATGGCCTGCCAGCCGATGAAATCCCATCCTTCCGATGGGGGCAGGTCTTGATGTGCAACATAACCAGTGACCGGGCTGCTGATGTCCAGAGTGATCGCCTCCCCTTGCCCTGACCGCGCCCCGCAGGCGCGCTTGGCGGGGATCGCCACCCTTAGGAACACGACGCGCACCCGCTTGCCGATGCAAGCGGGCTTTGTGCGTTTTGGCCACGCCATCGCTGCGGCCAGTCCGCGCCGGATCACCGGTCCCGTTTGCCAATCGCCCTTTGGCCTGCCCTTCTCGGCGGCCCCCATGACAGGAATGCGCTCATGACCGGTACCGGCAGCACCACACTGGACCCGATCAACACGATCACCGCAGGCGATCAGTCGCCGCCGAAGACGGTGGTTCTGAACGACGGGCGCATCCTGCACATGTGGATCGACAATGCCACATGGGACAACGGCAGTTCGATGGAGTTGCAGGGCCGCATCTTCAATGCCGATGGCACGGCGGCGACGGGGCAGTTCTCGCTCAACAGCTTTGTCGCGGTGGATGGCTTTGACCCCTATGACTGGGACAACCTTGACGTCGATGTCCTGAACAACGGCAACGTCATCCTCAGCTATGTCCGCAACACCTCGGACGGGTCAGATGAGCCGGTCTTTGGGATCATCAACCCCTCGGTGACCCCCGGCAATGCGGGCTTCATCGTCACGCAGAACGTGTTGATCCAAAGCGAGGATGTGACGGCACAGGAATCGCCCCCTGTGACCACCGTGCTGGACAATGGCAACATCCTGTTCGTCTGGACGCGCGACGCGCTCAACGACAACACCACCACCGTCGATCTGCGCGCGCGAGTCTTTGATCCCAACGGCAACCCCGTCGGCCCGGAATACACCGCGGGCGGCTGGTCCGTCGACGGGACAGAGTTCTTCGACGTCGACAATATGACCGTCACCAAGCTGACGGGCGGCAACCTGATCATCGGCTATGTCCGCTCGGCGGGCGAATTCGGTCTGCAAACCGACGAGCCTGTGTTCACCTTGCTGAACCCGACCGGCGGCGTGATCGCCCATAACATCGAGATGCAGCAGACCGACACGGGCGGCGTTGAATCGCCCCCGGCGATGGTGGCGCTGGCCGATGGCCGCTGGATGGCCGTCTGGTCGAAAGAGGCCGGCTCTGACGACAACGCCGCAATGACCTTGCAGGGCCGCATCTTCAATTCAAACGGCTCCGCCGCCACCGACGAATTCCGCATCGGCCACACGGCTGTCGATGGCAGTGATTTCTACGACACCGACAATTTCACCATTACCGCGCTGCCGGGGGGCCGTGTGGTCGTCGGCTATGTCGAAACCAATGCGACGGGCGGGACCGATTACCCGAATTTCAGCATCATCGACACGACCAAGTCGCCGGGGCAGGCTGGCTTTAGCGTTGTCTCCGATATTCAGATCAATGCTCTGTCCACCCCGAACCATCCTTGGATTGGGCCGCCTGTCATCAGCGCGCTGGGGACGAGCGGAAATTTCGTTGCGGTCTGGGCCGATGGCCAGTCGCATACGATGGAGTTGAAGTACCGCGCTTTCGACGCCAACGGCAACGGTCTGACACCTGAGATGGTGCTGACCCTGCCCAATGACTCCGGCATTTCGAACAACGATTCCTTCGACTGGGATAACGTCAACGTTGTCTACAACGCCTCCAACGACAGCTTCACCGTGTCTTGGGTCGGCTATTACGACGGCAGCGGCACGGGCGTGTTCTCGTCCGGTCCGATCAGCGCCTCAAACCCGGGTGGCGGGTTTGTGCTGACCGATCCGGTGGATGGCACGGCCTTGGCCGACACCATCGGCGCGGGCTTTGTCGATGCGCAGGGGGATTCCATCGACGGCGCGGATGGCGTTGATGATGTGGTGCGCGGCGGTGCGGGCAATGACACCATCAATGGCGTCAACGGCGCGGATACCGTGCTGGGTGAGGCTGGCGACGACCGCCTGATCCTGAACGACATCCAACCTGGCACGACCACTGTGGGCGGCACCGGCAGCAACGGTTTCCCGCGCCCCGATCCGGTGCAACTCAACACCGAAACCGCCACCGATCAATCCCCGCCCAAGATCGTGGAACTGGCCGATGGCCGGGTGCTGTATATCTGGTCCGATTGCGCGCAGGGCGACGACAACCTTGTGATGAAGCTGAACGCCCGCATCATGAATGCGGATGGCAGCCCGGCCACGGGTCAGATCAATCTGGACAGCCTTTGGGGCGTTGACGGCTCAGACGGCTATGACGTGGACAACCTGTCGGTTGATCTGCTGCCCAACGGCAACGTTCTGGTCAGCTACCTGCGCAACTTCGCCGAAGTGGACAACGATACGCCCGTCTTCTCGATCCTGAACCCTGCTGCGGTTGGTACGGCCGGGTTCATTGTGCGCCAGAACGTAGAAATCCCGTCGATCGTGGACAGCAATGTTGAATCCCCGCCGGTCACTACGGTGCTGGATGACGGGCGGATTCTGTTCGTCTGGAGCCAGAATGGTCTGCACGAAGACAACGTCGAAATGGACGTGCAAGCCCGGATCTTCAATCAGGATGGCACGCCAGCGGGCGCTGAGTTCCAGGTTGGCAACTGGGCCGTTGATGGGTC
>JAIYDR010000243.1 GCA_027487395.1 Rhodobacter sp. | reverse complement strand
CCATCGCTCCGTTGCACCCTCTCGCTGAGGGCCGGATCAGTATCAAGCGGCCTCCTGCCAATGCGCGCGGGCCACCAACCAAGTCACGAAGAAGAAAAGACCCAGCCAGGCAAAATCGGAGAGACCGTTGTAAAGGGTCCATGCCCACTCCGATGCGTTTCGCCAGACAATCTCGTTCAAGGCGGCGCGCAAGACAGACAGGGCAATCCACACGAGATGGAGAACATCCCAACCGTGCCGCGTCATCTGTAAGCTATAGGCAAGCGTCCGCTCCAAAAGGCTAGGACGCAGAAAAAACCCGCCACCGATGATCGCTGCAAAGGCCAGCGATCCTACTGTCGGAGCAACCTTGACAAAGGTCGCGTCGTCTAAGGCCAAACCTGCCAGTAACAACGCGGAAGTCAGCGCGAAAATCGCCATCGCAAGCCACGGCAAGCTTCTGTCCCATCGCCAGCGCAGCCAAATTGCGCCGGCTGTCGCTAAGGCGGCAAGGCCAGCACCCACGAACAATCCGCCTGCATAGCTGCCAATGACAAACGCAACGCCCGGAAACAGTTCCAGCCAGAAACGCTTGTCCATCTCGCAGCTACACCTGAAGAACCACTTACAGAAGGCACGCCAAGGGTTTAGCCTCCACTCAATGCACGTTTACCGGCGCAAAATCGTTCTGCCTTGCCAATGCGAAGGCCATCGCGCGGTCACGCACCAAAGCCAGACGGTCGCCGTCTTGGTCGTGCAGGGCATAGATCGTCGTCGTCCCGTTCAGGTGCGCCTGAACCTCGGCGGGCAGGTCGTCCACGGCGACGGGGCGGATATAGACGATCTTCGGCCCAGACTCGGGCAATCCGTTGAACTTCATGTCCATGATGATCCCCTCACTTGCGTCCGATACGGCCAGAGCTTGACCCACCGGAATTGATCTGAATGGTCTGCACGACGGTTTCAGGCACCAAACGGCGCAGGTCGATGTGCAAAAGCCCGTGTTCCAGATTGGCCCCCGCGACCTCGACCCCGTCGGCCATCACAAAGCTGCGGTGAAAGGCGCGGGCGGCGATGCCCCGGTGCAGGAAGACGCGGTCGGTGGTGTCTTCGCCCTGACGGCCACGGACCACCAACTGCCGGTCCTCAACCGTGATCGCCAAGTCATCCTCGCGGAAGCCCGCGACGGCCAGCGTGATGCGATAAGCGTTTTCAGACACCGCTTCGATGTTGAAGGGGGGATAGCCTTCGGCAGCAGTCTTGGCGGTGCGTTCCACCAGCCGTTCCAGTTGTTCGAACCCCAAGAGGTAGGGGTGGGCCCCAAAAGTCAGTTTTGTCATCGGACATGCCCTTTTTAAAAGCGACATCAAAGGCGCGGCCCCGGATATGGCGACCCACCAGCATGCAATATGGGGGCCACGCGGCAACGCTGCAAGGGTGGCTGCATCTCGGTGAAAACCTTGGCCAGACAGTCAGATTCCTTCCCGTTCTGCCAGCGAATCGCTATACTGTTTACACAGACCGAGGCCGCGACAGCCCCGCACCCAATTGAGCAGACGCCATGAACGCGCCCACTGAACTGAACTTCGAAGAGATGCTCCGTATCCGGCTGGAAGTCCTTCGCCGGGAACATCGTGATCTGGACGAGGCTATTTTCGCACTGGAAACCGGTGGTCGCCCGGATCAATTGACGCTGCGCCGTCTGAAAAAGCAAAAACTCGCCCTGAAAGATCAGATCGTGAAGATTGAGGATCAGTTGATCCCGGACATCATCGCCTGACGCGGCAATTGCTTGCCCCTTGCCTGCAATCCTCTATAGACGCGCCAGCAGGTGCAGGGGGCGTTTATGGCCGTTGACGTCGGAATTATCATGGGCAGCCAGTCCGACTGGTCCACCATGAAAGAGGCAGCGTTGATCCTTGACGAATTGGGGATCGGGTATGAGGCCAAGATCGTTTCCGCCCATCGCACCCCGGATCGACTGTGGACTTATGGCAAGACAGCGGCAGAGCGCGGGCTCAAGGTCATCATCGCCGGGGCAGGCGGGGCGGCGCATTTGCCCGGCATGATGGCATCAAAGACCCGCATCCCGGTGATCGGCGTCCCGGTGCAGACCAAGGCGCTGTCGGGTGTCGATAGCCTTTATTCCATCGTGCAGATGCCCAAGGGTTTCCCTGTGGCCACAATGGCCATCGGCGCCGCCGGGGCGGCCAATGCCGGATTGATGGCCGCAGGCATCCTTGCCGTGTTTGATCCCGCCCTTGCGGCGCGCCTTGATGCGTGGCGCGATGCCCTATCTGCCTCGATCCCGGAAGACCCCAGCGATGACTGATATGCTTTCCCCCGGCGCGACCATCGGCATTCTGGGCGGCGGGCAATTGGGGCGGATGCTGTCCGTCGCGGCCGCGCGGCTGGGGTTTCGCACCCATGTCTTTGACCCCGGCGCCAACCCTCCCGCAGGCCATGTCGCCGACCAAGTGACGACCGCTGCCTACGACGATCTGACCGCCCTGTGCGCCTTTGCCGAAGCGGTCGATGTCGTGACTTATGAGTTTGAGAATATCCCCGCTGAGGCGCTGGACGTCCTTGATGCCATCCGCCCAATCCGCCCCAACCGCCGCGCATTGGCGGTGTCGCAAGACCGCATCCTTGAGAAAGACTTTCTGACCGGACTGGGCCTGACCGTCGCCCCCTATGCCGCGGTGCAGACATTGGACGACCTGAATGCCGCCATTGCACTGGTTGGCACGCCTGCCATCCTAAAGACCACGCGTTTAGGGTATGACGGCAAAGGTCAGGCCCGCCTACCGAGCGCGGAGGATGCCGTCCCCGCCCATGCCAGCATGATGGGCGCGCCGTCGGTGCTGGAAGGCTTCATCGACTTTTCCCATGAGGTCAGCGTGATCGCGGCCCGCGGTCTGGATGGATCGGTCGCCTGCTATGACCCCGGCGAGAATGTGCATAAGGACGGCATCCTGTCCACCACCACGGTCCCTGCCCGCCTGTCGCCCAGCCAGCGCACAGATGCCATCCTGCTGGCCGCGCGCATCCTGAACGCGCTGGATTATGTCGGGGTCATGGGGGTGGAGTTGTTCGTGACGCGGCAAGGCTTGATCGTGAATGAGATCGCCCCCCGTGTGCACAATTCTGGCCATTGGACGCAGAACGGCTGCGCAGTGGACCAGTTCGAACAGCATATCCGCGCCGTGGCGGGTTGGCCCTTGGGCGATGGCAGCCGCCATGCCGATGTGGTGATGGAAAACCTGATCGGCGATGATGTGCTGCGCGTGCCTGCGATTGCAAAAGAACGCAACGCGGCCCTGCATCTTTACGGCAAGGCCGAGGCCCGCCCCGGCCGCAAGATGGGCCATGTCAACCGCATCACCCGTGGCATCAGCTGACCCCTTTGGCGCAAGAAATCAGGCGTCTGGCGTGTCCGTATCGGTTTCTCCCCGCTCCAGCCGCAGGCGAGCGACAGCAGCAAGCTTTTCGTAGCGAGCACGAAACGCCTCAAGTTTGGATTCCTCCAACTCCTCAAGGTCCAACAGCGCGTTATGCGCGCCATTGGTCGCGCGGATCAATTCGTCCAGCTTCAACTGAATCGCCGCCGTGTCACGGTTCTGGGTGTTTTGGATCAGGAACACCATCAGGAAGGTGATGATGGTCGTCCCGGTGTTGATCACCAACTGCCACGTGTCGGAAAAGCCAAAGATCGGCCCGGTGACGATCCAAACCAAGATCACCCCCACCGCCAGTGAAAACGTCGAAGGCCGCCCGCACCAGCGCGACACCGTCTTAGCGACCGTGCCGTAAAAGCCGCGTTCCGTCATGCGTCTGCCCCCTGTGCTGCGACTCGGATGCACAGTGGAACCCCATTGCACGCACCGAGGCTATACTTGCGAAGCCTCAACCGCAGGCATAGAACCCAAGGGTCGGTCACAGTTCCGGCATGTGAACATAACTTCTCAGGGCGGGGCGGAATTCCCCACCGGCGGTACAGCCCGCGAGCGCCTTTGTCCTTGGGCAAAGGGTCAGCAGATCCGGTGAAACTCCGGGGCCGACGGTCACAGTCCGGATGCAAGAGAAAGAGCCGCGCGCCTGTCCCTGCCTTTGGCGGGGCCGCGGGAGCACACCTCGATTTCCCCTGACTGACGCGTGGTCTTGAAAGGAGACGCACATGACTCAGTCCCAACCCGCGCCGCTGAAAGGCGCGCTTTTCATGGTTCTGGCGGGGATCAGCTTTGCGCTGGCCAATGCCGTGACCTGGACCGTGACCTATAAGATGGGGTTCAAACCGCAGTCCGATGCCTTTTGGCAATATCTGATCGCCAGCCTGTTTTCGCTGCCCTTCATCTGGAAACACGGGCTGAAGGGGATGCAGACCAAACATCCGTTTCTGCACATTGCACGGGTGCTGATGTCTGTCCTTGGCGTGCAGGCATTCACCCAAGCCTTCGCCACCGGGATGGCGCCCTGGCATGTGATCGCACTGGTGATGACCTCGCCCTTCTTCGTGATGATCGGCGCGGCGACACTCTTGGGCGAGAGGGTCACCCCCAACCGCTGGATCGCCGCAAGCCTGGGGTTTGCCGGGGCCATGGTGCTGCTGCGTCCGTGGGAGAATGGCTTTACCCTATCGCTGCTTTACCCGATTGCAGCGGCGGTGACATGGGGCGGAGCCTCGCTGATCACCAAGCGGCTAACGGCAGAGGAACCCCAAACCTCGATCACCATGTGGCTTTTGGTGTTGTTGACACCTGTCAACTTTCTCTTCTCGGCCCATGCGGGGTTTGAATGGCCGACGGGGAATATCTTGTGGCTGCTGCTGGTCGGGGGCGTCATCATGTACTTCGCCCAACACTTCCTGACCTTGTCTTATGCGGCGGCGGATGCGGCCTTTGTACAGCCCTTTGATGATCTGAAGCTGTTTTCCAACATCGCCGTCAGTTGGCTGGTCTTGGGTTTCGCACCCGAGGGCAGCTTTTGGCTGGGGATCGTGCTGATTGCCGGGGCTTCGTCCTATCTGCTCTGGTCAGAACGCAATGGCCGTCTTGGTTTGCCGCAACCAGCATAAGCCAATAGGGGCTGTTCGCACCGCCCCCATCTGGACAATTCTACAGCTCTTGGTCAGCTTGGCCCCATGTCGCACCGCAGCCCCCGCCTTGCCACCCGCGCGCTGATCCTGGATCAGGATCGGCTTTTGTTGGTCAATGCCTACCCCGGCGGCCGGTCGGACCTGTGGTGTGCGCCGGGGGGGGGCGTGCACGCCGGTTCCTCGCTGCCCGACAATCTGGCGCGTGAAGTGTTTGAAGAAACCGGCCTGACTATCGCCGTCGGTGCTCCAGCCTTGGTGAATGAATTCCACGACCCCAAAACTGGCTTTCATCAGGTCGAGTTGTTCTTTCACTGCACAATCGCAGGCGGACAAATCGACCCAAGCTGGCAAGACCCTGAAGGTGTGGTCACGGACCGCGCCTTCTTTTCGCGTGCCGATCTGGAGTTTGGACGTATTCGCTTCAAACCGGGCCTACTGCCCCGCGCTGCTTGGGGCGATATCACACTTTATGACCCGCTTGAGGTGATCGTGCCATGAGCCGCGCCTTTGTGAAGGAAGGCGACGGATCGCTGGACCCGCTGCCCGATCTGCCGATATCAGCCCATCCGAACTACGTCACACCCACTGGCCTTGCCGATTTGCAAGCGAAGTTGCAGGCACGGCAAGCCGACCTTTCCACCCTGCGCGCCCGCCCTGACAGGCTGGACAAACTGCCCGAGGCGGCGGCGGAACGTGACATCCGCTATCTCGAGGCGCGGTTGCGCAGCGCTATCGTGATCGATCCCGCTGCCCAACCGCTGGACGCGGTTGCCTTTGGCCTGATCGTCACCGTGGCGGATGCCGATGGCCGCGAAACCCGCTATCAGATCACTGGCGAGGATGAGGCAAACGCCACCGCAGGCCGCATCGCGCCGCAATCTCCGTTGGCCCGCGCGCTGATCGGGGCGCAAGTAGGTGATGTGGTGACGTGGCGCAAACCGGGCGGCGCGGTGGCGTTGGAGGTTTTGAAGGTTCACCATCCATGACCATGCGCCTGTTGACCCCAGATCAAGACCTGCCCGCCGTCACCGCATTTTTGACCGAAGCGGCGGATTACTGGCTGATGGCCGAAGGGGCCGCCCCCGGCCCGACGGCGGCGCAAGACTATTTCACCGATGGCCCTCCCGGCCATGATCCGGCACGGCAACGCCATCTTGGCCTGTTCGCCAATGGGCGTTTGTCCGGTCTGGCGGAATTGTCCTTTGGTTTCCCGGATGCGAAAGCGGCCTATCTGGGGTTGATGATCCTCTTGCCGCATCTGCGCGGCCAAGGT
>JAIYDR010000216.1 GCA_027487395.1 Rhodobacter sp. | reverse complement strand
GGTCGGCTTTATCGGGCTGATCTTTGCGCTGAATCTGCTCCTACGGCGGAAAAAGGACGCCCCCGCCCGGCCCGCCGATGTGCCGCGCGGGTTGTTTTGGGGGGTGATTACCGGGTTCACGAGTTTCGTCAGTCATTCCGGCGGGCCACCCTATCAGGTCTATACCATGCCGTTGAAGATGACGAAGACGGTGTTTGCCGGAACCTCGACCATCGCTTTCGCGATCATCAACGCGGTCAAACTGATCCCTTATTGGGCGCTGGGCCAGTTTTCGGCGGAAAACCTGCATGTCTCGGTGTTGCTGATGCCCGTGGCGGCGATGGCGGTTTTTGTGGGTGTGCGGTTGGTGCGGGTGCTGCCTGAGGTGTTGTTTTTCAAATTGGTGACATGGGCGCTGCTTTTGGTTTCGGTCAAGCTGATTTGGGACGGGGCAGCTGGCATCGCCTGACGGAGATCGGGCCTATGGCATGAAGCGACGGTATGCGGCAAAGCGGCGCGGATTTTTTCTGCACTGCAGCAAATCCACTCTTGCCGGATATGCCAAAAGCGGTGTCCATAACGAAAGATTGTTGCTGGAGTAGAATCATGCCGCAGGTCCGCCCCTTCCGTTCGGTGCTTTATATCCCCGCCTCCAAGGAACGGGCGTTGGAAAAGGCACGGGAACTTGCGGCGGATGCGATCATCTTTGACCTTGAGGATGCGGTCACCCCGGCGGAAAAAACTGCCGCACGTGTCACTTTGGCAAAGGAACTCACCGATACCGACTATGGCGCCCGTATGCGGATCGTGCGGATCAACGGGTTGCAGACCGCTTGGGGGCGCGCGGATGCCTTGGCCTTTGCCAACCACCCTCAGGCCGATGTCCTCCTGATCCCCAAGGTGAACTCCCCCGCCGATCTGGATGTCGTGGCTGCGATCACCGGCGACAAGCCGCTTTGGGCCATGATGGAAACCGCGCTGGGGATGCTGAACGCTGCTGCGATTGCCGCGCATCCGCGTTTGCACGGCATGGTGATGGGGACCAATGATCTGGCCAAGGACATCGGCAGTCGTTCCCGCGCCGACCGTCTGCCGTTGCAGGCGGGGTTGGGGCTGTGCCTGCTGGCGGCCAAGGCGCATGGGCGGGTGATCGTCGATGGTGTCTATAACGCGTTCAGGGATGAGGCGGGGTTGCGCGCCGAATGCGAGCAAGGCCGCGACATGGGCTTTGATGGCAAGACGCTGATCCATCCCGCACAACTGGACATCGCCAATGCGGTCTTTGCGCCTTCGGGCGATGAGGTCGCCCTTGCCCAACGCCAGATCGAGGCATTCAATGCGGCGCAGGCGTCGGGGCAGGGTGTTGCGGTGGTCGATGGACACATCGTGGAAAACTTGCATGTCGTAGCGGCGCAGGAGACGCTTGCCAAGGCACGGGCAATTGCGGCGCTGGTCGAATAAGGGCAGGGTACGACCTGACGCAGCCAGCAGGAGGTTCTGCCCGTGACGCTACTTATTCTTGGACTAGTGCTTTGGACCGGCGCGCATCTGTTCAAACGGATCGCCCCGGATGCCCGCGCCCGATTGGGGGATCGTGGCAAATTGCTGACGACGGTGCTGATCCTACTGTCGATCGTTGCGATGTATTATGGCTACAAGTGGGCTGATGGACCGATCTGGTGGGGCAGAAATCCGGCGCTGGTCGGCATCAACAACCTTTTGATGCTGCTGGCGTTTTACCTTTATGCGGCGTCGGGGCTGAAAACCGCGCTCACCCGCCGCATTCGCCATCCGCAATTGACGGCGGTCAAGGTCTGGGCTGTGTCGCATCTTCTGGTGAATGGCGATCTGCCCTCTTTCGTGCTGTTCGGCGGGTTGCTGGCCTGGGCGGTGGTGTCGGTCATCCTGATCAACCGGGCAGAGCCGAACTGGACCCGCCCCGCGCCGCAGCCTGTGTGGAAAGAGGGGGCCGCAATTGTCGGCGCGCTGGTCGTCACCGGACTGGTGATGGGCCTGCACAATTGGGTGGGCTATCAGCCTTGGGGGTGAGGGGATGAGGCTTTACCGGTTCCTGTCCGACGACGACACCTCAACCTTTTGTCACAAGGTCACGGCGGCTCTGAACAAAGGGTGGGAGCTTCACGGTGCACCCACCTATGCCTTTGACGCCGCCCGCGGGGTCATGCGCTGCGGTCAAGCCGTGGTGAAAGAGGCCCCCGGCACCTACACGCCCGACATCAAGCTGGGCGAACAGTAAAATCCTGCCCCCCGGCGGCTGGCCCGCCTGCCGGGGGGTAATCGTAAAGGTGAGAGTATGAAAACCAATCCCGGTCGCTTCTTCGAGGATTACACCCTCGGCGAAACCATCATCCATGCCGTGCCGCGCACGGTTTCTGGCGGGGAAAGGGCGCTTTACCACATGCTCTATCCCGTGCGGCATGCGCTCTATTCGTCGGACGAATTCGCGCGGGGCTGCGGCTTGCCGGGATCGCCTTTGGATGATCTGGCGGCGTTTCACATCGTCTTTGGCAATACGGTACCCGACATCAGCCTGAACGCGGTGGCCAATCTGGGCTATGCCGAGGGGCGGTGGCTGGCCCCGGTGTGGACGGGCGATACGTTGCGGTCTGAATCGACTGTGATTGGGTTGAAGGAAAACTCCAACGGCACCTCAGGCGTGGTCTGGGTGCGGACGCGGGGGATCAATCAGCACGGGGCAACGGTGCTGGACTATGTGCGATGGGTGATGGTGCGGAAACGCCGCGTTGATGCGCCAGCGCCGGCGAGCCATGTGCCGGACCTGTCGGCGGTGGTGGACCCGGCATCGCTGGTGATCCCGTCCGGCTTGACCTTTGCCGACTATGATTTCGCTCTGGCAGGGGAACGTCACCGCTTTTCTGATTATGACATTGGCGAACAGATTGACCATGTTGATGGCATTACCGTTGAACAATCCGAACATATGCAGGCCACGCGGCTGTGGCAGAACACCGCCAAGGTGCATTTCGACGCCACCTTCCGCGAGGATGGCAAGAGGTTGATTTATGGCGGTCATATCATCAGTTTGGCGCGGACGCTGTCTTTCAATGGCTTGGCCAATGCGCAGATGATCGTCGCACTGAACGCGGGCGCGCATGCCAATCCCTGTTTTGCGGGTGACACCGTCAAGGCTTGGTCGGAGGTGCTGGACAAAGCTGAAACCACCAACCCCACGGTCGGCGCGCTGCGCCTGCGAATGGTGGCGGTCAAGGCGGGCCAGAACAGGGCGGATGCGGCGCCTTTTGCGTTGCGCGGGCAGGACGGGAGATATCTGCCCGATGTTCTGCTGGACCTAGACGTTTGGGCGCTGGTGCCGCGCTGATTCCGACTTGATCGGTCGGGCGGCTGTGGCATGATCTGTTTCCATGTTGAGATTGTTCCGCGCCCTGCTCGCCCCGATCCTGATCGTCCTCTCCCTTAGCCCGGCTGTGGCGGAGGGCTGGTCAAAAGCCACCAACACCGCTGACCCGGTTGAAGAGACCGGCGCGGATGCGGGCGACATTTCGCCTGAGGATGCTGCACTCTACATGGCGCAAGATGCGGTCCTGTCGATCTTTTACCACGAAATGGGTCACGCCCTGATCGACATCCTGCAAGCCCCGGTTCTTGGGCTGGAAGAGGATGCCGCTGATGTGCTGTCGGCGCTGTTGATCAATGAATTGTGGGACGAAGAATCGTCGGAAGCAAAGCTGCGGGCCACGGCGGCCTTCTGGGCGGCCAGTGCGTCGGAAACAATGACATCGGGTGAGATGCAGCTTAATTATGGCGTCCACTCGCCGGATGATCGGCGGTACTTTACCTATGTCTGCCTGTGGTACGGCGCATCCCCCGAAACGCGCGAGGCGGTAGCCATCGAACTCGGCCTGCCAGAAGATCGCGCCATGTCCTGCCCGGATGAATTTGACCTCGCGAACCGATCGTGGGGCCCATTCCTAGATAGGGCATATCGGGCGGGAGCAGGAAGCTCGCTGATCTGGGAAGGGCCTGACCCGGAGGATGACCCCTTTGCCGCGATGCTGGTCGAAGAGGTGGATTATCTGAACTCACTCCTCAGCCTGCCGCAAGACTTGACGATAACCTTGGCTTCTTGCGGTGAGGCGAATGCCTTCTACGATCCATCGGTGGTTGGTGTGACGATGTGCACCGAAATCACCGAATGGGCGATGGATGTCGCCTACAACCAATAGCCTGCTCTGAGTCGGTTGCTTTGGTCTACAGTTGTATGGCTGTGATCACGCGCTGAAAATTCGTGATCACAATGCTGCATTTTTCCCGCCGTTACCGCAAACATTGTGCAACTGCGGCGTCTGGGCGCGTGACTTGGGCACAAAAGCCGTTATTCAGGGTTTCAAATAAAGCGATGCGCGCCCCGGCCGTTGTAACGGGGATGCCAGCGGCGAAGGGAACCGAGATGGCCGAACAAAAGCGGGTCGAAAGACCCCTCTCCCCATTCATGATTGGGCCCTATTACCGCCCGCAACTGACCTCGATCACCTCGATCTTGACACGGATCACCGGCAACGGGCTGATCGTTGGCACGGTTTTGGCGGTGTGGTGGCTTCTGGCGGCGGCTACCTCGGCGGAGTATTTCGCCTTTGCCGATGCGGTGGTCACCTCGTGGTTCGGCGATCTGGTGTTCACGCTGTCGGCTTGGGCGCTGTGGTATCACTATCTTGCCGGCGTGCGGCACTGGATTTTCGACTCTGGCCGTGGCTTGGACATCCCGACCGCGGAAAAGCTGGGCTGGGCCGTCATCATTGGCTCGGTCGTGCTGACCCTGCTGACCATCGTCATCGTGTAAGGGGGCGAAGATGCGCTATCTGACCGACCGCAAGCGCGCCGTGGGCCGGGGTTCGGCCCGCTCTGGCACGCAGCACATGTGGTTCATGCATGTGTCCTCTATCGCGCTGGCGATCATGATCCCGTTTTGGGTCTATATCTTCGGCTCTGCCTTGGGGCAGGGGCATGACCAAGTGCTGGCCACCTTTGCCCGTCCGTTTCCCGCGATCTTGACCGGTCTTGTGCTGGTGGTGGGCATGCGCCACTTCGCCGCCGGTGCCCAGACCATGATCGAGGACTATTCTCATGGCGCGACGCGCCACGCGCTGATGATTGGCGCGCTCTCGCTGTCCTATGCCGTGATGGCGACGGGGCTTTACGCTCTTGTCCGCATCGCGCTCTGAAGGGTTCGATATGACTGCCTATCCTTATGAAGTGCACGACTATGACGTGGTTGTCGTGGGTGCGGGGGGTGCGGGCTTGCGCGCCACGCTTGGCATGGCCGAACAGGGCCTGCGCACCGCCTGCGTGACCAAGGTCTTCCCGACGCGGTCGCACACGGTGGCGGCCCAAGGCGGCATCGCGGCGAGCCTTGGCAATATGGGCCCCGACAGCTGGCAATGGCACATGTACGACACCGTCAAAGGGTCGGACTGGCTGGGCGATACCGACGCGATGGAATATCTGGCGCGTGAGGCCCCAAAGGCGGTCTATGAGTTGGAACATTACGGCGTGCCGTTTTCCCGCACCGAAGAGGGCAAGATTTACCAGCGCCCCTTTGGCGGCCACACCACCGAATATGGCGAAGGCCCACCGGTGCAGCGCACCTGTGCTGCGGCGGACCGCACGGGGCACGCGATCCTGCATACGCTTTATGGCCAATCGCTTAAGAACAACGCGGAATTCTTTATCGAGTATTTCGCGATTGATCTGATCATCACGGACGGCACTTGCACCGGTGTGGTGGCATGGAAGCTGGATGACGGCACCATGCATGTGTTCAACGCCAAGATGGTGGTGCTGGCGACCGGCGGCTATGGCCGCGCCTATTTCAGCGCGACCTCAGCCCATACCTGCACTGGCGACGGTGGCGGGATGGTGGCGCGGGCGGGCTTGCCGCTTCAGGATATGGAGTTTGTGCAATTCCACCCGACCGGCATCTATGGCTCGGGCTGTCTCATCACCGAAGGTGCGCGGGGCGAAGGTGGTTATCTGACCAACGCCAACGGCGAACGCTTCATGGAACGCTACGCGCCGCATTACAAAGATTTGGCTCCGCGTGACTATGTCAGCCGCTGCATGACGCTGGAAATCCGCGAAGGCCGGGGTGTCGGCGCGCAGGGGGATCATATCCACCTGCACCTCAACCACCTGCCGAAAGAGACGCTGGACCTGCGCTTGCCGGGGATTTCGGAATCGGCGCGCATCTTTGCGGGCGTGGATCTGACCAAAGAACCGATCCCGGTGCTGCCGACCGTGCATTACAACATGGGCGGTATCCCGACGAACTATTGGGGTGAGGTGCTGAACCCCACCGCTGAAAACCCGGATGCGGTCTTCCCCGGTCTGATGGCTGTGGGTGAGGCGGGCTGTGCCTCTGTGCATGGCGCGAACCGGTTGGGATCGAACTCTCTGATCGACCTCGTGGTGTTTGGCCGCGCTGCCGCGATCCGCGCGGGGCAGATCGTGGACCCCAAGGCGGCAAACCATCCGGTGAACAAGCCCGAGTTGGACAAGGCGCTGTCGCGATTTGACACGCTGCGCCATGCTTCTGGGGGCACGCCGACCGCCGCGCTGCGGCTGGACATGCAGAAAACCATGCAGGCTGACGCCGCCGTGTTCCGCGCTGAGGCGACCTTGGCCGAGGGTGAGCGCAAGATGACCGCGATTGCGGGCCGCATGGCCGATATCAAGGTCACCGATCGGTCCTTGGTTTGGAACAGTGACCTGATGGAGACGCTGGAACTGACCAACCTAATGCCGAACGCCTTGGCCACGATCTACGGCGCCCATGCCCGTACGGAATCGCGTGGGGCCCATGCGCATGAGGATCACCCGGTTCGCGATGACGCCAATTGGCGCAAACACTCGCTGGCTTGGGTCGATGGTGACAAGGTGACTCTGGGCTATCGCGCCGTCC
>JAIYDR010000143.1 GCA_027487395.1 Rhodobacter sp. | reverse complement strand
GTTTCGCCCTTTTCAGCGAAGGCTTGGGCGACAAGACTGGCCACGCCATGCCCGATCAGGCGGCGCTTGTGGTCAATCCCGACAGGCGGGTGACCCCGCTCGGCCAGCAACGCATCCAGCGCGTCGGCAAGATCGGGTGCGCTATCGACAAGGGTGCCGTCGAGGTCGAAAAGGACCGTCCCGTGTTCAGGCATGGATCGCGCCGTCGCGGGCGGCCAGCACGGCCTCATGCAGGGCTTCGGACAGGGTCGGATGCGGGAACACCACGGCTGACAGTTGCGCCGATGTTGCGCCAAGGCTGACAGCGATGGTCAGGCCGTGGATCAACTCGCTGGCGTCCGGCCCGATGATCTGGGCACCGATCAGGCGGTCAGTCTCTGCATCGAACACGCATTTCACCAGGCCTTCAGGGGCACCGATGACCAACGCCTTGCCATTGCCCCGCAAGGAGAAACGGCCGATGCGCGGTGTGATCCCCGCGGATAGGGCGGCGGCTTCGTTCAGGCCGACTGAGGCAACCTGCGGGTTGGCGTAGATACAAGCGGGGATGGGCGCGGCGGTATGGGGTGCCGTGCGACCGGCAATCGCCTCGACGCAGGCAATGCCGTCATGCTCGGCCTTATGGGCAAGCATGGGGGGACCTGCGACGTCACCAATTGCATAAAGGCCGGCAAGGCTGGTCCGTCCGGCGGCATCGGTGCGGATGGCCCCGTCGCGCAGGACAACGCCAAGGTCTTGCAACCCGTCGATATTGGGAACGACCCCCACCGCACTTAGCAAGCGCTCCGCATGGATCACGGTTCCGTCCGCAAGATGCAAAGCAACGCTGTCCCCTGCACGGTCAAGGCGGGCAATCGGAACGGCGGTGTGAATGGTGATCCCGCGCTTTTGCAGGGCCTTTGCCATCAATCCGGCGATTTCGGCATCCTCAGCAGGCAGGATGCGCGGGGCCTGTTCGACCAAGGTCACAACGGTTCCCATCGCGGCGTAGATCGAGGCGAACTCTACCCCGATCGCCCCCGCCCCGACGATCACCAACCGCGCTGGAACAGCGGGCGGGCGCAGGGCCTGATAATAGGTCCAGACCAGATGGCCGTCAGCCTCAAGCCCCGGCAGGATGCGCGGGCGCGCACCGGTAGCAATGATCACATGCGGGGCGGAATAAAGCCCTTCGGTCAAGGCGCCGCGCGGGGCTGGGATGTCGGTCTTGACCACTTGAACCTGACCTGGCGCTGTCAGACGGGCATCGCCCCAGATCAGGTCAACATTGTTCTTTTTCAGAAGGTAGGCCACCCCTTGACCAAGGTGTCCGCTGACCTCGGTCGCGCGGGCGATCAGGCTGCTGGGGTTGATCTCAGGCGACAGGGGGGCCAGTCCGAAGCGTTCGGCATGGCGGGCGCTGTCCAAAACATCGGTGCCTTTCAGCATGACCTTGGTCGGAATACAGCCCCAGTTCAGGCAGATGCCCCCCAAATGAGTGCGTTCGATCAACCCGACGCTCAGCCCAAGTTGTCGGGCGCGGATGGCCGCGACATAGCCACCGGGGCCTGCGCCGAGGATCAAAAGGTCATAGGGGGCGGGCAAGGCTCAGCCCGCCGCGCGCAAAGTGCGGTCGATCAGCCTGACGACCAGATCCGTCGCCTCAAGTTGTGGCAGGTGGCCGACATTCGGCAAACGGTGCAGGGCCGCTTGCGGCGGCGTGTTGGCCGCAACGTCTTGGGCAGACAGGATTGCATCCTCGCGGCCAACGATCACAGTGCAGGGTCCGTGATAGGCGGCTAGCGCCGCAGCGGTCGAGAACAACTGCGTGCTGCCCTCGAACAAGGCGCGTGCCGCGGCGCGCTGGGCCGGGACAAGGGCGGCATCGTCACGCGCAGAAAGGGTTGCCCGCACCAGAACCGGCGCAAGCTTTGCTGGATCATGCACAAGACGGCGCATCCATGCAGCAAGCGCCGCCTCGGACTGGGCCGCAAGGAAACCGTCGACGTAAGCACCGTCCACGGCTGGGCCAAGCCCCGCCGGAGACAAGAGCGTGAGCGAGCGGATGTCCAGATCGCCCCGCGCAGTCAGGGCCGTCGCGACGGCAGCGCCGACCGAGTGGCCGACAAGGTGCAGAGGCATACCCTGCGCGCGCAACGCATCGCCAACAGCGGTGACCATGTCGTCAAAACTGGTGACCTGATGTGCCTTTGATGCGCCATGTCCCGGCAGGTCGAGCGCCATGAAGGGCAGGCCGGGTGCCATGCGTCCAACCAATGGGCGCCATGCCGAGAGGTCGCCACCAAAGCCGTGGATGAAAACCACCGGCGTTCCCGCGCCGGATTGCAACGTCCGCAGCGCAAGACCCGAAGATCGAGGTGCCGCGGCGACAGCGGTGATGTCGCGCAAAACAACCGCACCTGCCGGACCGGACCCCGCGACGCGGGCGATATCGACGCCCTTATCGGCGGCGGCAACCCGTGCCGCCGGGGACGACCGCAAGCCACCAAGCGCAGGTTGGGGGGATGCTGCGGGAACAGCGGTTGCGACGACTGCGATTGCCGGATGAGGTGTAATGGCTGCGGGAGCGGGCTGTGCCGGTGCGACTGCCGATGCTGACGCTTTCGCGGCCACCTCGACAACCTCGCCTTCGGCGCCCAGCAGCATCAAGGGCTCCAGCACCGTGGCCCAGTCATCCACCTTATAGGGCAGACTGATGACCACGCCTTCTGCAAAGGCTTCCACCTCAAAGCTGGCCTTTTCGCTTTCCACGACAGCGACCAGATCGCCCTTTTTGACGCGGTCGCCAAGTTTGACATGCAGTTCGACGATCTTGGCTTCGGTCAGATCCTGACCGACCTGAGGAACCAGAATGGGCTGGGCCATGCTCTTCTCTTTCTTTCAGGCCACGCGCATCTGTCGGTCTTCCATCGCGCGGGCGACGAAATCGACAGTTTTGCGGGTGGCGGCAGCAAATTCGGTGGCCGTGGTTGCGAAAGCCGCGAACTGGCTGAATTCTTCCGGGGCCATGCCATCGAAATCATAGGCTTGCCGGAAATAGGGCAGCTGTCGCAGTTTGGCGATCAGGGCCGCATCAGGTTCGCGGTCAATCGCGCCGGCATCGAACGGAGGCAGACGGTCTTCGGCCTGCATCAGTTGCGCGATGTAGCCGGGCGGGCAGGTATAAACGACATCCCCCCCCGCAAGGTCGGCGATGTGGCGGCTATGTGCGGTGGTGCCGTCATCAATGACGCGCATCGAGCATTGCAGCATCTTGGATGGATGCCCGGTGGCACGCCCGTGATGATAGGCGCGTTTCATCACCGCCATTTCGGCGTCAATGATCTCGTCAGGTGTCAGCGTGATCCCCCGCGCCTCGGCCTGTGCTTTCAGATCACCCACATTGCCCAAGCGGGCCGACATATGCGTGATTACCGAGCGCCAACGCGACAGGTCCAGACCGGCCGCTTTGGCCCGGTCAAGCCCGCGCGACACGGCGGCCATACAGGCCATATACTGTGGCACGGTGAACGAGGTGGTGTTGTTGGTCGATATGCCGCGCGCTGTCAATTCCTCGATCACGCGGTAACCTTCGGCGGACCCCGGGATCTTGACCATCAGGTTCGGCGCAAGCGCCGCGAGTTCCAGACCCTGTGCAAGCATCCGGTCGTAATCGCTGACAAACCGCGGATCGACCTGTCCCGACACATGCCCGCGCCGCCCGTTTGAGGCGTGGTAGACAGGCAATGTCATTTGCGCCCCGCAACGAGCGGTTTCCAGATAGGTCAGCCAATAGATGCGCTCGACATCAGCGCCGGGGTTTTCGGCAGCGATACGGCGGATCTCCTGCATCCAGAACGCGGGATCGTTCTGAATCGCCTGCAAAGAGAGCGGCGGATTGGTGGTGACGCCACCAAAGCCCATCTCGCCTTCTGCGGCGCGGGCAGGATCGAACAGACGGGAAAGCTGCCTTTGCCAAACGGCCCGCTTGGCATCCGGAGCTTGCCCAAGGGTTGCACGTTTCCACGTTTCGAACACAAGCGGAGAACTGTCCCACCACACCTCGGAGTCGGGATTGGTGGCGACAAGCTTTTCAAGGACATGCAAGGACATGGCCGCGCCTATTCCGCCGCCATAGCGGCAGGTCCCAGATGCAGCGCGCGCCGGATCGCGGCCTTGATGCCGGGTTTCTGCGGCACGCTGGCCTGTTCCAGCGCAAGGTTGAACGGAATTGGAACGTCCAGACCGGCAACGATTTCAACCGGGGCGTCCAGATGCCAGAACGCCTCTTCCATGATGATCGACGAGATGTCGGATGCCACGCCGCCGCGGCGGTTGGCTTCTTGAACAATCACACAGCGGCGCGTTTTGGCGACCGAATTCAGGATCATGGCCCTGTCCAGTGGCACCAGCGTGCGCGGGTCGATGACCTCGACCGAGATGCCCTCCGCTGCCAGTTCTTCGGCGGCTTCCAGCGTGCGTGGGATCATGTTGGACCACGCCACCACGGTGACATCGCTGCCAGCGCGCTTGATGTCACCTTTGCCGAATTCGACGATATGCTCGCCCTCGGGCACCATGCCCTTGTTCATGTAAAGGTGCTTGTGTTCAAGGAACATCACGGGATCATCTTGGCGCAGGGCGTATTTCAACAGGCCCTTGGCATCGGCGGGGGTAGAGGGCATGACCACGCGCAGCCCGGGGATGTGGTAAAACAGCGCCTCCAGCGATTGCGAATGCTGGGCCGCCACCCCGCCACCGGCACCGCCCTGCGTGCGCATGATGAAGGGCACCCGCCCTTCGCCACCGGTCATGAGACGGAACTTTGCGGCTTGGTTCACGATCATGTCCATGCCAAGCATGGCAAAATCGACATAAAGGATTTCAACCACTGGGCGTGCCCCGGCGATGGCGGCGCCCACGCCCACGCCGATCATGCCCGCTTCGGCGATCGGTGTGTCGCGCACGCGGCCGGGGCCGTATTTGGCCAACAGCCCTTCGGTCACCTTGTAAGAGCCGCCCCGTTCGGCGATCCCTTCACCGATAATGAAAACGGACGGATCGCGGGCCATCTCTTCGTCAAGCGCTTCGCGCAGCGCCTCGCGGTACATCAATTCGCGCATGGGTTTTCCCTCTTTCGATCCGTGTCAGTAATCAGCGGCGAAAGCCGCGAAGGATTCAGCCGAGACTTCCGGGCTGGCGATCGAGAACGCGACCGCTGCGGAAAACTCAGCGGCGATCTCGGCTTCGATGGCCGTGATCTCCGCATCCGCGATCGAGGTCATGTCCTTGAGTGCGGCGCGCGCCCTGTCGACCGGATCACGCGACTTGTAATGCGCCAGCTTGTCCTCGGGCATGTACTTGCCGGGATCGTTCACATGGTGACCCATGTGACGGAACGTGACCGCCTCGATCAGGACCGGGCCCTTGCCCTTGCGGCAGGTTTCAACCGCCTCTTGAGTCATGCGGTAAACGGCAAGCGGGTCGTTGCCGTCCACCTGATGGCTTTCCACGCCGATGGCCAGGCCGCGCTTGTAAAGGTCGGTCTCCCGCGTTGATTCTTCGATCTTGGTCGAGACGGCGTATTGGTTGTTCTCGACCACAAGAATGAACTTGAGGTCCCAGATCGCGGCGAGGTTCAGGCTTTCCATAAAGGTGCCATTGTTGGACGCCCCGTCTGACGTGAAGGTGACCGTGACCGCATCCGATCCGCGCACCTGATTGGCCAGAGCCGCACCGACACCCAAAGGAATGCCCGCTCCGACGATGCCATTGGCACCAAGATTCCCGGTCTTGATGTCGGCAATGTGCATCGAACCGCCGTAGCCTTTGCAGTAGCCGGTCTCTTTTTGCAGCAATTCTGCGACCATCTTTTTGACGTCGGCACCCCAGGCGATGCAATGTCCGTGGCCGCGATGGGTGGAGGCGATGTAATCGCCTTCCTTGAGTGCCGCGCAGACGCCGGTGGCGATGCCTTCTTGCCCAAGGTAGGGGTGGAAGTACCCACGAATCAGACCCTGCCGGTAAAGTTTGATGCCTTCGGTCTCGAACACGCGGATTTTGTAGGCAGTGCGGAAAATTTTCTCCAGAATCTCGCGCGATGGTGCATTCGCGACTGGCTTTGCATCACCCATGGCCTTTTTTCCTCTTCGTGATTCCGAGCAAGTACAGGTTATTTTGATGATTTCTTATAGGCAGTTGATTTGAGGCTGTCGAGAAAATTTTTTGCAAGGTTCGAAATTCCTTGGCGCGTTTGGCCGGAAGGTTGGGCTGCTGGCGGGCGCGTGAGGGGTTTTGGGACAGGTATTTGCAAGGAAACCTTGGCCGTGAAAATAACTTCACGCCGCAGCTGTCGCGGTCTATGGTACAGAGGAACTAACAAAGGCAGACACATGGACAATGTTGCCCTCGCGCAAGGCGGACTTCTTCGGCGGGTTCAGGACCGTTATGACAAGCTGCGGCCGTCCGAGCAGATTGTGGCCGATTATCTGCGCAACAACGCCGACAAGCGGATGAGCCATTCGATCACCTCCCTTGCCAAGATACTGGGCGTGAGCGAGGCGACGATCAGCCGTGTCAGCCGCGCGCTGGGGTATTCCGGGTTTTCGGATCTCAAGCTGTCGATGGCGGAAGGCGCTGTGCAGCGGTCGGGCATTGTGAACATTCCGACCGAGCTTGACCCGACAGATACGTTGATTTCGACAAGTGCAAAACTTGCCGAACTGTTGTCTGCGGCGATCCTGTCAACACAGGCGAACCTTGATACCGAACGTCTGGACCGCTGCCTTGCGATGATCCAGTCGGCGCGCAAGATCGTGCTGGTTGGCTGCGGTGGGGCGGCAGCGATTTGCGACGAGGCGGCGCACCTGTTCATGAAAGCAGGGCTTGATGCTGCGTCCTACAGCGACGGCTATACTCAGATCGTCGTGGCCGCGAACATGGGGCCAGATTGCCTGATGATCGGGATTTCCCACACAGGGACCACGCAGAATGTGGCCAATGCGCTGCGCCTGGCCCGTGACAACAAGGCCATGACCCTGGCAATCACCAGTGAAGCGTCCAGCGAGGTGGGGCAGGCGGCGGAAACGGTGCTGGTGACGGGCCAATCTTCGACGCCTTCGGTGCCGCTCTTTGGCGACTTTCTGGAAGGCCGCATCAGCCAGCTGTTCCTGATTGACGTGCTGTATTTGGGTATTGTCATTCCGGAAGGCAGCGAAAGCGGACGCCATCTGAACACGACCGCCGAGGCGCTGGAACGCTATTACAAACGGGCCGAACAGCGCATTACACGGTCGGGGCTTAACCGAGAAACTCCATGATCGACAGGCCAGCGTTGAAGTCCGTCGCATAGACCAATCCTGCTGCGTCAACGTGGACATCTGCAGAATGCAGCACGGGCGCGCGGTTCGGGCGCGGATCGACCATCCGGGCGGGGGGCGGCGGAACGCAGGCGCCCACCTCTGTCGGTCGGAAAGGATCGCGGATGTCAAAGACACGCACCCCGGCGTTCTGATAGGTCGCGAAGATCAAATCTTCACTCACGAAGGTGCCGGGTCGGTTTTCGTGGATGTTGTGCGGACCGAAATGGCCGCCAACAGCGTGATAGTCCCGGTCGTTCGGCGGCGGGCAGGTTGCAATCGGGATTGGGTTGCCCTGCACCTGATTGTTCATGATCCAGATCGGCTTGATGCCATCCTCGCCATGGTCAAGAACAGTTTCATCGGCCACCACCAATAGGCCGCGCTTGGGCAGGGGCAGGGCGTTGTGCGTCCCTCCGCCGAAAGGCGGTGACCAGACCTTATGCGCGATCAGTTTGGGCGCTGTGCGGTCAGACACATCAACAATCGCAAGACAAGCATCGCGCCAAGCGCAATAGGCGATGTCACCGTGCACGATGGGGTGGTGCAGGCCGAAGCGGCCCTGCGGCAGGGGCCAGTTCGGCACCTCTCCCGCTGCCGCGTTCATGCCGGGCAGCCAGAACTTGCCGGCCACGACGGGTTTGGCGGGATCGGCCATGTCGATGGTGATCAGGATGTAATCGGTAAACCCATCCAGCATGGCCGAGGCATAGGCCCATCGCCCGCCTGTGTACCATATCCGGTGCAGGCCGCTGCCCTGCACCGGCATAAAGCCGATCTGGCGCGGCTGAGCGGGGATCGAGATGTCGTAGACCGCCATACCCGCCGACCAGTCTTGGGTGCCCGCGGCATGCTGCGCCACCTTGCCCTTATAATAGGCCTTTTCGTCCACCATATCGGCTTGGGCGAACATGTTCTTGTTGTGGATCACCAAGAGCAGGTCGTCATGGGTTTGCAGGTGCAGACACCAGGTGTTCGCAGGCGCAGGGATATAGGCCACAGTCTGCGGGCTTTTGGGATCGCGGACGTCGATGACGCTGAAGCCGTTGGAAAAGATATGTCCGACGTAGGCATGACCGCGATGCACCATGAGTTGCACCGCATCGGGCCGCCCCCCCTGATCGGACTGACCGATCAGGCGCATGTTTCGCTGGTAAACCGGGGGCGTCAGGATCATCGCCGGGGCCGTTAGCGCGACTGTTCCAACACCCAAATATGCGGCGGCTGTCCAACGGCCGGCAGCATATCGGCTGTCAGTTCCAGACTGCTGTCCCCGACCCGTGTGACCCGTTCTGCGGGAATGCGGTTCAAGAAGGTCTCCACCGGCTCGATTTTCAAAATGCCCTTGGGGCTGAAGTAATGCATCGGGATCACGGCACGCGGGCCGATTTGGGCGATGGCATCATCAAGATCGTCCAGCGCGATGGTCGCATGTTCACCGGTCAG
>JAIYDR010000293.1 GCA_027487395.1 Rhodobacter sp. | reverse complement strand
GCATTCCTGAATCCAGCCGATCACATCTTTTTCGGCCTTGAACCTGACGGCAGAGTCATCGTTGGGGGTGTCGTGAAATTCGGCCAGATCCACCACGACCTGCGCAGAACGCACACCCGACAGCAGCGAATAATGCACCCAGCCACCGGCACCTTCGGCATCCTCGATCCGCCGCCAATGCTCATGTTCCCCGGTGATCCGCAGCGGCATCCCGGCGCGCACAAAGACCCAGTCGATTCGATTGGTCAGGCCGGGACCACGCCGCGCATTGCCCTCTTTGCCCTTGAGGCTGACATAACGTGGCATGGGCAGGTCAGTGATCGGGCCACGGTTCGGATCGCGCGGCGGCGGTTTGGGCTTTGCCTCGGTCGGGGCGGGCGGTTTGGCGGTGGTTGGTGCGGCAAGCGCCGGGGCATCGGTCGCCAGAGGAGGGGTGGCTTCGCTGTCAGGTCCTGCGGCATTTCCTGTCAAAGGCGCTGTCGGATCAGTGCCTTTATCGGTTGGCATACTCTCAAGTTCATCCGGCGTTCCGGCTTCGGTCGCTATGTCCGCCGCTGTGTTTTCTGGTGCCGTTGCGAGCGCTGGACGCGGCTTGGGGCGCTGCGACGCCGTTTCGGCCACCGCCGCACCCGCCATCAGCGACAGGCAGAGCGCTAGATTAAGCACGGTCTTTGCATCGAACCCCATGCAGACACCACCGCAGGCTTTTCCAGCCCGATTTCCGCGTTTCGCCATCTCGTCCTGCCTGTCCTGTCCCTGCGCTGATCCGCTGGTCCACACCTCTGCCGTGGTTCTTCCTGCCGCCTCTGACGGGAGCATGGGGAACCCTGTCCTCTTGGCATTCAGGGTACGGTCCCGATCAGACCTTGTGCCCCGTCCCGCTTGGCGTCACTTTGCCGTAACGGGAAGCGATTTGGAAGTGGACGGAGGGGTCGAATGCCCGCGCAACGCCTGAATGTTGTCGTGACGCGACGGTTGCCTGAACCGGTGGAAACCCGGATGAAGGAACTTTTCGACGTTGACTTGCGCGACCCGGACACGGCGATGACGCGCGACGAACTCGCCGCCGCGATGCGCCGCGCTGATGTGATCGTGCCAAACCTCACCGACCATATCGACGCCGCCTTGATCGCGCAGGCTGGGGATAAGTTGAAACTGATTGCCAATTATGGCGCGGGGGTGGATCACATCGACGTCGCCACCGCCCGCCAGCGTGGAATTCTGGTGTCCAACACCCCCGGCGTTGTCACTGAGGACACTGCGGACATGACGATGGCGCTGATCCTTGGCGTCACCCGTCGTATCCCCGAAGGCATTACCACGATGCAGGTGGGTGAATGGCAGGGTTGGTCACCGATGGCCATGCTCGGTGGTCGCATCAGCGGGCGGCGTCTTGGCATCCTTGGCATGGGACGCATCGGGCAGGCCGTCGCCCGCCGCGCGCGCGTCTTTGGCATGCAGATCCACTACCACAACCGACGCCGCCTGCGCCTCGAGGTGGAAGAGTCACTTGAGGCGACTTGGTGGGAGTCCCTTGACCAGATGGTGGCGCGGATGGATGTCCTCAGCATCAATTGCCCGCACACGCCTTCGACCTTCCATCTGATGAACGCGCGGCGGCTTAAGTTGATGAAGCCCAGCGCTGTGATCGTGAACACCTCACGCGGAGAGGTGATCGACGAAAACGCTCTGACCCGCATGCTGCGCGCTGGTGAAATCGCAGGCGCGGGCCTGGACGTTTATGAGCGTGGGGCAGAAATCAACCCTCGCTTGCGCGAATTGCCGAACGCCGTGCTCTTACCGCATATGGGATCGGCGACCATTGAGGGCCGGATCGAGATGGGCGAAAAGGTCATCCTGAACATCAAGACCTTCGCCGATGGCCACCGCCCACCGGATCAGGTCTTGCCAGCGATGCTGTAACGGTCTTTTCACAGAGAGACATCAGGGTTGGGCTTTTTCGCCCCCCATGCCTCCGCCTTGGAAATAGCCGTTGCCACGCACGCCGCCATAGTTGGTGACGGTGGTGTTTCCGCAGGCCGATAGCACCGTGATCATCAGCAGGGTTGCGGCAAGAATAGTCTGGTGTGTCATGATCAATTCCCCATTTCGACGTTAATCAAACCCTCACCTATCATAATGGCAATATTTCGACATACTTTAGTTTATATGCGGGTGATGGACCGGTCTCATTTTCTGCCGTGCGGTCGGCAAGTGGCCGCCGCGATGGGGGAACAGGCGGCTTGCCTTTCCCCGGCTTGGCGGCTTTGGTGGCGGGACGATGCCCATCCTTGTCCTTCTTCTGCTTGTCGGGGTTTTCCTGTACCTCTGGCTGTCTCGCCGGGGGGCGACTTTGTCGCGACACTGCCTTTGGCGGTTGGATCGCACCTTGGGGCCTGAGACATGGCGCTGCGCAGCCTGCGGTGCGCAGACCGAGGTGCCAAAGGGCAAACCTCCGCGCCACTGTCTAAAAGCCCCAAGCTGAAACTCCCCATCTGAAACTTCCCGTCTGAAACCGGAGCCGCGATGAAACTCGACCACCCTGCCCATGCCGCCCCTGCTGACGCCGCCGCGCGCAAGGCCATCGCACCGGTGATCTGCTATCCGGTGGAGGGCCTGCCGCGCCCAGACCTTGCCCCCTATCTTGCTGCGCGTGAGGGCTGGACTTTGGTTTCCGAAGCGCTGGTTCCGGCCAGAGAGGCGCGGTGTTTCTCCGTGCCTGCCGGGCATTTCTTTCGCATCCTGTCGGTCGAGGGGCCGCAGGTGGGGGATTTGAACCTTTGGGCGGCGAGCGATCTGCGCGAGCGGTTCTATTCCGGCAAGACCCGCGCTTTGCATGGCACGCATTTGTCGACGGGAGACCGGATGTGGTCCAGCTTTCCCACGCTGCGCCCGATGGCAACGATCACCGATGACACGTTGGATTGGTACGGGTTCGATGCCTTTGGCGGGTCGGTCCATGACGTCATCGGCACGCGTTGCGATCCCTATACCCACAACTTGCTGAGTGATGGCGGCCAGTATCATCACTGCTGTCATTCCAACCTGACCCGCGCTTTGGCCGACCATACTGGCCTGTCTTTGGCCGAGGCTGAGCCGCATGTGCATGACGTCCTCAACGTTTTCATGTGCACTGGGTTCACCCGTGACGCGGGTCAGTATTTCATGAAGGCCAGCCCCGTGCGCCCCGGCGACCATCTGGAGTTCTTCGCCGAGATTGACCTGATCGGCGGTCTGTCCGCCTGTCCGGGGGGCGATTGTTCGTCTGAACACTCCTCGGACATGGCTGCCTGCCATCCTCTCTTGGTGCAGGTGTTTCGGCCTGTCGCACCGCCAGCAGGCTGGGTGATGCCTGCGGTAAATGGCTACGACGGCAGCCACGGACGGTAGTGGACACAACGTCGTCCGAGGTCATGCAATGCACTGACCCACGCCATTTGGTCTTGTCAAGGTCGCCCAGCCAGTGCCTTGGCTGGATTTTCGCTGTGCATTTTGCGGCGATGGTTCCTTTCACCAATCATGCAGGAGTCTGACCCTTGTCGTCTTTGGG
The DNA here is from genome assembly GCA_027487395.1 of Rhodobacter sp. Classification (GTDB taxonomy): domain Bacteria; phylum Pseudomonadota; class Alphaproteobacteria; order Rhodobacterales; family Rhodobacteraceae; genus Paragemmobacter. The sequence continues at coordinate 2,220 of JAIYDR010000293.1, read as the reverse complement.
GAAGCCGAGAGCGGCAACTTGGCCACAATGGGCAATGAAGGGCTGAGGCTTTCCTTCTTCGCCCACTTGGGCGCGGCGCGGTTGCTCCGTACGTGGCTTGACGGGCTGTAACACGCTGGACGTCCCTCTCTACCCCGAGTTTACCCCGCTGTTATCCGATATCAGCGCCGCGATTTTGCCTAGCGCGGGGGGATGGCCCACGTTTGGTGCATCGACGTCGAACACCGACGAGAACCCGAAAGGACCCTTACCATGCTGCCCAGCGTCTCCTCCCTTACCGCCGCCCCGCGTCTGTTCTTGGCCGCGCTGGCGATCACCGCCGCCGTCGCCGCCCCCGTTGAGGCCCGCGACCGCACCGTCACCCAAGATGATTTGCTGAAGGGCGTCGTTGCTTCGGTTCTGATCGGAACGGTGGTCAACAGCATGATGCAGCCGCCAGCCCGCCAGCGCCCCGCGCCGGTCTATCAGCCTGCCCCCGTGTACCAACCCGCCCCCGTATACCAGCCTGCGCCCGTCTATGTGCCGCAGCCGGTTTATGCGCCTGCGCCGGTCTCGATCTATCGCACCCCGGCGGGTCGGGCCTTCAACAGCTATTCGCGCCATGAACGCCAAGCGATCCAGCGCCGCCTTGCGGTTGAGGGCTACTACTACGGCGGGATCGACGGGTCGTTCGGCCCCAGCACCTATAACGCTGTGGTGGCCTATGCCAGTGATGCGCGGCTGTCGCGTGAGCTAGGTTCAACCGCAGGCGCATTCGGGGTTTATGACAGCCTGCTTTACTGATGAATCGGGCCGCCTTCGGGCGGCCCTATTCGCCGTAGGGGACCCAGATGGTTTTCACTTCGGTCGCTTGGCGCAGGAACTCGCGCCCCTCGCCCTCGGCCCCGAACCAATCGCGGCTGCGGGCATGGTTGACCCAAGTGCGTTTGACGTTGCCCGCACTTTCGCTTTCCACCTGTGCCGACAGGTCGGTGGAGGAGAATGACCAGACCGCATCCACATCGAGATGCCCGGCCAAGGGTTTGGCCAATTCGGTATGGGTTCCAGTCACCATGTTCACCACGCCTGCGGGCAGGTCAGAGGTTTCCAAGACCTGATAGAAATCCGTCGCCGCCAGCGGGAAGGGGTTAGAGGGCACCAGCACGCAGGTGTTGCCCATCGCAATCGCCGGGGCCAGAACCGACACCAGACCGAGCAGCGGCACCTCATCCGGGCAAAGTGCCCCGATCACGCCACAGGGTTCTATCATCGCCAAGGCGACGCCGCGCATCGGCACCGATTTTGCCGTGCCGTCAAATTTGTCGGCCCAAGCGGCATAGGTGAAGAGGCGTTGGATCGACGCCTCAACCTCTGCCGCGCCGGGTTTGCCGGTCATGTCCGACAAGCGGCGGGCGAATTCATCCGCACGGGCGGACAGGTTCTCGGCGATATAGTACAGGATCTGCGCGCGATTGTGCCCGGTGGCCTTGCCCCAGCCTTTGGCGGCATGGGCGGCCTCGACCGCGTTGCGGATGTCCTTGCGGTTGCCAAGGCCGACATGGCCCAGAAGCCGCCCTTTCGCCCCATAAACTCCGCGCGAATAGCCGCCATCCGGGCGGGCTTGTTTGCCGCCGATGAAGAGTTTCGCCGTGCGGTCCATCCCTGCGGGTTGCGGGTCGGCGGGTTCGGGCATTGCAGCGACAGGTTTCAGCAGTTTCGCCGTGGCCTTGGGTTTGAGATAGGCCAGCAGCCCTTCCCAGCCACCCTCACGCCCGAAGCCCGACTCCCGCACCCCGCCAAACCCTGCGGCGGCATCGAACAGGTTTGTGGCGTTGACCCAGACCACCCCGGCCTTGATCTTGGGCGCGATATCCAGCGCAAGATTGATATTCTCGGTCCAGACACTCGCCGCGAGGCCGTAGCGGGTGTTGTTGGCCAGTTCGACCGCCTCAACCGGGGTGCGGAAGGTCATCGACACCAGCACCGGGCCGAAGATTTCTTCTTGCATCAGCGGTGAGGCCGACGAAAGCCCCGTGATCAGCGTTGGTGGGTAGTAGCACCCCTGCGGCACAGGCGTTGCGGCGCGGTAAACTTGGCCATCGGTGCAGCCGTCCACCATGCGCGTGATCGTCGCCAGTTGCACCGGATCGACCACCGCGCCGACATCAATGCACTTGTCCAAGGGATCGCCGATCCGCAACCCGTCCATCCGTCGTTTCAGCTTGTCATGAAAGCGCTGCT
>JAIYDR010000273.1 GCA_027487395.1 Rhodobacter sp. | reverse complement strand
GCGGAGGAGGCGTTGTTGGCTGAGGTTGACGGTCAGGGCGCGATCCTTGGCGCGGACCTCTCAGACCCCGCAGCACCTGAACAGCTTTGGGCCGAGGCTATGACGCATGGTCCGGTCACTGGCCTTGTCAACAACGCAGGCATCCGGTCCGAGGTCTCTGTCAACGCCCCCATGGACGATTGGCAAGCCGTCTGGGCGCAGGAGTTTCGGGTGAATTTCTTGGCCGCCGCAGACCTGACCAAATGCGCGATCCAAGCCTTTCGCCCCCAAGGCGGCGGCCGGATCGTCAATATGGCCAGCCGTGCGGGGCAACGTGGCTATAGCTCAAGCTCTATGGCCTATGGCGCTTCCAAAGCCGCGCTGATCAACCTGACCAAATCCGTGGCGCAAAGCCACGGGGCCGAGGGCATCACTTGCATCGCCATCGCCCCCGGTTGGGTGCGGACCGAGATGGCGGAGCGCTACATCGCCGAACATGGCGCGGCGGCGGCGCTGGCGGGCATCCCCATCGGGCGGATGGCCAGCCCGGAAGAGATCGGGGAATTGACCGCTTTTCTGTTTCGCCCCAAACAGGTGTCGATGAATGGGGCGGTGCTGGACGTGAACGGCGGCAGCTATCTGCGCTAAGGGGATGACCATGCGTTTCCAAGACAAGACAGTGATCGTGACAGGCGGCGCGGGCGGCATCGGGGCGGCCATTGCCAGCCGCTTCGCCTCGGAAGGCGCGCAGGTGATCGTGACCGACGTGAACGGCGACGGGGCGGAAACCGTGGCCGACAGCATCCGCGCCAGCGGGGGCCGCGCACGCGCCTTTGCCGCAGATATCGTCACGGCGGAGGGCTGCCAGTCGATCATCGCCGATGTGATGGCGACAGAGGGCCGGATTGATGTGCTCTGTAACAACGCAGGGCTGATGCGGCGCGGGGCGCTGCTGGCCATCACCGCCGAGGATTGGCGGCTGTCCTTTGCCGTCAACATTGATGCGATGTTTCACACTTGCTACGCCGCCCTTCCCCATATGATCGCAGCGGGGGGTGGGGCGATTGTCAACACCGCCTCGCAATGGGGGCTGCATCCGGCACCGGGGCACATCGCTTATAACGTCACCAAAGCGGCGGTGGCGAGTTTCACCCAAAACCTTGGCCGCGATTACGCGCCGCAAAAGATCCGCGTCAATGCGGTCTGTCCGGGCGAGATTCACACGCCGATGCTGGAATCCGGCGTGAAGCGGTCGGGCCGCACGATGGCCGATCTGGATAAGCTCGTCCCCTATGGCCGCGTCGGCAAACCCGAAGAGGTGGCGGCGCTGGTGGCCTTCCTTGCCAGTGATGAGGCGGCCTATATGTGCGGCTCCCTGATCGAGATCACCGGGGCGCAGGCTGTCGCCTGAGGCGCAGAGGCGGCTCGTGCCGGGACCTGTCAGGTCTCATAGGGCCATGGCGCTTGGGAAAACACGCCGCCATCCACCCAAAGCGTCTGCCCCGTCACAAAGGAGGCGGCGGCAGAGCAGAAGAACAGCACCACATCGGCAATATCCTGTGGCGTGCCCACCCGGCGCAGGGGCGTGACCTTGGACCAGGTGGCAGCGTAATCGCCCGCCTCGGACGCGGTGCGTTCGGTGGCAATCGCACCGGGGGCCACACAATTGACGCGTATGCCCATGGGCCCCAATTCCACCGCGGCGGATTTGGTGAATTGCTCAATCCCGCCTTTCGATGCTGTGTAATCCACCAGCCGCGGAAAGGCCAATTTGTTGCAGCCCGAGCCAAGGTTGACAATCGACCCGCCCTGCCCTGCGGTAGCCATCAGGCGGCCTGCGGCTTGTGTGTTCAGGAACGTGCCGCGCAGATTGGTGCGGATCACGCGATCCCAATCCTCGACCGACAAGTCCAGCAGGCCAGACCAGGTCTGGATGCCCGCATTGTTGATCAGGACCGATGGCGCGGCCCCAGCCCAATCCGCCGCGCTGGCGTGAAAGGCAGTGACCTGATCGGCGTCGCCTGCATCCACTTCGGCGGTCAGGCAACGACGGCCAAGCGCTGTGACCTGCGCAGCCACCTCAACGGCCAGAGCATCACTGCCGATATGGGTCAGCGCCACATCATGCCCCGCCGCAGCTAAGGCGGTGACCAGATGCCGCCCGATGGCCGACGTTCCCGCTGTTACGATTGCCAAACCCATTGCCAGCCCCCTGCGCCGTTTCATGCAAAGGTTTAAGGCCGGCACGCGCCCTGTGCCAGCCCCCAAGCAGCGTGTCGTCAGATCAAACGATCCCGGTGGACAGCGCGATGATGGCGGCCTGCGTGCGATTCGAGGCGCGCAGCTTGGCGCAGACCGCGCGGACATACATCTTTACCGTCACCTCGGTCAGGGACAGCGTTTGGGCGATATCCTTGTTCGTCGCACCCTCGCAAATGCCACGCAGCACTTGGCGTTCGCGCTGCGACAATTGAGTGTCGACCGAGGCCCCTTCGCTGCGCACAACCGGCATCGACATTGTCGAGGGAAAATAGGTCTCGCCCGCCGCGACAAAGCGCAGGGCGGCGGCCAAGGACTTCGGCGACAGGGTCTTGGGGATATATCCCGCCGCCCCCAACTCCAACGCGCGCAATGCGGCTTCTTGCCGGGCCTGCCCAGAGAACAGCACGACCCGCCCTGGTGCGTTGGCGTTCACCGCACGCTCCAGCCCGCCAAGCCCGCCCATCCCCGGCATATCAAGGTCAAGCATCACCACATCGAAATGCCCCTTGTCGGCAATCGCCTGTAAGGCCGTCTCAAGGGTATCGGCCCGCTCCACCGCAAAGCCACCATCCGATTGCAAGAACATCTGGACGGTTTCGGACAGCAACTTGTGATCATCGGCAACAAGGATCGAAATGGTCGGTGTCGTGAGGTCTTGCATCTATTGGCCTTGCATGTCGCGAGACGCCGACTTGAGCGGCTTCTGCTTTCTTGTTGGTCGGAAACCAGCGCACCGGTGACTGGATCGCCTTCGCAGTCAGTGAAGGAAAAAAAAGAGCCATCTGCGTCAAACAGAGGGACCGGGATCAAGGTTCGACCATGGCACCACGGCATCGCATATACTTTTGACAACGCACCGAATAGCTTGGCCGCATGCCTAAACTATCATTACGAGTGTCCGTATTTAAGCCTTGTCCGCAAGCGAGACAACATGTGGCGTTCCGCGTCAAAGGCACAAGGCCAAGCCGGAAGTATGGGCCAAGGTCAATGCCGTAAGTATGGAAGCCAAAGATGGGAAGGGGTTTCGCCCCCCAAGCGGTGTGAACTGCTCTTGTTCTCGGTGTCAGAGGCTTGACGCGGCTTTTCCATAATATAGCCCGACCACATGTTCGGCTTCAGCGAAAAATAGCCAACGCTGTGCCATGGCCCCCAGCAAATGGGACGCGCCGCCCAGGATCAGCGCGGGCAGAACCGGCAATAGCGCCGCGCTCAGCGCCGGGATGCCCGCGGCAAAGATAAGGGCGATTACTCGCAATTTGGTAGCATGACGACGGCCCACGACATAGATCATCTCGCGCATCAGGTAATTGCCGCCGGTATGAGGCTGTTCAAACACCTGCGGCCTTCCCAAGCCCGACAGTCCGGTGGCCGAGGCCAGATCAACCCCCGCCCGCGCGAAGGCGCCGTCGCCCACCCGCCAGCCATAGGCCAGCAACAGCCCCAAACCCAGCGCCGCAACACTGGCCCAGAGCCCAGCCCCAGCAAGGATCAGGCCCCCGGTCAGCGAAAACCCCAGATAGGTCGCGGGCACGCTCCAATGGTGCCAGCGCGGCACGGTCTTGAGTTGAGCATAGATCATGGCAGTGCACAGCACGGTGGCCCCACAGCCCAAAGCGCCCACTAGGCCAAACCCCTGCCCCCAGCCGAAGCCCAGCCAATCCGACAGCGCCTGCGGTGCCAGGATCAGCAGCGTTGCCACCGCCGCCACGCCCTCGCGGCTCAGCCAGCTTGATCGCCATTGGCTGAAGGCCCGCCACGCGCGTTCCGGGTGGCCCAAGTGGAAGGTCGAGGCGAGAAGCCCCCCAACGGCCAAAGCATAGCCAAAGGCCCAGTGAAAGAAGGCAGGCCAGCCTTGGACCGCGATCAGTCCAAGACCCAGCAACGCCAGAAAGCCGAAGCCAAGCCCTGAGAGCGTGGAAAACAGGATGACAGAGGGTGCAGGCTTCACTCCAGTTTCCCCAACATACGGTCCAGCCAGCCTGCAAACCCCTGCGCCTTGATGTCCAGAAGGGGGGCAAGCAGGCTCGCCTCCTCTGGCCGGTCCTTCGGGCGCGGCGGCAGGTAGCGGTTGACCGGTTTGGTGCCGAGTTGCGGCATCAAAGGCACCCCGCCACGATCACGGGTCAGTTTGCTGACAGTGCTATCCGGGTCCGCGAAATCGCCGAAATGCCGTGCGCCGGTGGGACAGGTGCGCACACAGGCAGGCTCTCGGTCTTCTTCGGGCAGGTTTTCGTTATAAATGCGGTCGACGCAAAGGGTGCATTTCTTCATCACCTGCGCCTCGTCGTCCATCTCACGCGCGCCGTAAGGGCAGGCCCAAGCACAAAGACCGCAGCCGATGCAGGCATCCTCGTTCACCAGCACGATGCCATCTTCCGTGCGTTTGTAGCTGGCGCCAGTGGGGCAGACGGTGACGCAGGGCGCATCCTCGCAATGCAGGCAGGAGCGCGGGAAGTTCACGATCTTGGCCGTGCCACCATCATGTGGGGTGACCTGATAGGAATGGACGCGGTTAAGGAAAGTGCCCGACGGGTCCGCGCCGTAAGGGTCTTGGTCCGAGAGCGCCGCGCCATAGCCCTGATCATTCCAGCCCTTGCAGGCGGTGACGCAGGCTTGGCAGCCCACACAGGTGTCAAGGTCGATGACGAGGCCGAGTTTCTTGTCGGTCTTGGCGGGAAGGCAGGTCATGTTTTCGATCCTTCACACCGTTGGCCAAGGGGCGCGCACGCACCGCGGGGTGGGTGCACATACATGTGCGCCCGCCCCATGGGGGCGGTGCGGGCGCGCCCCGATGCTTTGGGCATCGGGGCAATCCCTATCGTTGGGCCTTTGAATAACCACCCCGGCGTGACGGCCGCGCCCCTTTGGCTACGGTGCGAAAGCGGAAAAGACATCACCGCCCCTCCCCCTTCGGCACGACCCTCGGCAGCGTGTCGAACTGCGGCTGCGCTTTCTCTTGTGGCCCTACGCGCTCAATCCGAACCCGCAGGTCAAACCACGCCGCTTGCCCTGTCACCGGATCGGAATTGGACCAGCGCCGCCCATCGCCGCGCGCGGGCAACAACTCCGAGATCAGGTGGTTCAACAAGAACCCCTCTTTCGCCTCAGGCGCGCCCTCATCCAGCGCCCAAGCGCCCTTGCGCTTGCCGATGGCGTTCCATGTCCAGACCGTATCGGCATTCAGCGCCGCCATATGGGCAACCGGCACGGTGATCTCGCCATGCGGGGAACTGACCCGCGCATAGTCCCCGTCAACAAACCCCGCCGCCGTCCAAATCTTTGTCGGCAGATAGAGGAAATTCTTCCCCCGGATTTGCCGCAGCCACGCGTTCTGTGATCCCCAGGAATGATACATATCCATCGGACGCTGGGTCAGGGCGTGGACGGGATACTCCTCTGCGCCGTCCTCGCCATAGGCGGGATACCAGACCGGCAACGGGTCCATTGCCACCTTCAAGCGCTCGCGCAGATGGTCGGGCGGCTGGATGAACCCCTGCCCCTCAGCGGCGAGTTGAAAGCGCCGCATTGGTTCGGACCAGATGTTAAACAGATAAGGCTGCGGAGTTTCAAAGAACGAGGTCGCCACAGCCCACTCCTGATAGGCAGCGTTCCACGGTTTCATGTAACTCGCCTCTTCGGGCACATGGGCCTGATGGAAGCCGCCGTTTTCGATATACCGCGCCAGTTGGTCGGGGTTCGGCTCCCCCCTCCCGGTCTTGGTGCCGTCGCCGCGCCAGCCAATCAAAGGCCCCACACCGGGGCGGCGCTGGTGGTTCACGATGTAATCGGCGTAATCCTTGAACTTCGCGCTGCCATCGGGATTGACCATTCCCGGCAGACCCAACCTTGCGCCAAGGTCCAACAGCACCGACTGGAAACCGCGCACATCGCGATCCGCCTCCACCACCGGCCAGCGGATGGAATCCCCGGCCGCATCGGGTTCCGAGATCGGACGGTCCAACAGGCTGATACAATCATGCCGTTCCAGATAGGTGGTGTCGGGCAGGATCAAATCGGCATAGGCCACCATTTCCGACGCATAGGCATCGGAATAGATGATGCGCGGGATGATATACTCGCCATCCGGCCCTTTGTCGGTCAACATCTCCATGACCTTGGTGGTGTTCATCGACGAATTCCACGCCATATTCGCCATATAAAGAAACAGCGTGTCGATGCGGTAAGGATCGCCAGCATGGGCGTTGGGGATCACCATATGCATCATGCCATGGGCAGAGAACGGGTTCTCCCATGTGAAGGCCTTGTCGATGCGCCAGGGCGTGCCATCCTCTTTCAGCGCCAGGTTTTCTGGCCCGCGCACATAGCCCAAGTGTGGGCCGGACAGCGGCTTGCCAGGTGCGGTGACAAAATGCGGGGTCGGGTGCGCCTCCACTGGTTTGGGATAGGGCGGTTTGAGGCGATATCCCCCCGGCACCTCCACCGCGCCCAAAACGATTTGCAACAAATGCAGCGCGCGGGCGGTTTGGAAGCCGTTGGAATGGGCTGATATCCCGCGCATGGCGTGGAAACTGACCGGGCGGCCCTGCATTTGGTCATGCGTGTCGCCGCGAAAATCGGTCCAGGTGATCGGCAGGGTAAAGGCTTGGTCAAAGGCCGCGCGGGCGAGTTCCGCCGCCAATCCCCGGATGCGCGCCGCAGGGATGCCGCAACGGTCAGCCACGGCCTCAGGCCTATACTCATCGGACAGATAGCGTTCGGCCATGTGCTGGAACACGGTGCGATGGCCCTGCCAGACCGCGCCCAAATCCGGCTGCACGCCCTGCCCGTCCCAAGGCGCGGGCATCCCCGTTCGGCGATCAATCACAAAGGGCTGGCTTTCGGCGTTCTTGAGGATCAGGCCCTTTTCCGGCCCCTCTGCCCCGTTCACCAAGAGGGGCGCATTGGTCCAACGGGAAAGGTAGTCGAGGTCGATCTTCCCCGCCTCCATCAGGCAATGGATCAGGGACAGGACCAGCAGGCCATCGGTGCCGGGGGTGATGCCATACCAATCATCGGCCACGGCGTTATAGCCGGTGCGGATCGGGTTGATGCCAATCACCTTGCCGCCCCGCGCTTTCAACTTGCCGATGCCGATCTTGATCGGGTTGCTGTCGTGATCCTCCGCCACGCCGAAGAGCACGAACAGATTGGTGTGCTTCCAATCCGGCTGGCCAAACTCCCAAAACGCGCCGCCGATGGTGTAGATGCCCGCTGCCGCCATGTTCACCGAACAAAACCCGCCATGTGCGGCATAGTTCGGCGTCCCGAACGCCTGCGCCCACCAGCCGGTCAGCGATTGGCTTTGATCCCGCCCCGTGAAGAAGGCCAGCTTTTCCGGTGCCGTCTCGCGCAGCGGCTTCATCCAGGAGACCGCGAGGTCGAGCGCCGCATCCCAGCTGATCGGCTCAAAAGCACCCGACCCACGCGGCCCAACCCGCCTCAGCGGCGTTTGCAAGCGTGACGGTGCCGTGACCTGCATGATGCCCGACGCCCCTTTGGCGCAGAGCACCCCCTTGTTCACCGGATGGTCGCGGTTGCCTTCGATGTAGCTGACCTTGCCCGAGGTCAGATGCACATTGATCCCGCAGCGGCAGGCGCACATGTAGCAGGTGGTCTTGCGGATTTCGTCCGAGACTTTGGGCGAGGTGTCGATCTTCGGCTGTCCCATCGTCACTCCCCCGTCGCGATCAGGGCCAAAGCCTCTGCCGCGATCTGTGCCTCTTCCAGTGCCAGAACGATCCATGCAGTGACACGCGATCCTTCGGCATGCAGCCGGGTTTGCCCCCGGTCATTGGCGGCATGGTCCAGCGAGAGGCCCATGAAGTCCAGCCCTTGCAGGATGTTACGCCGCACTTTGGAATCGTTTTCTCCGATCCCCCCGGTGAAACAGATGGCATCCACCCCACCCATCGCCGCGATCAGCGATCCGGCATGGCGGATGGCCCAATAGCAGAAATGATCGACGGCAAAGGCGGCCTTTGGCGTAACCGCGCCATGCAAGGTGCGCATGTCTGAGGCACCGCCCAGACCCAAAAGCCCCGACTCGCGGTTCAGGATGCGGGAGGCCTCTGCGATGCCGAACACCTCGGCCAGCCGCAGCACGGCATTGCCGTCGATGCCCCCGGTGCGGCTGCCCATGGTCAGCCCGTCGAGCGGGGAATAGCCCATGCTGGTGGCGACGGATTGCCCGTCCTTGATGGCGCAGATCGAGGCCCCGTTGCCCAAATGCAGCGCCAAGACCCGGCGCGGCAGGGGTTGCGCGCTCAGCGCAGGCAGACGCGCGATCAGGCTGGCGTAGCTGAGGCCGTGGAACCCGTAGCGCTTGATCCCCAAGGCTTCCGCCCGCTCAGGCAGGGCATAGCGGCGCGCGACATCGGGGTTGGTGGCATGAAACGCCGTGTCAAAGCTGGCATATTGCGGCAGGTCCGGGGTCAGCGCCTGCAAGGCACGAATACCGCTCAGGTTCGCGGGATTGTGCAGCGGCGCCAGCGGGATGCAGGCCGCGATCCCCTCGGCCACAGCCTCTGTCACGCGGCAGGGCGAGATGAACAGATCCCCGCCATGCACCACCCGATGCGCCGCCGCTGTCAGAGATGTGACGGGCATCGGCAAGGCCTGAAGCACCAGCGCCATTGCCGCAGCGTGATCCGGGGCGTTGACCGCTTCCGACGCCCCCACCCCATCAAGCCGCGCCGCGCCGCCAATCTCGGTCACGCGCAAGGCGGCAAGTTCGGTCAGGTCGGCGGCAAAGACTGCGGCCTTCAGGCTAGATGACCCGGCATTGACCACCAAGACCGCCATATCAAAGCACCGCCTTCAACAGACCCAAGCCCGCCAGACCCGCCAGCAGCACAATAGCAAAGCGGCGGAATTCTTGCGGATCCGTGTTCAGGAAATGCCGACTGCCCAGCCAATTGCCAAGAAAAGTCAGCGGCAGTAACAGCAGCGCCGCCCAGATCGTGTCCCAAGACACCAACCCATGCCAGTAATACAAAGGCGCGGAATAGAGGTCCAACAGTGGGAAATAGGCGATCAAGGTCGCGCGGAACACATTGGCCGGGATCGGTTGCGCGGCAAAAAACGCGGCAATCGGCAAGCCGCCCATCCCCGGCGCATTGGCCAGACCCGAGATAATGCCCATCCCGAAATTCGGCGCGCCCCGAACCTCGGACTTCAAGCGCCATCCGGCCAGCAGGATCAGGCACATCACCAGCACATAGCTGGAGATCACCGCCCGCGCCGCATCCTCGGATATCCCCGTCAGCGCCCAAAGGCCAAGCGGCAAGCCAATCGCAGCCCCCGCCAGCAAAAGCCAGACCCGCCGCCAATCGACATCCTGCGCCACCCCGCGCGCTGCTTGCAGCGACATCGCGGTCTCAAGGATCACCACCACGGCGACAAAGTTCAGCGGATTGGTCACAAGGCTGGAGGCCGCAATCAGCAGCGCCGAATAACCGAACCCCGAATAGCCCCGGATGAAGGCGGCGATACTGACCGCCACCGCCATCCACACCGTCCCGGCAAGGGACAGGTCAAAGGGCATCAAACCACCTGCGGGCGCATATCCGCAGCGTCGATCCCGGCCACCGCGACAGGCTTTTTCATCGCGTCGCGGCGGAAGGGCTCACCGAGTTCCTGGTTGATCATCGCCTCAATCAGCGTGGTCTTGCCGTGGTGCATCTGATCCTCAACCGCTTGGGCCAGCGCCGCACGCAGTTCCTCCATCGTATGGGCCTGCACACCTTGCAAGCCGCAAGCGCGGGCGATGCCTGCATAGCTGACCTTGTCGTCAAGCTCTGTCCCTATGAAGTTGTCGTCAAACCACAGGGTGGAGTTGCGCTTTTCCGCGCCCCATTGGTAGTTGCGGAAGACCACCATGGTGATGGCAGGCCATTCCGGGCGGCCAATGGCCGTGAGTTCGGTGACCGCGATGCCAAAGGCCCCGTCGCCCGCAAAGCCCACCACTGGCACATCCGGGCAGCCGATCTTTGCGCCGACGATGGACGGAAGGCCATAGCCGCAAGGACCAAACAGACCGGGGGCGAGGTATTTGCGCCCCTGCTCAAAGGTCGGATAGGCGTTGCCGATGGCGCAGTTGTTGCCGATATCGCTGGAGATGATCGCATCCGCCGGCAGCGCCGACTGAATCGCGCGCCACGCCATGCGCGGGCTCATCCATTCCGGTTTGGCATTGCGGGCGCGTTCGTTCCAGGTGGTGCCGGGATCATCCTCTTCGTGATCCATCGAGGCCAATTGTTGTGCCCAGCGGGACTTGGTCTGGGCAATCATCGCCTTGCGGTCGGCGCGGTCGGTGTCACCGGCCGTGGCAGAGAGTTTGGACAGGATACCTTCGGCCACCTTTTTCGCATCGCCCACAATGCCAACGCTGACCTTCTTGGTCAGACCGATGCGGTCGGGGTTGATGTCGACCTGAATGATCTTGGCCTCTTTCGGCCAGTAATCCAGACCGTACCCCGGCAGGGTCGAGAAGGGGTTCAGACGGGTGCCAAGGGCAAGCACCACATCGGCCTTTTGGATCAGCTCCATCCCGGCCTTCGATCCGTTATAGCCCAAAGGCCCCGCAAACAGCGGGTGCGAGCCGGGGAAGGCATCGTTGTGCTGGTAGCCGACACAAACTGGCGCATCCAGACGTTCGGCGAGTTTCATCGAGGCCGGGATTGCGCCGCCGATGACCACGCCCGCCCCGTTCAGGATCACCGGGAACTTGGCCGAGGACAGCAGCGCCGCCGCTGCCGCAATCGCCGCTTCTCCGCCATCGGGGCGTTCAAAGTCGATGATCGGCGGCAATTCAATATCCACGACTTGGGTGAAGTAATCGCGCGGGAAGTTGATCTGTGCGGGCGCAGAATTGCGACGGGCTTGGGTGATGACGCGGTTCAGCACTTCGGCCACGCGGGAGGGATCGCGCACCTCTTCCTGATAGCAGACCATGTCCTTGAACAGGGCCATCTGTTCGACCTCTTGGAAGCCGCCCTGCCCGATGGTCTTGTTCGCCGCCTGCGGGGTCACCAACAAGAGCGGCGTGTGGTTCCAATAGGCGGTTTTGACGGCGGTCACAAAATTGGTGATGCCGGGGCCGTTCTGCGCGATCATCATGCACATCTTGCCCGAGGCGCGGGTATAGCCATCCGCCATCATCCCGCCCGAGCCCTCATGCGCGCAATCCCAGAACTGGATGCCCGCGCGCGGGAAGAGATCAGAGATCGGCATGAAGGCCGATCCGATGATGCCAAAAGCGTGCTGGATGCCGTGGCGTTGCAGCATTTTCACAAAGGCTTCTTCGGTGGTCATCTTCATGATTTCGTCTCCTGAACGGTCCTGTCGCGCAGTCTGCGCTTTCACCCTTCATAAGGCCAGCGGGGCTTTTGGGCTTAGGGCCAGAGGATGGGGGCAGTTAAGGCCAGAGTGGTGATGCTCACCCGTCGGCAGCGGGGGGTTTCACACCCCGTCGTCCATCGGTTCTTGGACCGATGGCGAATCCGATGGACGACCCCCGTGGGATATTTGAACAACGGGGAAGGATCAGGTGCGTTCGGATTTTTGGTAAGTGGCACGGGAGAGCCAATCGGGGTTGATCTCCACCCCCCAGCCGGGGGCGTCGGTGACGGTGGCGTGGCCGTCTGTGATGGCATAGGGGTCTGAGGTGAAAAGGCCCTCTTGCCACGGGTAGTAATCCGCGCCTTCGATCGAGAATTCGAGGTATTTGCCCGCATTCGGGATCGCGCGCAGCAGGTGCATGGTGCAAAGCGTGACCAAGGACAGGTT
>JAIYDR010000364.1 GCA_027487395.1 Rhodobacter sp. | reverse complement strand
GTTGATGTCGGTGGTGTTCATCCGGGCATATTGGTCGGCGATCCAGGCCATTTCCCGCTCGCCCGTGCCCATATCTGGGGCGGGGACGTTTTGCGCCGGGTGGATCAGGTCGCGCTTGATCAACTCATAGGCGAAGCGGCGGGTGATCTGTTCCAACTCATGCTCATCCCAAGCGCGGGGGTCGATGCACAGCCCCCCTTTCGATCCGCCAAAGGGTGTTTCCACCAGCGCGCATTTATAGGTCATCAAGGCGGCCAGCGCCTCAACCTCATCCTGATGCACCGACAAGGCGTAGCGGATGCCGCCCTTCACCGGTTCCATATGTTCGGAATGGACCGAGCGATAGCCCGTGAAGGTTTCGATCTTTCCGCGCAGGCGCACCCCGAAGCGGACGGTGTAGGTGGAGTTGCAGACGCGGATTTTCTCGGCCAATCCGGGCGCAAGGTCCATCAGCGCCACTGCGCGGTGAAACATCAGATCGACGGAGTCGCGGAAACTGGGCTCTGTGGTCATCGGCATAGTGTCCTCCTTTGGCGCAAGCGCGCATGTGATCTTGGTCGCCCCAAAGGACGTTGCCCGTTCCAGTCTGAACGAGAGTTGAATCGGTCTGGTAAACCTCAGCCCTGCGCGAGAGCGGCCGGGGCGGATTTCAGGCCGCCGGTATGACGGCGGATGTCGGACCACAGCTTTTCAACAGGCCGCGATTTTTCACTCGGATCGCGGAACATGGCGATTTCGATCCGCGCCTCTTGATCGGGGCTTGAGATGCGGACCAATCGTCCCTGATCGAGATCTTCGCCAGCCATCTGCAAGGGCAACCATGCTACACCAAGCCCTGCCCGCGCCGCAGCTTTCAGACCATCTGCCATCGAATTCTGATAGCGCGGGTCCAGACGGCGGGCGAGGTCTTCTTGATCCGACAAGATCCGCGCGGTCAATTTGCCCAAGAAGCTTTCATCTGAATAGCGCAGGTAGGGGATGCGTGGATCGTCTAACTCATACAAGGGGGTGCCATCGGCCCCGGCCCCACTGACGGCAATCATCCGATCCTCTGCCACCGACAGCGCGGCGAAGGTGTCGACGATCTGCGAGGTGATGATGTCAGGGTGCGAATAGGTCAGCAGGATATCGGCAGAGCCGGTCAAAAGCGCCTCAAGACAGCCCGCCATGTCATCTGCCATCACCTTGATCGCAGGCGGGGTGCGCGCGGCGTAGATCGCGCCGATCAGCGGCGGCAAGAAGGAAATCGCCAGTGCTTGCAGGGATGCTATCGTTACCATCTCTCCCGCCGCGGTCTGACTGCGCAGCCGCGACCGGGCCGAGGCGAGCATCCGGACCATTTCCAAAGCGGTGGGGCGAAAATCCTCGCCCGCCGGGGTCAGGACGACGGGATGAACGGAACGGTCAAACAGCACGGCACCCACGGCATACTCCAGCTTGCGGATACGGCGGGTAAAGGCGGGTTGCGTGACGTTGCGGCGCAGGGCGGCCTTGGAGAACACACCAATATCAGCCAGCGCCAAAAAATCCTCGATCCAGTCCAGTTCCATTTGGCCCACGCGCACCGTTGCTACCTTGCCCCGTAGCTACCCCCAGCCCGGTCTTGCGGCAACGGGGGCTGTGACGCCATTGTAACATGCGCCATGCCAAGCGCGCATCATGCGCTTTCAGCATAAGTCTTGCCTCGATGGCTGAGCCTTGGTCACAAACCCAGATCAAACGGCCTTGAGTCTGATCAGGCCGTCGTCGATCTCTTTGGCGCGATAGGCGTTGCAGGTGGCCCTGAGCGAAGAATGTGTTTCGGCATCATGCCCTACCAAGCGGTGCAGGGTGCCGTCGCTGTTGAACAGCCGTCGCGTCAGTGGGCCTGTCCCTTGACATACCGTTACTCAGCCAACGGCGCGGCTTTCCGCTTTTGAAGCGTGCCAAACCTTGCCACACTCAGCGTTGCCGCTGCGGTTCTGTTCGCGGCAACGCGGGCGCTATAAGGGTTGGCTTTTGAGGATGCTGCGGTCCGCACCCCGCCCTTGACGCCCCCAAAGCGCAACGAAACACTCAACGGGAAAACAGCGGCAGGCTGAGCACGCCACCGCCCTAAGGTATGGATCAGCATGCGGGTATTGCACACGGCGGATTGGCACATCGGCCAGACCTTGAACGGCTGGTCGCGTGAGGCAGAGCATTCTGTCTTTCTGTCCCGTTTGGCGGATGTGATCGTCGCGGAAGACATTGACCTCATGCTGGTTGCCGGGGATGTGTTCGACAGCACAAACCCTTCGGGCGAAAGCCAACGGTTGCTCTATCGGGCACTGGCCGAATTCAAGCGGCGGCGTCCCGGTTTGGTCATGGTGATCTCTGGCGGCAATCACGACCCGGCCTTGCGGCTGGAAGCCCCCGCCGATCTGCTTCAGGGCTTTGACATCCATGTTGTTGGAAATGTCGCGCGGCAGGATGGTCAGGTGAACCTTTCCATCCACCTGATCCCGGTGAAAGGGCCGGATGGCGCGGTGGTGCTTTATGTGCTGGCCATTCCGTTCTTGCGTGCCGCAGACCTGACCGGCCTGCGCTTTTCTGAAAACCAAGATGGGCTCAGCGTGATTGACGCCGCGCGCCAATTCCATGCCGAACTGACTGCGGCGGCGGCTGAGGTTGCGGGTGATCTGCCGCTGATCGCAATGGGCCATTTGCATTGCGCGGGCGGGTTGGAGAGTGAGGGCGCGGAACGGCGGCTGTTCATCGGTGGGACCGAAGGCGTGCCGCCTGACATCTATCCCCCGCGACTGGATTATGTCGCGCTTGGCCATCTGCATGGGCCGCAAAACCTTGACGGCGGGCGGGTGCGTTATTCGGGCAGTGCGTTTCCTTTGTCCGCCTCGGAAATCCGCTATCGCCATGGCGTGACGATCCTTGAGGTGGACGGTCGCACGATCACCCACCGCCATCATGAGATTGCTTGGCCCGCCCCCGTCTTGCGCCTGCCCCCGAGCGGCGTGGCAACGCTTGCCGAGTTGGAAGCCGCACTGGCGACCCTTCCGGTCAGCGATGATCCCGCCCTGCGCCCGCTTATCTATGCTGAACTTTTGGCCGAAGATGCCCCCACCGTGGTGATGGCGCGGGCCGAGGCGTTGTTGCGCATGGCCCCCGTCCGAACGGCGGGTATCCGCATTCACCGGCTCGAAGCCAAAGCAGCGGAATCACCAATCCTACGCTCCTTGCGCGATACCTTGCCCGAAGACCTGTTCCTTGACGCCTATCGCAAAAGGCACGGCACCGCGCCCGAAGACCGCCACCTTGCCGCCTTTCGTGACGCGATGGATGGGGTCTGATTCATGCAAATCCTGTCCATTCGCGGCAAGAATATCGCCAGTTTGGCCCAAGCCTTTGACATCCGACTGGATCAAGCGCCTTTGGCAACGGCGGGGCTTTTCGCCATCACCGGGGAAACCGGGGCGGGGAAGTCCAGCCTTCTGGACGCCATGTGTCTGGCGCTTTACGGCAATTGCCCGCGCCTGTCCGGCGACGGCACTCGCGAAAGCGTCGAAGAGGCGGATGGGCAAGAGTTGAAATCCAATGATCCCCGCATGGCCCTGCGGCGCGGCGCGGCGGAAGGCTATGCCGAGGTCGCCTTTGTCGGCACCGACGGCTTGGCCTATGAGGCCGCATGGTCTATCCGCCGCGCGCGGAACCGGGTGGACGGACGGCTCCAATCGGCCGACCGCAGCCTGCGGCGTCTGTCGGATGGGCAAGTGCTGGACTCACAGGCCACCTCTGTCAACAACCGCATCGTCGCGTTGACGGGCTTGACCTATGACGAATTTCGCCGAACCGTGCTGCTGGCGCAGGGGGATTTCGATGCGTTCCTCTCCGCCAAGACCGCGGACCGCGCGGCGATCTTGGAAAAAGTGACCGGAACCGGGATTTACCGCGACATCTCGCGCCGGGTGTTTGAGCGCACGGCCGCCGCGCGACAGGGGCTGGAGACGCTGGAAGCCCGCCGCGCCGAGCATCGCCTGCTGACGCCGGAACAACGTGCGGAACTGGCGGACAAAGTCGCCGCACTGCGTGCGGCGCAAGCGGCGGATGACGTTTTGGCCGCGAGCGTGTTGGCCGATCTGTCGGCGTGGCGCGCGCTGGCCGAGGCGCAGGCGCGGCTGACCACGGCGGCGGCGCGGTCCGAGGCTGCAGTCCGTGCGATGGCCGACCTGACCCCCACCCGCGATTGGCTTGCTGATTGGGAGGCTGCGCGCGTGTTGCGGGGGGAGGTTCGCGAAGTGACCGACGCCCGCACGGCGCTGGCCGCAGCGACGGCAAAGCGCGATGACCTTACCGCCAAGGCCACAGCGCAATCTGCCCTTTTGACGGCGGCGACGTTGGCAGTGCAATCGGCCACCGGGGCGCGCGACAAGGCGGAAGAGCAATTCAAATCCTTCGCCGAGGCTTGGAGCCGCGCCACCGAACTTGACGCAATGATCACCACTGCCACATCGGAGGTGGCAAAGGCCACGGCAGAGGCGGGCCGTCTGGCAGGGCTTCAGGACAAGGCGCAAGGGCGTTTGGGCGAACTGACCGCGACCAAGACCACGCTGGAACAGTCCGTCGCCGGGCACCTGGGCGCGTTAGAGGCCGCGCCGGGGCACCAGTCGCTGTTGTCCAACTGGGCGCTGATCGAGGAACGCTTGGATAGCCGTATTTCTCTGTCCCGGCAGCTTGCCACCATGACCACCCGCAGCGAAGCGCTGCGTTTGGCCATCACCGATGATCGCGCCGCGCTGGACGGTTTGGCCCAGCAGATCGCTGCCGCGACCGAGCAGATGGCCCTGGCGCGAGACGCACAGGCAGCGCTGGCTCTGGAACGTGAGGCCCTCCACACCGAAAATCCCGCCGCGCGGCTGCAAGCCTTGTCGCAAGCCACCTTCGACCTGCACACCCTGCGTCAAGCGCGCGGTATGGTGCAGATCGCCGATACCGCCTTGACCGACAGCCAGCAGCGACGGGATGCCGCGACAAGAGCGCAGGCCGAGGCCATCATCGACCGCCACGCCGCCGACCGTTTGGGGGCCGAGGCCGCGCATCTTATTGATGCCCTGCGCCACCCAACGGAATCCGCGCTCGCCGCCGCCTCAACCGAGGCTGAACATCTGCGCCGCCATCTGGTGGCAGGCCAGCCTTGCCCTGTGTGCCATGCGACCGCGCATCCCCTGATGGCCGACAGCCAGATTGCCGCCCTTGCCGCCGACCTGCGTGCGCGGCTGACAGGGGCGGAAGCCGACCGCGACCGCGCGCATCAGGCAGGGTTGACCGCGCTGTCTCGTCAGACCCAAGCAGCAGAGGTGATCGCTGCAGAATCCACCCGCGCGCCGCAATTGGCGCAGGAGGTGGCACAGGCTGAACTGGCTTTCACCACCGCCCGAACAGCACTTTTGGAGCACCGGACTGGCGCGGTGCCGGACGATCCGCGCGGCCCCGTCGCAGCGCTGGACGCCTTGGCCAGTGATCTGGCAACGCGGAAACAGGCGGCAAATGACGCGCAGGCCCGCTTGGCCGATCTGGACCGCCAGCACCTTGCCGCCAGCCAACTGTCTGACTCCGCCCGCGCTGCGATTGCCGCGGCAGAGACCGCGCAACGCCAGAAGGCCGACGCGATTCGCGAGACGCAAACCACCCTTGCGACTCTGGACCAGTCCATCCCCGCTGCCGCGCAGGACATCGCCCGGATTGATGCACGGCTGACTCCGCTCATGGCGGATTTTGCCGACAAGCCCGACACCTATGGCACCGATGGCGCAGCCGCCTTGGACCGCTTGCGCAGCCGTGTGACCCACCTGCAAGACCTGACCACCCGTCTGGCGCAGGACCGCGCCGCGCTGGCGGACCTCTCGCCTCAGCTTGCAACCGTGCAGGAAACCTTCGCCGCCGCCACCCGCGCGACGGCCGACGCGCAAACCACGCTGACCCGCCGCCAGACCGACCGCGCCATCCTGACCACCGAACGTCAGGCGCTTTTGGGCGGCGAGGACACTGCCACCCACCGCACCCGCCACAATGAGGCGCGCAAAACCACGCAGACCGCGCTGGACCTGGCGCAACAGCAAGAGGCCGACGCCCGCGCCCTGAATGCCGCATTGTCCGGTGGAGCGACTGAGGCGGCAGAGGCCGTGCATCTCGCCGCCGACCGCCAATCCCGCGCAGAGGCCACTTTGGCCGAGGTTTGCGCCTTGGCCGCCCTACCGCTCGACCGTGTCTTGGACCTGCACACTGTGCCAGAGACTGAGGTCATCATCAGCCGTCAAAGATTGAGCCTGGCCGCCACCGAACAGGCCGAGGCCTTGGGGGCCTTGCGCGAACGGCAGGTCGAATTGGACAGGTTGCAAACACCCCCCTTGCCGGCGTTGTCGGCGGAAGAGTTATCCGCTCAGCAAACGGCGATAGAATCCGCCACAACCGCCCGCGCCGAAGAACAGGGCCGCATCGCGGAGCGCTTGGACGCTGACCGTCTGGCCGGTGTGGCCTTGGCGGGGCTGGAATCCGAGATCACCACCGCCCGCCAGACCGCTGAGACGTGGCAAGCCGTCAACGATGCCGTCGGATCGGCCAGCGGTGACCGCTTTGCCCAGATCGCGCAAGCGGTGACTTTGGCGATGCTGGTGGAACGCGCCAATCTGCACCTGAACGACCTGAAACCGCGCTATCAGTTGGAAGTCGCGGCCTCGGACCTTGCCTTGCAAGTGATCGATCTGGACATGGCCGGGGACCGCCGCCCGGCGCGGTTGTTGTCCGGGGGGGAGCGGTTCTTGGTGTCATTGGCGCTGGCATTGGCGCTGTCGGGGATGGGCAGCCAAGGGGCCTTGGCGGGCACGCTGTTCATCGACGAAGGCTTCGGGTCGCTCGATTCCGACAGTCTGGACCTTGCCATTGACGCGCTGGAGCGGTTGCAGGCACAGGGGCGGATGATCGGCGTCATCAGCCATGTGCAGGCAATGAAAGACCGCATCCCGGTGCAGATCGAAGTCCGCAAAATCGGCGGCGGGGCGAGTGAGGTGCGGCTCAAAGTGCAGTAAACCTTGGCCGCAACGGCGTTCATATCACGGCTTTTTCCAAGAACGGGCGATTCTCGACGATTCGCTCATACCCCACTTCGGTCAGGTCCAACGTGCGGTAATGGCCATAGGTGATCAGTTCCGACACGCCGCGCCCGGCGGCGGGGCCTTGCTGCAAACCATGGCCGGAAAAGCCGTTGGCAAAGACGAAATTGGTCACTTCAGGATGCCGCCCGACAATCAGGTTGTGATCGAGCGTGTTGAAATCGTAATGCCCGGCCCATTGGTTGATCAGCTTGATCGCCTCAAACTGCGGCGAGCGCGCGGCAAGCATCGGCCAGACCTGATCTTCAAACTCGGCCCAACGGGGTTCAAAATCATCCCAATCCACGGCGGGGTCTTCAATAGGGGCGGCACCTGATAGGAAATAGCGCCCCTCGGGGCGGCAAAACACGCCGGATGGGTCAATCATCAGCGGCAGACGACCGCCGTTGACCTTGGCGCTGCCTTCTGGTGTTTGGGCGCAGTCAAAGACGAAGAGCGTGCGTTTCCTCGGCTCCACCGGCACATCCAAGCCCGCCATCCGCGCGGTCAGCGCAGCGCGCGGACCCGAGGCGTTGACGATAGTGCTCGCCGCAATCACCGCGCCGGATTTCAGCGTGACAGAGGTGACGGCATTGCCAGCGCGCCCGATTGCCACCACCTCATCGGTGATAACCTCGGCCCCCAAGTCCCGCGCCTTGGCCCGAAAACCGTTCATCAGGCCGGTGTTGGAAAACCAACCCTCCCCCGACTGGCCATAGCTGGCAAGGCGGATGTCATCGACGTTCAGATGCGGAAAGGCGCAGTGCAGCGCCGCCTGATCCCACAGCACCACATCCGCGCCACAGGCCACCTGCACGGCATGGTTTTCGCGCAGGGTTTGTTCCTGTACCTCTGTCGCCGCCAAGAACAGATAGCCGCCGGGGTGGAAGTTCAGGTCGGGCGGGGCCTCTCCGGCCACCTGCATGGTACTGGCGAAATCTTGGATGAAGCGGGTGCCGAATTGGCTGATCTTCACATTGACCGGGTTGGAAAACTGCGTCCTGATCGACGCGGCAGAAAGGGACGTGGAGGCGTGGCGATAGGTCGGGTCGCGTTCAACCACCAGAACCGAGCCTTGAAAATCCGGGTTGGCCATCAGGAAATAGGCCACGGCCGATCCGATCACCGCCCCACCGATGATCACCACATCGTAAGCGGTTTTCATACCTTCACCTCATCATCCGGGTGCCCCAGATCGACAAACCAGCCGCCCAGATGCTGCACGGCAGCGGCTTTGGGGTCTGGGGTGGGGGTTTTGGCCTCTATTGCCGCGCGGAAGGGTTCGGTGTTGTCCTGCGGTTGAAAGCCCAGATGCGCGGCAAGGCGGTTGTCCACCGGCTTAACGGCATTGTCGGACATCCCGAACGAAACGGTGAAACCGACCTTCGGCGCGGTCAGGGCGGCACAGACCAGCCGGTTGCAATCGTCAAAGGACAGCCAGGACCACAGCATCCGCCGATCCGCCGGTTCCGGGAAGGACGAGAAGATGCGCAACGCCGCCGTCTCGATCCCGAACTTGTCCCAGTAAAGCCGCCCCAAATCCTCAACAAAGCATTTCGACAGACCGTAC
>JAIYDR010000170.1 GCA_027487395.1 Rhodobacter sp. | reverse complement strand
TGGCCCTTTTTGATCGCGCTAGAATCGCATAACGGATGAATCGACGCAACAGTTAGGTTGCGTCGATGAACATTCTAGGCGGATGTTAGTCACCACTTCGTTTACGCGGGCGCTAGCCGGAACCGGACTTTGCCCCACCTCAAGCCCTCACAAGCCGCTCATACTCCATCGGAACGCGCTTGGCGTCCTCACCGACCTCAAACGTGTCGTCGCCGATCTGGCCGACCGTTCCCTCACTCCACCCAAACCGCCCCCTCCCGCACCCCGCCTCGGATCAAGAACCCCGGTTCCAGCACCTCGGGATGGGCGTCGGACCAGTCGCGGTAGCGGTCGTTGGTGACGACTTTGGCCCCCAGATCGCGGGCGGCGGCGAGGATATAGGTGTCGGCCACGGTGCCTTTGGGGACCACCATCACCCGCTCGGCGGGCAGGCCCAGCATCTGGCCCAAGGCGTAATCGTGGCGGTATTTCCCGGTCAGCAGGTAGCCCGCATTGGCATCGAACACCACACCGGGGGTCATGCCGCGCCGTGTCAATTCGGCCAGCACCGCCTTGACCGGGGCGATGTTCGGGGTGCCGCCATCCCAATACATGACGTTGGACCCGTCCACGATCACCCAACGCGGTTTGCTGCGCTTGCGCCAGCGCAGCAGGACAAAGGTCAGGACCAAAAGCGCGGCCAGACTGGCCAAGGGAACAAGGTTTTCTGCAATCATGGGGCGAGTCTAGCGAAGCGCGCCGCCGCGCGAAAGCCCCACAACGCAAAACCCCCCGCCTTTCGACAGGGGGTTTGCTTCCGTCTCAACCGATCAGATCAGGCGCGGACCAGCCGCTCATACTCCGTCGCCACGCGCTTGGTGATCTCGCCGACCTCGAAGGTGTAGTCGCCGATCTGGCCGACCGGGGTGACCTCGGCGGCGGTGCCGGTGAGCCAGCACTGCTCGAAACCCTCAAGCTCTGACGCTTCGATGTGGCGTTCGTGGACCTTGATCTGCATGTCGCGCAGCATGCCGATAACGGTCTGGCGGGTGATGCCGTTCAGGATGCAGTCGGGGGCGGGGGTGTGCACTTCGCCGTCCTTGACGAAGAAGATGTTGGCTCCCGTCGCCTCAGCCACATAGCCGCGATAATCGAACATCATCGCGTCCGAGCAGCCTTTGGCCTGTGCGGCGTGTTTGGCCATGGTGCAGATCATATAGAGGCCCGAGGCTTTCGCCTCACAGGGGATGGTTTCCGGCGAGGGGCGTTTCCACTTGGCGATGTCCAGCTTCGCGCCCTTCATCTTGGCGTCGCCGTAATAGGCGCCCCAGGTCCAGCAGGCCACGGCCAGACGGACCGGGTTGTTCAGCGAGGCGACCCCCATTTCCTCGCCCGCGCCGCGATAGGCGATGGCACGGATATAGGCGTCGGTCAGGTTGTTGGCCTTCAGCACCGCTTCCTTGGCGGCGTTGATCTGCTCAACGGTGTAGGGGATCGGCATGTCCAGCATTAAGCCCGACCGCAGCAGGCGGGCCGAATGTTCCGACGATTTGAAGATCTTGCCGTTGTAGCAGCGTTCGCCTTCGAACACGGACGAGGCGTAGTGCATGGCATGGGTCAGGATGTGGACGTTGGCGGACCGCCAGTCCACCAGCTTGCCATCCATCCAGATGAACCCGTCGCGATCGTCATAGCCAGCCATAGCGCCGCCTCCCGTGCGGAAATTTGCAAATGTTGCGCAGATGGGTCCGAAGCGGACTTTATCTTGCGCAAAACCGGGGTCTGGCTAACAGTTGGTTCTTGGAAAGTCAACAAGGCTGACGTAAATTCACCGCCAACACGGGGCGCGCAGGGGGGTGGTCATGGTCGAGAGTAACCAAGGCGGGGAAAGCCTGCTGTTCCTGACGGATGAGCAGTTGCGCAAGGGGATCGAGGCGATGTTCTTCGCCTATCGCGCCTTTACCGCCGACCCGGATCGCATTCTGGAGGGCATGGATTACGGCCGCGCGCATCACCGCGCGATCCACTTCATCCACCGCGCGCCGGGGCTGACGGTGACGAACCTGCTGACCATCCTCGGCGTGACCAAGCAAAGCCTGAACCGGGTGCTGCGGTCCCTGATTGATGACGGCTTGGTCGAGGCACGGGTGGGGCGGAGTGATAAGCGTGAGCGCAACCTGCATCTGACCGCCAAGGGGGCAGAGTTGGAGCGCGCGCTCTCTGACGCCCAGCGCGCCCGGATGCGGGCCGCCTATCGCGCGGCGGGCCCAGTGGCGGTGCAGGGCTTCCGCACTGTGCTTGAGGCGATGATGGACCCAGAGATGCGGCGGCAGTATCAATCCCTGCGGGAGGGCGGGGTATGACGGAGACGCAGGCGCATCTACTGGTCATTGACGATGACGAACGCATTCGCGGTTTGTTGCAGAAATTCCTGATCCGCAGCGGGTTCCTCTGCTCGGTCGCCCGCGATGCCGCACAGGCGCGGCGGCTGCTGGCGGGGCTGGAGTTTGACATGCTGGTGCTGGACGTGATGATGCCGGGGGAAAACGGCATCGCCCTGACCCGCGATTTGCGGCAGCGGTCCCCTATGCCGATCCTGTTGTTGACCGCGAAGGGCGAGACGGCAAACCGGATCGAGGGGCTGGAGGCCGGGGCGGATGACTATCTGGTCAAGCCTTTCGAGCCGAAGGAATTGCTGCTGCGCATCAATGCCATCCTGCGCCGCATGCCACAGCCCAGACCGGCGGACACGGCACCCAAGGTGCTGCACATGGGGGCTGTGCGCTATGATATGGAGCGGGGGGAGTTGTGGCGCGGCACCGACCTGATCCGCCTGACCGCGACAGAGGCCGCGCTGATGCGCCTGTTCGCAGCCCAACCCGGCACGCCGATCACCCGCGAAAAGCTGGTGGGCGACCTTGGCCGCACGGCCGAAGACGCGGGGGCGGGCGCGCAGGAGCGGGCGGTGGATGTGCAGATCACCCGCCTGCGCCGAAAGCTGGAACAAGACCCACGTCAGCCGCGCTATCTGCAAACCGTGCGCGGCGAGGGCTATATGCTGCAACCGGATTAATACCAAACTGAGAGAGTTGACCTCAGCAAGAAGGGCCGTATTTTCCCTCTGCCACAGGTTTTTTGTGGATCAGAGGAGAAGGTCATGAAAACCATCTTGACTGCAGCGGCATTGGCCTGCTGCGCGGCGATGCCGGTCTTTGCCCAAGACGCATTGCAGGATTACGCCGAAGCCGGGGGGTGGACCATTGCCATTGACCCCACCCTCAACAACGGCTGCCTCATGATGAGCGCGTTTGAGGATGACTCGGTCGTGCGTATCGGTTTTGATATGACAGCGGACAGCGGTTATATCTTGTCGGCCAATCCGGGCTGGAACGACATCGAAGAAGGCACCACCTATCCGATCACCATCACTTTGGGCGATAAGTCCTTTGATGGGGAAGCCACGGGAACTTCGATCGACGGACTGCCGGCGGCGGATATCTTGTTTGACTCGACCGATTTCTTTACCGCGCTGATGGAAGCCCCATCGCTGTCGCTCTCGCACGGTGAGAGTGAGGTAATGAACATCGACATCACCGGCTCGGCAGAGGCTGTGGTGAAAATGATCGAATGTCAGGATGCCCAAGTCGCCAAGCAGGGCGGTTAACGGGGTTTTGCGGCAAGCGTGTCTTGGTCTATCCTCAGCGCATAACGGGAGGATCGTTTGGGCACGCTTGTTTACTCTTCCGCGGATTTCGCAGGACATGTGACGCCACCCGGCCATCCTGAACAGGTGGCGCGGTTGGCCTCAGTGGCACGGGCCATTGCGTCGGTTGGGCTCACTCCGGTTGAGGCTCCGTTGGCGGAGATGGCCGATGTGCTGCGCTGCCATCCGCAAAGCTACATCGACAAGGTCGCCCACACGGTGCCTACGCGCGGCTGGGCGGCTTTGGATGGCGATACCCACCTGTCGCCCGGATCGCTGACCGCCGCCTTGCGTGCAGTGGGCGGGATGGCGGCGGCGGTGGATGCGGTGATGGCGGGCCGAGCAACCAATGCCTTTGTCGCAGGCCGTCCACCGGGGCATCACGCCGAAACCGCCACTGCAATGGGGTTTTGCCTGTTCGGCACGGTGGCCATCGGGGCCAAGCGGTTGCTGGATCATCATGGCCTTTCCCGAGTCGCCATCGTGGATTTCGACGTGCACCACGGCAATGGCACGCAGGACCTCTTGTGGGACGAACCCCGCGTCCTGTTCATTTCCAGCCATCAGATGCCGCTTTACCCCGGCACCGGGGCGGCGCAGGAACGCGGGGCTCATGGGCAAATCCTGAACCTCCCACTGCGCGCAGGGTCTGGCGGAGCGGCGATGCGCGCGATCTATGAGGCACAGGTGTTTCCGGCCTTGCAGGCGTTCCAGCCGGAATTCATCCTGATCTCGGCGGGCTTTGACGCGCATGCGGATGACCCGCTGGCAGGGTTGAACTGGCAGCATCAGGATTACGCTTGGCTCACCCGCCGTCTGCTGGATGTTGCCGATGCCCATTGCGGCGGCAGGGTCGTCTCGACACTCGAAGGCGGATATGATCTTGAAGCGCTGGAAGACAGCGTGGCCGCCCATCTGGGCGCGATGAAGGAGCGGGGCCAATGACAGAAAAGCCAATCTCAGACCTCAGCTTCGAAGAGGCGATGGCCGCGCTGGAACAGGTCGTCGGTCGTTTGGAACGCGGCGAGGTGCCGTTGGAGGAATCCATCGCGCTTTACGAACGCGGGGCCGCTTTGCGGGCGCATTGCGAGGCGAAGTTGAAGGATGCCGAAGAAAAGGTCGAACTGATCCGCGCCCAAGAAGGCCGTGCCATCGGCACTACCCCGGTGGAGGGGCTGTGAGCTTTGCCGCAACCCTGACCCGGGACGCGGGTCTGGTGCAGGCGCGGCTGGATGCGGCGCTGTCGGGTCTGGCCGATGAACCTGTGATCCACGCCATGCGCTATGCCGTGCAGGGCGGCAAACGCCTGCGCGGCTTTATGGTGCTGGAAAGTGCGCGCATCTTGGGGATTGCGGAAAGCGCCTCTGTCAGTGCAGCGGCCGCGGTTGAGGCGCTGCATGCCTATAGCCTGATCCATGACGATATGCCCTGCATGGACAATGACGACCTGCGCCGGGGCCTGCCCACAGTGCATAAGAAATGGGACGAGGCGACGGCGGTTCTGGCGGGCGATGCTTTGCAGACACTGGCCTTTGAATTGCTGACCGACCCTGCGCTTGGATCGGCCGATGTGCGGGTGGCGCTGGTGGCGGGTCTGGCCAAGGCATCCGGGGCCGAAGGCATGGTGCTCGGTCAAGCGCTGGACATCGCGGCAGAGACCGCTGCTGCACCGCTGACGCTGGAACAGATCACCCGCCTGCAAGCGGGCAAAACCGGCGCACTCATCCGCTTTTCCGCCGAGGCCGGGGCGATCCTGGCACAGCAAGACCCCGCACCCTTGCGCGCCTATGCTGATGCCTTGGGTCTGGCCTTCCAGATTTGGGATGATGTGCTGGATGTGGAAGGCGACGTTGCCAAAACCGGCAAGCGGCTGAACAAGGATGCCGATGCGGGCAAGGCCACTTTCGTCTCGCTTCTGGGTCTGGACCGCGCCAAGGCCCGCGCCGCTGACCTGATCGACATGGCCGAGGGCGCGCTTGCCCCCTATGGCGACCGGGCCGCAAACTTGATTGCAGCGGCGCGTTTCGTTATCTCGCGCGAAAGCTGATGTGCCGTTGATTGCCCCCCACTGTTGCCCACAAGTTTGCCCATGGAGGGCCGCGTGACTGAACGCCCCAAGACCCCGCTTCTGGATCGAATAAAGACTCCCGCTGACCTGAAATCCCTCTCGGATCGGGACTTGCGGCAAGTGGCAGATGAGTTGCGTGCCGAAACCATCAGCGCGGTGTCGGTGACCGGCGGCCACTTGGGTGCAGGTCTGGGCGTGGTGGAATTGACCGTGGCGATTCATGCCGTCTTTGACACGCCGCGCGACAAGCTGATTTGGGATGTGGGCCACCAATGCTACCCCCACAAGATCCTGACCGGACGCCGCGACCGCATTCGCACCCTGCGCACCGAGGGCGGCTTGTCAGGCTTTACCAAACGGTCGGAAAGCCCCTATGACCCCTTCGGCGCGGCCCATTCCTCAACCTCGATCTCTGCCGCCTTGGGCTTTGCCGCCGCGCGCGATTTGGGCGGCGATCCGGGGGATGCGATTGCGGTGATCGGCGACGGATCCATGTCGGCGGGCATGGCCTTTGAGGCGATGAACAACGCAGGCCATCTGAAAAAGCGGCTGTTTGTCATCCTGAACGACAATGAAATGTCCATCGCGCCGCCGGTGGGGGCGCTGTCATCGTATCTCTCGCGTCTTTATGCCGAAGCGCCGTTCCAAGACCTGAAACAAGCCGCCAAGGGGGCCGTCAGCCTGTTGCCCGGACCGTTCCAAGAAGGCGCGCGGCGGGCCAAGGAAATGCTGAAAGGCCTGGCCGTCGGCGGGACATTGTTCGAGGAGTTGGGCTTCAGCTATGTCGGCCCCATCGACGGGCATGATCTGGACCAACTCCTCCCCGTGCTGCGCACCGCCAAGGCGCGGGCGACGGGGCCGATGCTGATCCATGTCCTGACGAAAAAGGGCAAAGGCTACGCCCCGGCAGAGGCTGCCGCCGACAAGGGCCACGCCACCGGAAAATTCGACGTGCTGACCGGCGTGCAGGCCAAGGCGAAATCCAACGCGCCCAGCTATACCAAGGTCTTTGCCCAAGGCCTGATCGCCGAGGCAGAGGTTGACCCCAAGATCGTCGCCGTGACCGCCGCCATGCCCGATGGCACAGGGCTGAACCTGTTTGCCGACCGCTTTCCGAAGCGCTGTTTTGATGTGGGCATCGCGGAACAGCACGCCGTGACCTTTGCCGCAGGGCTGGCCGCCGGGGGAATGCGCCCCTTCTGTGCGATCTATTCGACCTTCCTGCAACGCGGTTACGATCAAGTGGTGCACGATGTGGCCATCCAGCGTCTGCCCGTGCGCTTTGCCATCGACCGCGCGGGGCTTGTGGGGGCCGATGGTGCGACCCATGCCGGATCGTTCGATGTGGCTTTCCTTGCCAACCTGCCCGGCATCGTCGTCATGGCCGCAGCGGATGAGGCAGAGCTGATGCACATGGTCGCCACGGCAGCGGCACATGATGATGGCCCCATCGCCTTTCGCTATCCGCGTGGCGAGGGCGTGGGTTGTGACATGCCCACCCGTGGTCAAGTGCTGCAAATCGGCAAAGGCCGCGTGATCCGCGAAGGCGCACGCGTCGCCATCCTGTCCTTTGGCACCCGCCTGCCAGAGGTGCTGAAAGCCGCCGAAGCGCTTGCCGCGCGCGGCCTGACCCCGACGGTGATTGATGCGCGTTTCGCCAAACCGTTGGACCGCGACCTGATCCTGAACGCGGCGCGGCATCATGAGGCGTTGATCACGGTGGAAGAGGGCGCTGTGGGTGGTTTCGGCAGCCATGTCGCACAGCTTCTGGCGGAAGAGGGCGTCTTTGACCACGGCCTGAAATTCCGCAGCATGGTCTTGCCCGATATCTTTATCGATCAGGCCAGCCCAGAAAAGATGTATCAGGTCGCTGGCATGGACGCCGCGCAGATTGAGGCGAAGGTTCTGGAAACCCTGAACGTCGCCGTGGTGGGGCGGCGGGCGTAAGGCCCGCCTGCCGCGCTTACTTCTGGTCCAACCGCCGCTCAATCGCCTCAAGCCGGGCGATGATGTTCTTGAAGTGATCTTCTTCGGCGGCTTTGGTGTCGGCCTCGGCGGCGGCTTGCATGGAGTTCACGATCAGACCGACCAGCAGGTTCACCACGGCAAATGTGGTGATCAGGATGAAGGGCAGGAAGAACAGCCACGCATAGGGGTGCACCTCCATCACAGGTCGCACCACATCCCCCGCCCAACCCTCAAGCGTCATGACCTGAAACAGCGTCAGCGCAGAGGCGGTCAGGTTGCCGAACTTTTCCGGGAAATCCGCACCGTAAAGCTGCGTTGCCATCACGGCGGCAACGTAGAAGATCATCGCCATCAGCAAAAACACCGACCCCATCCCCGGCAGCGCGGTGATGAACCCCTCGACCACGCGACGCAGGCTGGGGGCGACGGAAATCACGCGCATCACCCGCATCACACGCAGCGCCCGCAAGACCGACAGCCCATGCGCGGCAGGGATCAGCGCGATGCCGATGATGATCAGGTCAAACACGTTCCAGCCCGACCGGAAGAAGCGCAACCCATGCGCGTAAAGCTTGGCCACCAATTCGATGACAAAGATGATCAGGCACAGCTGATCCAGAAAATTGATCACACCACCAAACCGCGCCATCAGGCTGGGAGAGGTTTCCATCCCCATCAAGGCGGCGTTGAAGAGGATGATACCAAGGATGATCGTGCTAAAAGTCCGTCCTTCCAGCACTTGGGCAAGCTTTTCACGCGACAACATGGGGTTCCGGGCGTTGTGGGTTTTCGGCGTGGTTTTACGCAGAAGGCGGGGAGAATCAACGCGCGGGCGGGAAAATTTCAGCGGAGGGATGTGTTTTCAACCGCAGATTTTTAAAGCGCCCCGCGCCTTCGCCTCTTGATGCCAGCGCCCACCCGCGTGAAACGAGAAAGGGCCACCCCAAGGGGCGGCCCTTCAATCCCGGTAAGATCCTAGGATCAGGCGTTGACGCTGTCTTTCAGTGCCTTGGCGATCGAGAACTTGACCTGCTTATCCGCGGCCTTGGTCACAGTCTCGCCGGTGGCGGGGTTGCGGACCTGACGTTCCGGACGGGCGCGGCAGACGACTTTGCCCAGTCCCGGCAAGGTCACAGCCCCGCCGGCAGCCACTTCGCGCGCCACGACGGCGGCAATCGCATCCAGCGCAGCACTGGCCACTTTCTTGTCCGAACCCATTTGTTCGGCCAAGGCGGCGACGAGTTGGGTCTTGGTCATCGGTTTCGACATGGGATGTCCCTTCCTCTGGTTGCCGGTCAGACGACCAGCCATGCAACTTTTTGGTCTGGCACCCGCTAAAATAGGTTTTGGCGAACAAATCAAGCCCTTTTGGGCCGAACACGCCAGATTAGGCCGGGTTGCACCTAGAGAAAGGCCGTCTCTTCAAAGCTGCGCAATTTGCGGCTGTGGATACGTTCCAGCGGTGTGTCGCGCAGCCTTTCCATCGCGCGGATGCCGATTTGCAGATGGCGGGCCACTTGGGTCTTGTAGAATTCGGATGCCATTCCGGGAAGTTTCAACTCGCCATGCAGGGGCTTGTCCGACACACAAAGCAAGGTTCCATAGGGAACCCGGAAGCGGAACCCGTTCGCCGCGATGGTCGCCGATTCCATATCGAGCGCAATGGCACGGCTTTGCGACAGACGCTGTACGGGGCCAGAGTGGTCGCGCAACTCCCAGTTGCGATTGTCGATGGTGGCGACGGTGCCGGTGCGCATGATGCGTTTCAGCTCATAGCCTTCAAGCTGGGTCACCTCTTCCACCGCGTCTTCCAGCGCGATCTGGATTTCCGCCAGCGCCGGAATCGGCACCCAGACCGGCAGATCGTCATCCAGCACATGATCCTCACGCAGGTAAGCATGGGCGAGGACGAAATCGCCAAGGGACTGCGAATTGCGCAGACCCGCGCAATGGCCCACCATCATCCAGGCATGCGGTCGCAGGACAGCGATATGATCGGTAGCGGTCTTGGCATTCGACGGACCAACACCGATGTTGACCAGCGTGATGCCCTGCCCATCGGCCCGTTTCAGGTGATACGTCGGCATCTGCGGCATCTTGGTCACCGGGGTCAGCACGTCGGTCGGTGTGGTGATGATCTGGTTTCCGGTGGCGACAAAGCCGGTGTAGCCGCTGGCAGGATCGGCCAGCACCTGACGGGCATAGGATTCGAACTCATCGACGTAGAATTGGTAGTTGGTGAACAGCACATGGTTCTGGAAATGCGACGGATCGGTCGCGGTGTAATGCGCCAGACGGGCAAGGCTGTAATCCACCCTTTGCGCCGTGAACGGGGCCAAGGGCATCGACCCGTCGGGATGATAGCGACGCGTGCCGTTGACGATGTCATCATTCGTGGTTGACAGGTCCGGCACATCGAACACGTCACGCAGGCTGAACTCCAACACGCCTTCTTGCGGCACCGACACACCGGGATTGCCTGCCAGTGCGAAATGCACCGGGATTGGCGTTGCCGAAGGCCCGATGCTGATCGGCACGCCATGGTTCTGGATCAAAAGCCCAATCTGCTGCACCAGATATTGCCGGAACAAGTCAGGCCGCGTCACCGTGGTGGAATAGACCCCCGGCCCCGTCACATGGCCAAAGGACAGCCGCGAATCGGTCTTGGCGAAGGTCGAGGTGACAAGGCGGATTTCCGGGTAAAACGCGCGGATACGGGCGCCGGGCTTGCCGTTACGGATCACCTGGTTGAACTGCCCCGCCAGAAAGGTCGTCGCCTGTGCGTAAAGCTGTTCAAGCCGGGCCACGGCGGCGGCGGCATCGGTGAAGAATTCGGTGTCGGGATGGTCCGGCGTCAACACCGGCAGGTTCGGATCATCATGCATGTTTTTGTTTTTCTGTTCGCTCTGAATTTAATCAGCGACATAAGCAGAAACCCCGCCCTCGTGGCAAGTGAAGCCTTTGCGACGGGCTTGCCCCGGAGGCGTCGGACCGTGATACTTGGCGCATGAAGACACTGCTTTCCATCGGCCACGGCTATTCCGCACAGGCGCTGGCGCGTCTGTTGATCCCCCAAGGCTGGACGGTCATCGGGACGACCCGAACCGCTGCCAAGGCCGAGGCGTTTCGAGCGGCGGGGGTAGAGCCATTGCTGCTGCCCGGCCCCTTGGCCCCGGCTTTGGCGCAGGCGTCGCATATCCTGACCTCTGTCGCCCCTGACCGGGCGGGTGATCCCATCCTGCGCGACCACACGGAAGAACTCGCTGCGGCAAGGCCGCTTTGGGCAGGGTATCTTTCGACCACCGCTGTTTACGGTGACCATCAGGGGGCTTGGGTGGATGAGGACACGCCGCTGACGCCGTTGAGCGAGCGCGGTGCCGCGCGGGTAGCGGCCGAAGGTGATTGGGCGTCCCTGGGCCTGCCGCTGCACATCTTCCGCCTTGCGGGCATCTACGGCCCCGGTCGCGGTCCATTCGAAAAGGTACGCGACGGATCGGCGCGGCGGATCATCAAACCCGGTCAGGTGTTTTCGCGCATCCATGTCGACGACATCGCGCAGGTGGTCGCCGCCTCGATCGCGCATCCCAACCCCGGCAGGGCGTACAATGTCTGCGACGACGACCCCGCGCCGCCCGAGGATGTGATCGGCCATGCCGCGGAACTCCTCGGCCTGCCCCTGCCCCCGGCGGTGGCTTATGACCAAGCCGAGATGACCCCGATGGCTCGCAGTTTCTATGCCGAGTCAAAACGGGTGCGGAATGATCGGATCAAGGAAGAATTGGGGGTAAGGTTGCTGTTCCCGACCTATCGCGAAGGGTTGGCCGCACTTCTGGCGGGCGGCGCGGATTGACCTGTCGGCAGCGGGGGTTTCACACCCCCGTACCCCCGTGGGATATTTGAACAACGGGGAAGATCAAGAGCCGAGATAGTCCTTCAGCGCCTTGGGCGGGTCTTTGAACAGCGTGGCGGTATCTAGGGGTGGGTGGGCGATGCCATCGGCGACAAGGATCGTCTGATCGGCGAACCGCTTTGTATCCATCGGGTCATGCGTGACCATCAGGACCGTCGCGCCGGTTTCCGCTGCGACTTCGGCCACGAGGTCCAGCATATCCGCCTTCAGCGCCGGGCCGAGGGCGGCAAAGGGTTCGTCCAGCAGCAGCATCGGCCTTGCGCGCAGCAACGCCCGCGCCAGTGCCGCGCGGCCTTGTTGACCGCCTGACAGTTGTGACGGCAGGCGGGGGCCGAGCGCCGTGAGCCCAACGCGATCCAGCGCTCGGTCGATGGCCATGTGCTGGTCCGGGCTCAGCCGCAGGTGCGGCGAGAGACCAAGGCCGAGGTTCTGCGCCACGGTCAAATGCGGGAACAGGTTTTGGTCCTGAAACAGGATCGTCAGGGGGCGCTCACCGGGGGGAAGTTCCGTTAGGTCTGCACCCTCCCACAAGATGCGGCCTGTGGGAGGGGCCATGAAGCCCGCGATGGCGTTCAGCAGGGTCGATTTCCCCGCCCCCGATGGCCCGATCACCGCCACGCGCGCGCCCCTTGGCACGGTCAGATCGGCGGTCAGGGCGAAGCCCGGTTCGGTCAGGCGCAGGTGGTCAAGGTGCAGCACGGCGTCCCCACAGATCAAACAGCGCGAACAGCGCGAAACTGGCGGCGACAAGGATCAGCGCGGCGGCGGCGGCATCATCCATCCGCTCGGCCCCCATCAGGCGATGCACCTAAAGCGGCAGGGTTGCCCCGCTTTCGCCTGCAAACAGCGTGATCACCCCCAGATCGCCCATCGACAGCGCCGCCGCGATCCCTGCGCCAAACCCCAAGGGCCGGGACAGGCGCGGCAGCACCAACCAGCGCAACCGCGCCACCCCCGTTAACGAAAGGCTTTCGGCGAGTCGCCCGTAATCGGCCTGCATTGCCTGTGCTTGCGGTAGGACAAGACGGTAAACGAAAGGGAGCGAGAGCGTCGCATTGACAAGAATGGTGACAGGCAAGGCCACATCCTCGGCCCGCACCCAGAGCCGCAGGATCAGGAACAAGCCCGTTCCCAAGACCAGCGCCGATGCGGCAAGGGGAAGCATCGCAGCAACCTCGAGCAACCTTGACCCACGCGCCGCCACGGCCAAGGCCAGCACCAAGGCGGCAGAGGTGGTCAGCAGGGTGGACGCCAGCGCCACCGCAACCGACCGCATCAAGGCACTCCCCAGACCGGGGGGCAGGTCGCTCAGACCCGCCACACCGCGCAGCAACACCGCGCCCAACGGCAGCAACAGGAATCCCGCCGCCAGCACGATGACCAAACCATCGCCCACCCGCCGCCATCCCCCGGGCGCGGGGATCGTCAGCCGCCGTCCCAAACCTGCGCCAAATCCCGGCACTTGCAAGGCGCGCCAGCCCAAAGCCACCGCACCAGCGCAAAGCACGAATTGCAACGCCGACAGCGCCGCAGCGCGGGCAGGGTCAAAGTCAAAGCGCAGCGCCTGATAAATCGCCAGCTCCACCGTCGTCGCCCCCGGCCCGCCGCCAAAGGTCAACGCCACGGCGAAAGACGTGAGGCAAATCACAAACACCGCCACCGCTGCGCCCGGCAGGGTGGCGCGCAGCATCGGCACCTCTAGATGCCGCATCACCGCGCCCGGCCCCATCGACAGGCTTTGCGCCAGACGGAACCGCTCTGCCGGGATGGCCTGCCAGCCTTGCAGGATCATCCGCACGGCCAGTGGCAGGTTCAAGAACACATGCGCCAGCACCACGCCATGCAACCCGTAGATCGACAGGCGCGGCAGGCCCAGCGCGGCCAAGGCGTCGTTAAACACGCCCGACCGCCCGAACACGGCCAGCAAGCCCAAAACCGCGACGATCACCGGCAGCAGGAAGGGCGCCCCCATCAGCGTCACCAGAAAACCTCGCCCGACAAACCGCCGTCGCGCCAAGGCCCGCGCCACCGGCACCGCCAAAGCGCAGGACAGGGCCGAGGACAGCGCGGCTTGCAGGACCGTAAACCGCAGCGCCGCCCAATCGGCGGGGGACAGCGCGAATGACCCCGCTTGCAGGGCGACGGCAAATGCCGTGCCCAGCGTCACCACCCCAAGCGCGGCAGCAATCGCCACCGCGCCCAAGGCGGGCCTTACTTGGCCAGCGCGGCTTGCCATTCGGCCAGCGCGGCATCGCGTGCAGCAGCAGCGTCAGCCGCCGATAACAGTAGCGATTTTTCCGGCTTGATCAGAGTGTTGAACCCATCCGGCACCGCAGCCGCCGTGGCCGGATACATCCAGTTCGTCGTCGGGATCACGGACTGGAACGCATCCGACCCGATGAAGGCAAGGAATTGATCCGCCAGCTCCGGCTGATCGGTCGCCGCCAGTTTTGCGGCCACCTCGACCTGCAGATAATGCCCCTCCGTGAACGGCGCTGCGGCCTTGGTGTCATCGCTTTCGGCAATCAGGTGATAGGCCGGAGAGGTGGTGTAGGACAGGACCATATCCGCCTCACCCTCAAGAAACAGGCCGTAAGCCTCGGACCAACCCGGCGTTACGGTCACGATATTGTCGGCCAGACCCGTCCAAACCTCAGCCGCCTCGTCGCCATAGGCCGCTTTCACCCACATCAACAGCCCCAGACCGGGGGTGCTGGAGCGGGGGTCTTGGATCACGATCTTCACATCCGACGCCGCCAGTTCTTCGAATGACGCAGGCACCGTGGTCAACTTGGTCTTGTCATAGACAAAGGCGAACCAGCCCCAATCAAAAGGCACGAAATTCGGGTCGTCAAAGGCCACGGGCAGCGCATTGGCCCAGGTCTGGCCATGCGGCGCAAACAGACCCGTGGCGCTGGCGGCGGCGGTCAGGTTGGTGTCCAGCCCAAGGACGACATCCGCCTCGGACGCCGCACCCTCCATCTGGATACGGCTCAGCAAGGCCGCACCATCGCCTGCGGTCACGAATTGCAGGTCACAGGCGCAAACCGCCTCAAACGCCTTTTCCACCGCCGGGCCGGGACCCCATTCGGTGGCAAAGCTGTCATAGGTCAGGACTTTCAAAACGGGAGTTTCCGCCGCTGCCACAGTGGCAAGGGCGGTCAATCCCGCAGCAAGGCCCGCACTCAGGAATGGAACTTTCATCATTTCCTCCATGTGCGACGGTATAGGTCGGGCAGGAGGATTCCATGCACCTTCCCTCCGCCGGTATGATCCGGTTCAGGTTCAACGGGTCCGCTTTCGCATCTCAGCCTGTCGCCAGGCACCCCGAGGTACGGCGGAACATAAAGGGCGCGGCGGTCAGTGCAAGGGGATTTAACGCCGCATGTTGTTCACGGCCCCGCTTTCCCTTATTGGCAAAAGCAAAAGCACCGGAGCGCGCGCATGTCCTTCAACACCTTCGGCCATCTCTTCCGCGTCACCACCTGGGGCGAAAGCCATGGGCCTGCGCTGGGGGCAACGGTGGATGGCGTGCCACCCGGCGTGTCGCTGACCGAGGCCGACATTCAGCCGTGGCTGGATAAGCGCAAACCGGGGCAGAACAAATTCACCACCCAGCGCAAAGAACCCGATGAGGTGCGGATCCTCTCGGGCGTTTTTGAAGGCCGCACCACCGGCACGCCGATCCAGTTGATGATCGAAAACACCGACCAGCGATCCAAGGATTACGGTGATATCGCGCTGTCCTTTCGCCCCGGTCATGCCGACATCACCTATCACCAGAAATACGGGGTCCGTGATTATCGCGGCGGTGGACGCTCCAGCGCGCGCGAGACAGCGGCGCGGGTGGCGGCGGGGGGTGTGGCGCGGCAGGTGCTGGCGGCATTGGTCCCCGGTCTGCGGGTGACGGGGTATATGGTGCAAATGGGCACACATGGGATTGACCGTGCCCGCTTTGATGCGGCCCAGATCGAGGAAAACCCCTTCTGGTGCCCCGATCCCATCGCGGCGGTGGAATGGGCAGCCTATCTGGACGACCTGCGCCTGTCGCATAACTCTGTCGGTGCGGTGATTGAGGTGGTGGCAGAGGGCGTGCCCGCCGGTCTGGGTGCACCGCTTTATGGCAAGCTGGACAGCGACCTTGCCGCTGCGATGATGTCGATCAACGCGGTGAAGGGGGTTGAAATCGGCGATGGCATGGCCGCCGCTGCTCTGACGGGTGTGGAGAATGCTGACGAAATCCGCATGGGGCCGAACGGGCCAGAGTTCCTGTCCAACCATGCGGGCGGCATTCTGGGCGGCATCTCATCCGGTCAGCCCGTGGTCTGCCGCTTTGCCGTCAAGCCGACCTCGTCGATCCTGACACCGCGCCGCACCATCAACGCGCGTGGCGAAGAGATTGATCTGGTTACCAAAGGTCGCCATGACCCCTGCGTCGGCATCCGCGCGGTGCCGGTGGGTGAGGCGATGATGGCCTGTGTGATCCTTGACCATCTGCTGTTGGATCGCGGCCAGACCGGCGGGCAGCGCGGCATCATCGGCTGACCTACAGAACATTACCAAAGCAAAACGCCCGGACCATCGGCCCGGGCGTTTTCGTTTTTGATCAACCTGCGCTTATTCGGCGGGCTTGGCCACCGCTGCCGGTTGACCACGGGTTTTCCACAGCGACCAGAACACGCCTGCGCCAAGGATGGCAAAGGTAATCCCCAGCGACCATGCCGGCGGGAACTTTTCCCAACCCAGGGCATCTGCAATAAAGATCTTCGAACCGATGAAGATCAGCAGAACCGAGAGCGCATATTTCAGATAGGCGAAGCGGTGCAGGATCGCGGCCAGCGCAAAGTAAAGCGCACGCAGACCAAGGATGGCGAAGATGTTCGAGGTATAGACGATAAACGGATCGGTCGTGATCGTGAACACCGCAGGCACCGAGTCGACCGCAAACACAAGGTCAGCAATCTCAATCAGCACCAGTGCAAGGAACAGCGGCGTGGCAAAGCGCGTGATCTTGCCGGTCTTCGGGTTGGCTTGCTTTACAAAGAAGTTGTTGCCGTGCAGCTCATCCGTGACGTTGAACCGCTTGCGCAGGAACTGAACCACTTTGTTCTGGCTCAGATCATGGTCGCCTTCTTTCACGAACAGCATCTTGATACCGGTGAAGATCAGGAAAACCGCAAAGACGTAAAGCACCCACGCGTAGTTCGCCACGATGGTCGCACCCAGCGCGATCATGATGCCGCGCAGCACGATCACCCCGATGATGCCCCAGAACAGCACGCGGTGCTGATACTGGCGCGGGATGGCGAAGAAGGTGAAGATCAGCGCGATGACAAAGACGTTGTCCATCGCCAAAGTTTTCTCGACGACAAAGGCCGTCAGATATTGCGCCGTCGCCTCGGCCGAGATTTGCCACCAGACAAAACCTGAAAACGCCAGACCCAGCGCGATATACATGGCCGAAAGCTTCAGACTTTCGGCGACACCGATTTCATGATCGTCCTTGTGCAGCACGCCAAGGTCAAAGACCAACAGCGCCAGAACGATGCCGACAAACACAAGCCACATCCAAACCGGCTTGCCCAAGAATAGTAGTGTCAGGAGTTCCATTTCCCTGATGACCTCTCTGTCGTTCACACCACAGCGCCGAGAGGTCATGCCAAAGGAATCCGGGCATAACATCGAGCGCACTCGACGCGGTCCGACATGGCGATGCATGCATCGTCAGAGGGGCCCGGCCCGCAACTCAAACTTAAGTGCGCCTCGGCGCGATTCAAGTCTTCGTGACCCACCTTTTTTCTGCACAACGCACCAATTCCGATACCTGAATCAGCTGAAAAGAGGCACTCGTTGCCCCTGCGACAGGTAAGGCGGAAGTTTAACCCCCCATACCTGTCAATTCACCACAAACTCGGCGTGCAGCGCCCCAGCGGCGTTGATGGCCTTCAGGATGTCGATCATGTCATTGGGGGCAACCCCCAAAGCGTTCAGACCTGCCACCACCTCTGACAAGGTGGTGCCGCCTGTCAGTTCCGCCAGACCGGTGCCGGGGTCTTGGTCGATGCTGGCCTGTGTGCGCGGGACAACCATGGTTTCGCCTTGGGCAAACGGGTTGGGCTGCACCACCACGGGGTTTTCCTCAATCCGCAGCGTCAGGCCGCCCTGCGCCACCGCGACCCGGCTGATACGGACATCCGACCCCATGACGATGGTGCCAGACCTTTGATCCACCACCACCCGCGCGCGGCGCTCCGGTTCCACTGGCAGGCTTTCCAGCGCAGCCAGCATATGCGCCGGGGACCGCGCACCCGAGGCCGTGACATTCAGCGCCACGGTGCCTGCGTCCAGCATCCGCGCTATGCCTCGGCCCAGTTCCGCATTCACCGCCGTTTCAATCCGCGCGGCGGTGGTGAAATCCGGTATCTTCAACGCCAAGCGCAAAGTTGTCAGGCCCGCAAAGTCAAACTCCACCTCGCGCTCCACTCGTGCGCCGGATGGGATCACCCCGGCGGTGGGCACGCCTTGAACAACACGCGCACCCTCGCCTTGCGCACTGACCCCACCGGCAAGGATGGACCCCTGCGCCACCGCGTAGATCTGCCCATCCGCGCCGTTCAGCGGCGTCATCACCAAAGTGCCGCCTTGCAGACTGGTGGCATCGCCGATGGCCGAGACCGACACGTCAATCCGCCCCCCGGCGCGCGCAAAGGGCGGCAGGGCGGCGGTCACGAACACGGCGGCCACGTTGCGCGGACGAAAGGATTCGCCGGCCACATTGGCCCCCAGTCGCTCCAGCAGGTTGGCCATGATCTCTTCGGTAAAGGGCGCATTGCGCAGCCCGTCGCCCGTGCCATTCAGCCCGACAACAAGGCCATATCCGACAAGATCATTGCCGCGCACGCCATCAAATTCCACAAGGTCTTTCAAGCGGATCGGCTCTGCCGCCACGGGCAAAACAAACGTCATCAGCACCAGCACCCAAAGCCAGACCCGCATCACAGGTGATCCAACAGCGACAGACGCGACAGACGCGCGGTCAGGGCATAGATCATCTCAAGCCGGGTTTCCGTCTCTTGCAGGCGGGTGGCGGTGTCATAGGGATCAACCGTCAGCAGGGCATTGCGCGCCATGCCCAGCGCGGACGATTCGGCTGTGTTGCGGGTGGCGGCTTCGTCCAGCCGTTGCTGCGTGCTGCCCAGACGCCCCGCCAAGGTGGCACGATCCGTGGCCAGACCCGCCAGTGATTCCCCCGCCTTTTGCGCAAGGGCCGCGCGGGTGGTGGGCGTGCCAAAACCGGGGTCCGCCAGCAAGGACCCCAGAACCAGTGCTTTCAGCGTATCGCGCAGCGCGGGGTCTTTGGCGGTGACGTCCAGTCCTGCCACCTCTGCGGGCGTGATGGCCAGAGGCGGGGCGGCATCGGCCCCCAGATAAGCGGCGGCAAAGCCATCCGGCGCGGCAAACCACGCATCCACGGCCGATAGGACAGCAGGCGCATCGGTGACCCCGCCCAGCGCCGTCTGCACCGACCCCAACATGTCCGCAGCCCCAAGGATGGCAGGCCCGCCACTGTCAGCCCCGGCAAACAGCGCCCGGTCACCAAGCCGTTGATTCAGCGCCGAAAGCGCAGCGTCCAGTGCTTGGCGTGCCTGTCCGCCTGCCGCCGCTGTGCCTTGGATCGCTCCATAGGCCGATGTCACCAGCGCGGCCCCGGCCCCGGTGGCCGCCGCGTCAACATGGGCAAGCGCGCGCTGCTGCGCCTCGGCCCGCAAGGACAGATCATCAGTCACGCTGCCAAAGGCCGCCAACCGCGCCAGCGTGCTGTCGATGGCCGAAAGCGCGGTGAACTCGCCGCGCAGATGCGCACCGGGATCGGCAGGTCTGCCCGTCGCTGCCTCTGTCGTCAGACGGTCCAGATCGGCCTTGGTCGCGGCGGTGTGGCGGCGCAGAAAATGCGTCTGCGTCAGATCACCGATTGAAGTCATCGCCATGTCACGCCCCCAGCAAGAGTTTCATCAGATCGTCCAGCGTCTGGATCACCTTGGCGTTTGCGCCATAGGCCTGCTCGACCTGCATCAGGTCCTGCAATTCGACATCGGTATCGACGCCCTTTTCCTTTTCCGCCTGTTCCAGCGTGGCCGTCCGTGCGGCGGCAAAACTGGCCTGCGACTCCGCCCCCAGCCGCGCCTGCGCGGTCTGACCGAGCAGATCGGCCAACAGGCCAGAGACCGACGGCGACCCTTGCGCGGCAGCCAAAGCCTCGGCTTGCGCAGTCAAGCGCGCGCCATTGCCGCTGGCGCCGGGTTGCGTCGCGGCCAGACCGTCGCGCAGACGCCACAAGGCCCCGCCCTGCGCCGGGTCAAGCCGCGCATTCACTGCCAATCGCCCAGCAAGGCCGGTCTGCTGCGCAGGGTCCAGCGGACGGCCCCGGTCGGTCAGCCATCCCCGACCGTCGTGACTGTCGGTCGCGGCCAGACGACCCGCCAGATCGGCAGCGACAC
Source organism: Rhodobacter sp. (assembly GCA_027487395.1). Lineage (GTDB taxonomy): Bacteria > Pseudomonadota > Alphaproteobacteria > Rhodobacterales > Rhodobacteraceae > Paragemmobacter. The sequence continues at coordinate 8,650 of JAIYDR010000170.1, read as the reverse complement.
GGTCCAACCGCGCCTGCGCCTGCGGGGCCAACCCGTCGCGCAGTTGGAACAGCGCGGCCAGACTGCCACCGTCCAGTACGCCCCCCGCACCCATGTCCAACGGCCGGTCATTGAGCCGAATACCGCCCAAAGCGGTGTCTTCCGCCCCGATCACGGCACTGCGGTCAAAGGTCAGCATGACGGGGTTATCCTCCAGCAAGATCGCGCCACCCGTGCTGTAAAGCGCGATGCGGTCGCGGTCGCGCAGGACTTCGCGCACCGGCACGATGGTGGAAAGACGGTCCACCAACCGCTGACGTTGATCCAGCAAGGGCGAGATATCCGTCCCGGCGGCGCGGTCCGCCGCGATGCTGTCATTCAGTTGATCAATCTGCGCCAGCGATGTGGACAACACCCCAACCTCTGCCGCGATGCGGGTATCGGCGGCTTGACGTGCGGATTGCACCGCTGCCGTGGCCTGTTGCAGGCCAAGTGCCAGGCTGGCCAAGGCGCCCTGCACTTCGGCCAGACGCGCATCGGACCCAGGTTGTGCGCTGGCGGTGATCAGCGCGCTGTCCAAGCGGGCCAGACGCGCGCCCAATGATCCGGGTTGATCAGGGGGGCCAAAGGCGTCTTCCGCCGTTTTCAGAAAGCCCACCGCCACCTCTGCCGCGGCAGAACCGGCCTGCGCCAAACGGCGATCCGCCAACAGCGCCGCATCCTGCGCCCGGACGATGCCGCGCACCTGCACGCCCACGCGCCCGGCCTCGGGTCCTGCGGCGGTCAGATCGACCTGACGGCGGGCATAGCCGGGGGTCTGGGCATTGGCGATATTGGCAGACACCACTTCGGCGCGGCGCGCACTGGCGGACAGCCCCGACAAGGCAGCGGAAAAGGCAGAGGTCAGGGTCATGGCTTACCGTTTGATGTTGGTGGTTTCTTGCAGCATCTCATCCACGGTCTGGATGACCTTGGCGTTCGAGGCATAAGCGCGCTGCGTCTGGATCAGGTTGGTCAGTTCCGCCGCCACATCGGTGGCCGACCCTTCGCGCGCATATCCCGCCAACTTCCCCGTCGGCCCGGTGCCCGCGTCCCACAGAAAGAAGGACCCCGACCCAAGCGAGACCTGATAGGTCTGGTTGGACAAGGACGTCAGGCCGTTCCTGTTTGGCACATCGACCAGTGGAATCTGGTAAATCCGGCGGGTAAAGCCCGTGTCATAACTGGCAGTCAGATAGCCGTTTTCGTCCACCTCAACCCCCGTCAGGTTGCCAACGGGAGAGCCGTCCTTGGTCAGCGCCACCGGGGCGAAACTGTCAGAAAGCTGGGTCAGGCCATCGGCGTCACCCGGTTTGCCCAGCTTTACCGACAGCGGCCCCCCCGCAACCGTCAGCGCCAAAGCCCCCGTCGCCGGATCATAGGCCCCGCCCGACAGCGTGGTGACCGAAGACAGCGTGCCGCCGGAGCCTCGGCTAGAATCAAACTCCAACCGGTAAGAGCCGATCAGCGCATTCTCCTGCGCGGAATCCCGGATCTCCATCGTCCAGGAATTTGAGCGGCCATTGGCCGGGATCGTCGGCTTGAACGCAATCTCCAGCGATTCCGAGGTGCCAAGGTTGCCGAAGTATTCCACCGACAGCGGCAGCGTCGCGCCGCTGGCCCCGGCTTCGGTCTGGGTGGCGGGCAAGTTGACGCCAAGAAACAGCTTGGTCGTCGGGTCGCCCGCCGTCTGGTTAGAGTTGATCACCACCGGTTCTAGCCCATTGGCGGTATCGCGCGGAAAGCTGGGAATGGTGCCATCGGCATTTGCCGGCCAGCCCAGCAGGACAAGCCCCGATTCGGTCATCAGCACGCCATTGGCATCGGTGCGAAAGGCGCCGGTCGTCGTCATCATCATTGGCTGATCGCCAACATTGCCGCCCATCTTAACGGCCGGGATCACAGGCATCATCCCGCGCCCCGGCCCCGTCACCGCCAGGTCCAAAGCGTTGGACGTGCCAACCAGCGACCCGGACTCATCAATGATCCGTTTGGTGCTGGCCCGCACACCACCGGCCGTGTAGGTGCCGCCGCCGGCAGCACCTGTGATGACCATGCTTTCAAACTCTGCCGCGGCCCGTTTGTAGCCATAGGTGCCGGAATTCGCGATGTTGTCGGAAATCGCCGCCAGCCGACTGGCATTGGAGGCAAGTCCCGTCACACCCGCGTTGAGGGAAGAGGAAATTGACATAGCGCGCCCTTCTGGTGCCGACCACGTTGGGGCCGGGGTTGACCGTGATGCGGCCACCCTGCGCGCGCAGGTTTAACTTTGCCCTAATGACGGGCATTTTAGCGACATCAGCGGCTGCTGCGCAGCAAAATCACCTCGATACGGTTGTTGCGCAAAGCGGTCGGATTGCCCGTCACGGGCTTGCGGTCGGCAAACCCTGTCACCCGTTGCAGGCGCTGCGGGTCCAGATTGGCATCCTGCATCGCTTGCCGCACCGATTGTGCACGCATGGCAGACAGCGACCAAACCGGGTTATCGCGCAACGGCAAAGGATAGGCGCGGACGTGGCCGTTCACCGCCACCTCATTGCTGGCCAGCGCGAAGACATCTGCCACCAGTGCCACCAACTGCCGCGTGCCACCCGTCGGTGTGGCGCCATCACCCACGAACAAGGGGGCACCTGGCAAGTCAAAGAGTTCGACGATCAGGCCTTCGTCGCTGACACGGGTGACGACATGACGCAAGAGACGCTCCATCGTCATGCTTTCGCCCCCCCGCGCCAAAAGCGCTTGTTCCAGCGCTTTCAACGCTTCTGTCTCTGCGGCCTGTCCCGAGGTGGGACCGATTTCGCCCCGCGCCTGCTGATCCTCAGCGGGGGCAGTGGCGCTGGCCCCGGTGCCGTTCTGCGCCAAGGTCTGTTCCGAGGTAACGGAATCCCCCCCGAACGCCCCGTTCCCCCCACCAGAGATGCGGTTGACGGGAATCGTCGGATTGAAGAAATCCGCGATCCCCTTGCGTTGTTTCTCTGTCGTTGCGTTCAAAAGCCACATCAGCATGAAGAAGGCCATCATCGCGGTGACGAAATCGGCATAGGCGACTTTCCAAGCCCCGCCGTGATGCCCTCCCGCGATGATGGTCTTCTTGCGCTTGATGAGGATCGGCGCGGCGTTGCCCTGCCCGACCATTCCCATTTTCCCATACTGTCACACCCAAGGCCAAGGGTGGCGTTACAGGCTCAACAGTCGGTTAAGACACGGCAGTTTTAGGCAATTGCCGCGATTTTGTCTTGATGGCTCAAACAGCTGTCACAGGATGCGACAGTCGCACGAAGGTCGGCAAGCCGATCGATGCGTAATCGTGCCGGAACCGCAGGGCAACCTCACGCAACAGTCCAGTTTCCAGCCGCAACGGCATCGCGGGTGAAACAAGATCAAAATGGTTGCGCCCCAGTCCGGTGCGCCCGGTCAGGAAATCTGCGATATCCGTACCGACCCTCCCATTGACCCGCGTCAACATCACGTCAAACCGCTGAAACGCACGATCAATCACCCGCACCTGCGGAAAGCGCCGCGCCAAATGACCCGCGACATGGCGGTCAAGCCCGGCGGCAAGCGCACCGGTCAACGGGTCCTCGCTATACCCCAATAGCCGCAAATGGGACGTCAGACCGGAATGCTGCCCCATTGGAGCGAACACATCGCAGACCGCATCGCTGCTGCGCGACTGCATCACCGAAACCTGCCGCACCCGGCGCAACCGACGGACCAAGACCTCTGCCGCCGATGCCGAAAGCAAAGGCAGGACCAACCCGTCCGGTGCGGCCAGCCCATCGCGCAAAGCGGTGTCGGTCATGGGGAAAACAGGGTCCAGCACCGGGTGCAAAACAGAAACCAAGGGCTCCAGCGCGGCTTCAGCCTTGGGTTGGATGCAAAGATCGAAGCGATCGGTCAAGCGCGGGTCGCAATCCGCAACCCGAAGTCCCATGGTCATCAAGAACCCACGCAAGCGACGGGCGTCCTTACCGGGCGGAACCGGGAGCACAATCGGAGTCCGGCCCAACAAATCGATCAGAGTGGCGCGGGAGAGCTCTAGCACCGCGCACAACGTCCCCATGGCCAAAGCACCAGAAGGGCACACCGAGATCACCCGTAAAGCACCAATTGGTCGATAGGCCTGAGTCGTCTCCGGCTGCATCGTCGATCCCCCCACACATCCGAACTATACAAAATGATAGGAATTCGTGCAGAGAATTTGAGTGATGTCCAAGACATGAGAGTGAAAAAATCATGGCGACGGCGGAACAGTCGCAATCCGCCGTCCGAAACATGCACAAACATTAATCAGTTGTGCGTCACTCCGCTGATGACTTCGCCCAAAGGTTGATCTCCTCTTCGCGGGCGATGCGGTCGATGGCGGCCAACTCGTCAGGGGTGAACTGCAGATTCTGGATGGCCCCAGCACAATCGATTACCTGTTCCGGCCGCGAAGCCCCGATCAGCGCGGTCGTGATCCCGCCGTCGCGCAGCACCCAAGCCAGCGCCATTTGTGCCAATGTCTGCCCGCGCGCCTGCGCCAGGTCGTCCAGAGCCCGCACGCTGGCCAGCGCACGTTCGGTGATCGTTGCAGGGTCAAGCGATTTGCCCTGCGCCGCGCGGCTGTCTTGCGGAATACCACTCAGATACTTTTTCGTCAGGATGCCCTGTGCCAACGGGGTAAAGGCAATGGACCCAACCCCCAACTCTGCCAGCGTCTCCTTCAACCCGTCATGTTCCACCCAACGGTTCAGGATGTTGTAACTGGGCTGGTGGATCAGCAGCGGCGTGCCCAGCGATTTCAGGATTGCATAAGCCTCGCGCGTGCGCTGGCTGTTGTAGCTGGAGATGCCGACATATTGCGCCCGACCGGACCGCACGATGTGATCCAGCGCCGTCATGGTTTCTTCCAGGGGCGTGTCGGGATCGAACCGGTGGGAATAGAAGATATCGACGTAATCCAGACCCATGCGCTTCAGGCTTTGGTCACAGGACGCGATCACGGACTTGCGGCTTCCCCATTCACCATAAGGGCCGTTCCACATCAGGTATCCGGCCTTGGAGGAAATGATCAACTCATCCCGGTAGCCCGCGAAATCGGTTTTCAGGATCTCGCCGAACGCCTCTTCGGCGCTGCCGGGGGGCGGGCCGTAGTTGTTGGCCAGATCGAAATGCGTGATGCCATGGTCAAAGGCCGTGCGACAGATGTCACGCTTGACCTGATGCGGCGTGTCATGGCCGAAGTTGTGCCACAGGCCAAGGCTGATGGCGGGCAGTTGCACCCCAGATTTGCCGCAGCGGCGGTAGATCATCTTGGAATAGCGGTCTTCGGCAGGGGTATAGGTCATGGCGTCCTCCCAAGGCAAAGGCGGCGATGCGTGGCATCGCCGCCTGACTGACGGTGCAGCGGTATCACTTAGATGAAGCGGTTCCACAGATTTTCCAGCCGTTCCTGACGGCCAGAGACGGGCTTGGGTTCCAGACCTTCGGCCGTGACACGCGCGGCGGCAGCGTCGAGCGAGCCTGAAAGCATCGCTTGCGCCGGGGCGGTTTCCCATCCGGCGTAACGCGCCTTACGGGCATCCTCCAAGGCACCATCCTGCAACAGCGCGGCAGCGGCTTTCAACGCGCGGGCGCAGGTGTCCATCCCGCCGACATGGGCAAGGATCAGGTCCTCAGCGTCCAGCGACTGGCGCCGCACTTTGGCGTCAAAATTGGTGCCGCCGGTCGTATAGCCGCCTGCGCGCAGGATCTCGTAGAAGGCCAACGCCTTTTCCGCATGGTTGTTCGGGAACTGATCCGTATCCCAGCCGGACTGATAGTCATTCCGGTTCATGTCAATCGACCCAAAAATCCCCAAAGCCGAGGCGAGGGCAATTTCATGCTCGAACGAGTGACCCGCCAGAATGGCGTGGCCCTGCTCGATGTTGACCTTCACTTCCTTTTCCAGCCCGAACTGCACGAGGAAGCCGTAAACCGTGGCCACATCGTAATCATACTGGTGCTTGGACGGTTCTTGCGGCTTCGGTTCAATCAGGATCGTACCCTTGAAGCCGATCTTGTGCTTGTACTCGACCACCTGCTGCAAGAAGCGGCCCGCGTGTTCACGCTCGGCCTTCAGGTCGGTGTTCAGCAGGGTTTCATAGCCTTCACGTCCGCCCCAAAGCACATAGTTCGCGCCGCCCAGCTTGTGCGTGGCGTCCATGTTCGCTTTCACATTGGCGGCGGCATAGGCGTAAACATCCGGGTCTGGGTTGGTGGCGGCACCCGACATCCAGCGGCGATGGCTGAACATATTGGCCGTACCCCACAAAAGCTGCGTTTTGTGGCTGGACTGCTTTTCGCCAAGGTAATCGACGATCTCGTTCAGGTTCCGCAACGAATCCGCAAAGGTCGCCCCTTCCGGCCGCGCATCAGCGTCGTGAAAGCAATAGAAGGGCGCGCCAAGGATATCGAACATCTCAAAGGCCACATCAGCCTTCAGCTTGGCCAGCGCCATCGTGTCGCCGAACCACGGACGCTCAAAAGTCTGACCACCGAACGGATCGCCCCCCGGCCAGGCAAAGCTGTGCCAATAGGCGACGGCAAAGCGCATGTGATCTTCCATGCGCTTGCCCATGAGGATTTCATCCGGGTTGTAGTGCCGGAAGGCGAATTCGTTGCTGCTGGAAGGCCCCTCATATTTGATCTGGGGGATGCCCTTGAAGAAATCGGTCATGTCAGTCCTCGGATGGCGGTTTGTGCGGCACGAAAGCGGGCGTGACCCGCGTCAAAGGCTTGGGTCAGGGCGGCGTCAGGTTCCACCACGCGGGCAATCGGCGGCAAAGTGCAAACCTCGGCCCCGGCCCCCGTCGCAGCCATCAGACCCAGACGCGCGGCACCAAAAGCCCCGCCGAAATCCCCGGCGACAGGCAGTTGCACCGGCACGTTCAGCGCTGTCGCAATCGCGCGCAGCCAATAGTCGGACCGCGTGCCACCACCGACGGCGATCAGGCGTTCCAGCTTGGTCCCGGTCGCGGCCAGCGCATCGCGGCTGTCGCGGATAGCAAAGGTCACGCCTTCCAGCACAGCACGCGTGGCGGCGGCACGGTCAGTGGCATGTTCCAACCCGACAAAAGCCCCCCGGATAGCAGCGTCGTTCAGCGGGGTCCGTTCACCGCCCAAATAGGGCAGGAACAGCGTTTTGCCCGGCGCTTGCAAACCACCCAAGGCCCCGGTCAGATTGGCGGCACTGTCGCCCACCATCCCGGCAAACCAGTTCAGCGCATCGGTCGCAGCAAGGATCACACCCATCTGGTGCCAAGTGTTTGGCAAGGCATGGCAGAATGTATGCACTGCGGTTTCCGGCGCAGGCTGATAGCCGTCATTCGCCGCAAACAGCACGCCCGAGGTGCCGAGGGAAACAAACGCATCCCCCGCCCGCACCACTCCGACGCCCACGCCGGAGGCCGCATTGTCGCCCCCACCCCCCGCCACGACCACGCCCTTAGGCAGACCCCAGCGCGCGGCCAAAGCATCGCGCAAGCTGCCCGACACGTCCGATCCTTCAACCAAGCGCGGCATCTGCGCCCGCGACAGGCCGGTTGCGGCCAGACAGGCATCCGACCAATCCCGCGCCCCGGTGTCCAGCCAACTCGTCCCGGCAGCATCGGACATTTCCGCCACATGCTCACCCGTCAGCCACAGGCGTAGGTAATCTTTCGGCAGCAGCACCTTGGCCACCCGGTCCCAAACCGCAGGCTCATGCCGGCGCACCCAGACCAGTTTCGGCGCGGTAAATCCCGGAAACACGATATTGCCGGTCACGCGCCGGAACAGCGGATCGCCGTCCAACTCGGCGGCTTCTTCATGGCTGCGGGTATCATTCCACAGGATGCAGGGGCGCAGCACCTCATCGCTGTCATCCAGCAGGGTCGCACCATGCATATGGCCTGACAGCCCGATGCCCCGCACCTTGCCCAAGCCGTGCGCGGCGAGTTGCTGCAACACCGACTCCGCCGCGGAAATCCAGTCGGCGGGCGATTGCTCGCTCCAGCCTTCATGGGGGCGCGAAACGGAAAGGGGGGCGCTGGCCTCGGCCAGCACCCCCTGTGTGTCGTCGATCAGGATGCCCTTCAGCCCGGACGTCCCGAGGTCGAGTCCGATATACATCATGCGGCCTTTGCAGGTTTCTTTCCAAGGATGATCATCGAAAGGATATCATCATCGGTCACTTCATCGACGTTGACGGTACCGACCAACTGACCGTTCTTCATCACCGAAGCACGGTCACACAGCTTCATGACGTTGTGGATGTCATGCTCGATCAGGAAGATGCCCAGACCCTGGCGCTTCAGCTCTTGGATAAGCTCCGCCACCATCTGAGTCTCATGCGGGCCGAGGGCGGCGGTGGGTTCATCCATGATCAGGATCTTGGCATTGAAGTACACCGCGCGGGCAATGGCGACCGACTGGCGCTGACCACCCGACAGGGCGCTGACCGGCACGTTGAACTTGCGGAAGTTGGGGTTCAGGCGCGCCATGATCTTGCGCGTCTCGGCCTCTTGCCGACTGTCATCGACGAAGCCTGCCCCGGTCACAATCTCGCGCCCCAGGAACAGGTTCGAGGCCGCATCCAGATTGTCGGCCAGCGCCAGCGTCTGGTAGATCG
>JAIYDR010000075.1 GCA_027487395.1 Rhodobacter sp. | reverse complement strand
GCTCGCGCGGGTATTTCCGCGTCCAGTCGGCCACCAGATCCTCGACCGTGTGGGGCGCATGGCGCAAGGGGCTATCTTCGGCAGAAATCTCACCCTTTTCAACGGCTTGGATTTCCGCACGGATCGCCAGAAGCGCGGTGATGAAGCGGTCAATCTCGGCCTTCGTCTCGGATTCCGTCGGCTCCACCATCAGCGTGCCCGCAACAGGCCAGCTCATCGTCGGTGCATGGAAACCGTTGTCGATCAGGCGCTTGGCGATGTCATCCACCGTCACACCCACCTCGGCAAAGGGGCGGGTGTCAAGGATGCATTCATGCGCCACCCGGCCCTTATTGCCCATGAACAGGATCGGATAGGACCCCGCCAGCCGCGCCGCGATGTAATTGGCGTTCAGGATCGCCACTCGCGTTGCCTGCGTCAGCCCCGCGCCCCCCATCATCAGGCAATAGGCCCAAGAGATCAGCAGGATCGAGGCCGACCCGTAAGGCGCCGCACTGACCGGACCCTCGCCTTTGGCGGACTCCGGATGCCCCGGCAGATAGGGCGCGAGATGCGCCTTCACCCCAATCGGTCCCATGCCCGGACCACCACCGCCATGCGGGATAGCAAAGGTCTTGTGCAGGTTCAGGTGGCTGACATCACTGCCAATCTCACCGGGTTTCACCAACCCGACAAGGGCGTTCATATTCGCGCCGTCAAGATAGACCTGCCCGCCGTGGTCATGCGTGATCTTGCAAATCTCGCGCACCGTTTCTTCGAACACGCCATGGGTGGACGGATAGGTGATCATGCAGGCCGCCAGCTTATCGCCCGCCTGCTCTGCCTTTTCGCGGAAGTCGTCCAGATCGACGTCGCCATTCGGCGCGGATTTGACCACGACAACCTGCATCCCCGCCATCTGGGCAGAGGCCGGGTTGGTGCCATGTGCCGAGACCGGGATCAGACAGACGGTGCGATGCGCATCCCCCCGCGCGCGGTGATAGGCTTGGATGGTCAACAGCCCGGCATATTCCCCCTGCGCGCCGGAATTGGGCTGCATGGAAAACGCCTCATACCCCGTGATCTCACACAGCTTTTCGGTCAGGTCCGAAATCGCCTCATGATAGCCCAGCGCCTGATCGGCGGGGGCAAAGGGGTGAAGCGAGCCGAATTCCGGCCAGGTGATCGGCATCATTTCTGCCGCTGCGTTCAGCTTCATCGTGCAAGACCCCAAGGGGATCATCGCGCGGTCAAGGGCAAGGTCACGGTCCGACAGGCGGCGCATGTAGCGCATCATCTCGGATTCCGCCCGGTTCATGTGGAACACCGGATGGGTCAGGTAATCGGTCGTCCGCAGCATCGCCTCAGGGAAGCCCAAATGCGCGCGATGGGGCGGCACGCCGTCGATGCCAAAGGCGCGCAGCACACGGACCAGAACCTTTTCATCGGTGGTTTCATCCAGCGAAATCCCCACGCGGTCATTGCCCACCTTGCGGAAGTTCAACCCCTCGGCCCGCGCGGCGGCGAGGATACCCGCCTGACCCACGCCCACCTCAACCGTGATCGTGTCAAAGAAAGCCTTGGGGCTAACTTTCGCCCCCGCCGCCTTCAGCGCCCGCGACAGGCGGTTGGTCAGGAAATGCACGCGTTCCGCAATGGCGCGCAGGCCTTTCGGCCCGTGAAACACCGCATACATCGACGCCATCACCGCCAAAAGCGCCTGCGCGGTGCAGACGTTCGACGTGGCTTTCTCGCGCCGGATATGCTGTTCGCGCGTTTGCAGCGACAGCCGATAGGCCTTGTTGCCGCGCGCATCGATCGACACGCCGACAATCCGCCCGGGCATCGACCGCTTGTACTCATCCTTGCAAGACATAAACGCCGCATGCGGCCCGCCATAGCCCATCGGCACACCGAACCGCTGGCTGGAGCCGATTGCTATATCCGCACCCATCGCGCCGGGTTCTTTCAACAGGGTCAGCGCGAGCAGGTCCGTCGCCACCACCGCCACCGCCTTGGCCGCATGCAGGGCGGCAATCTGGTCGGTGAAGTCTGTCACATGGCCGTAAGTGCCGGGATATTGGAAGATCGCGCCAAAGACCTTGTCCGCTTCCAGCTTCGCCGGATCGCCCACGATCACCGCAATCCCCAAAGGAACCGCGCGGGTCTGGATCACGGCGATGGTCTGCGGGTGGCAGCCATGATCGACAAAGAACGCCTTGGCCTTGGACTTGGCCACACGCTCGGCCATCGTCATCGCTTCCGCCGCTGCCGTCGCCTCGTCCAGTAGGGACGCATTGGCCACCGGCAGGCCGGTCAGATCGGCGATCATGGTCTGATAGTTCAAAAGCGCCTCAAGCCGACCTTGCGCAATTTCTGGCTGATAGGGCGTGTAGGCCGTGTACCACGCCGGGTTTTCCAGAATGTTGCGCTGGATGGCAGGTGGGGTGACCGTGCCGTGATAACCCTGCCCGATCAGGCTGGTCATCACCCGGTTCTTCGCGGCCACCGCCCGCATCCGCGCCAAAAGGTCATGCTCTGACAAGGGCGCCCAGGTCAGCGGCTGCGATTGCCGTATCGAGGCAGGAACGGTCTGGTCGATCAATTCGTCCAGAGATTTGACGCCAACAGCCTGCAACATCGCCTCCATCTCAGCCGGAGAGGGGCCGATATGGCGGCGGTTGGCAAAGTCATAGGGGTTGTAGTCCACGGGGGTAAAGGTCATCTGCCGCGTCCCTTTGGAATGTGACTATCCGTACAGGCGCACGGAATGCGCGCCTGCCAAAATCCGTCGAAGGATTGTGCAAATTTCTTCGAAGATATCTGCCCTTCGCCCGACCTGCGGCCTCAGCCGATCAGGTCGTTGTATTCGTCCTCGTCCATCAGATCATCAAGGACGGACAGGTCATCCAGCTTCATCTTGAAGAACCACGCCGCCCCTGTCGGGTCTTCGTTCACCAATCCGGGTTGGTCGATCAGCTTCTGGTTCACCGCGACGATCTCGCCATCCACCGGGGCGAGGATATCCGACGCCGCCTTGACGCTTTCGATCACCACCACCTCATCGCCCTCGGCCACCACGGTTTCGGGTTCCGGCAATTCGACGAAG
>JAIYDR010000297.1 GCA_027487395.1 Rhodobacter sp. | reverse complement strand
GGATCAGATCCGCGGTTTTCTTCGCCGCCATGATCCCCGCCAACCGCGCCACGCCCAGCACATCCCCCTTTTTCGCACGGCCCTCGGTGACCAGTGCCAAGGTCTCGGCGCTCATCACCACATGGCCGCGCGCCACGGCGATGCGGTCGGTCACCGGCTTGCCCGAGACATCGACCATATGCGCCTGACCGTTCTCGTCGAAATGCGAAAGGCTCATGCGCCCCCCTGTGCGGTCAAAGGCTTGGACAGGATCGCCTGCGTTGCCGCCGTCACATCGGCCTGTCGCATCAGGCTTTCACCGATCAGGAAGCAACGCGCGCCATAGCGGGCCAGATCGGCCAGATCCGCAGGCGTGTAAAGCCCGCTCTCCGAGATGATGAGCCGATCCTCGGGCACGCGGCGGGCCAGATCGCGGGTGGTGTCGAGCGTGACTTCAAACGTGTGCAGATTGCGGTTGTTGATCCCGATCAGCGGCGATTTCAGCCGTGCGGCGCGGTCCAATTCGTCGCGGTCATGCACCTCAATCAGCACATCCATGCCCCATTCAAAGGCGGCGGCTTCCAGTTCCGCAGCCTGCGCGTCGGACAAAGAGGCCATGATGATCAGGATGCAATCGGCATTCAGCGCCCGTGCCTCGGCCACCTGATAGGGGTCATAGAGAAAATCCTTGCGCAGGCAGGGCAGGGTCACCGCGGCATGGGCGGCGACCAGAAATTCATCCGCGCCCTGGAAGGACGGAGTGTCGGTCAGCACCGAAAGGCAGGTGGCCCCCCCGGCCTCATAGGCGCGGGCGAGGGCCGGCGGGTCAAAATCGGCGCGGATCAACCCCTTGGACGGGCTGGCCTTCTTGATTTCGGCGATCAGACCATAGCCCGTGCCGCTTGCGTGCTGCAAGGCGCGGGCAAAGCCACGGGGTTCAGCGGCATTGCGGGCGGCGTCTTCCACATCGGCCAAGGGACGCAGCGCCTTGCGGGCGGCGACCTCCTCGAGTTTATAGGCCTTGATGCGGTCAAGAATGGTGCTCATCGGTGGTCTTTCTGTAGGTCTGCAAAGCGCGCTTAGCCCGCCTGCGTGATCCGTGCCAAGGCGGCGACTTTGGCTTTGGCGGCACCAGAGTCGATGGCGGCGCGGGCCATTTCAACCCCATCAGTCAGGCTGGCCACCTTATCGGCGACCAGCAAGGCAGCGGCGGCGTTCAGCAGGACGGCATCGCGGTAAGCCCCTGTCGCGCCATCCAAAAGCGCGCGGAATTCAACGGCGTTTTCGGCGGGCGTGCCGCCAAGGATCGCCTCAAACGGATGATAGGGCAGGCCCGCATCTTCGGGGCCGATCTGGAATTCTCTGATCAAACCATCCTCAACCGCGCAGACATGGGTTTTGGCGGCGATCGAGATTTCATCCGTCCCATCGCCACCATGCACCAGCCACGCCTTTTCTGATCCCAAGGTCAGCAGGGTTTCGGCCATCGGGCGGATCATCCGGGTGGAAAACGCCCCCGTCAGTTGCCGCTTTACCCCTGCGGGATTGGTCAGGGGACCAAGGATGTTGAAGATGGTCCTTGTGCCCAACTCCATCCGGACCGGGCCAACATGGCGCATCGCGGGATGGTGCATCGGGGCCATCATGAAGCCGATCCCGGCCTCAGCCAGGCATTTTTCCACCACATCAGGGCCGATCATCACGTTCAGGCCCATTTCCGTCAGAGCATCGGCCGAGCCAGATTTGGACGACAGGTTCCGGTTGCCATGCTTGGCCACGCAAACACCCGCGCCCGCCACGACAAAGGCGGTTGCGGTTGAGATGTTCAGCGTGCCTTTGCCATCGCCGCCAGTGCCCACGATGTCCATCGCGCCCGCCGGGGCTGTCACCGGATGGCATTTCGAGCGCATCACCGATGCGGCGGCGGCGTATTCATCCACCGTCTCGCCGCGCGTGCGCAGGGCCATCAGGAAGCCGCCGACCTGCGCCGGGGTGGCCGCGCCTTCGAACAGGGCCCCAAAGGCCGCCTCAGCCTCGGTCCGCGTCAGCGGGCGCTCAGCCGCGATGCCGATCAAGGGGCGCAGGATGTCGCTCATGCCGCCACCTTTGCGGCCGCCGCCTCATCCAGAAAATTCCGGAGCAATTGGTGACCGTGTTCCGAGGCGATGCTTTCGGGGTGGAACTGCACACCCTCAATCAGCCGCTCCTTGTGGCGCAGGCCCATGATGGTGCCATCCTCCAGCCAGGCCGTCACCTCAAGACAATCGGGCAAGGTGGCGCGGTCCACGATCAGCGAATGATAGCGCGTGGCAAGGAAGGGTGAGGGCAGGCCGCGGAACATCCCCTGACCGGCGTGGTGCATCGCGCCCATCTTGCCATGTACGATTTCATGGCAACGTACCACGTTCCCGCCAAAGGCTTCACCAATCGTCTGATGGCCCAGACAGACGCCCAGCAGGGGAATCCGCGCCTCTGCCGCCGCCGTGGTCAAGGGCAGACAGATGCCCGCCTGCGCGGGGTCACAGGGACCAGGGGAGAGCACAATGCAATCAGGGCGCAGCGCCAGTACCGCCTGCACATCCAGCGCGTCATTGCGCCGGACCACGACATCCGCGCCCAATTCGCCCAAGTAATGCACGAGATTATAGGTGAAACTGTCGTAGTTGTCGATCAGAAGCAGCATCTTGCAGGGCCCGTGGCGATAGGGGATGAAGACCTTTACGGGTCGGGCTATACATGGTCAGGTCCGCCAAGGGGCGTCAAGGGAAACCGCGCGGTTTTTGGCGCGGCGCGATGGTCTGGGAAAGGTCCGGCACCCAGCCGGACAGGGACGTTAGGGAGGCAGGTTTGCTGCACAGGTTCGTGACGGGGCTGGTTTGGGGCGGTGTTGTCGCCAGTTTGGGACTTGCGGTGATTTCGCAAGTCGCTCCACGTCCGGTGGTGCCGCCCTTAGATGCCTTGGCAAAGACAGATACGGGTGCAGCAGCCCTTGATGACGCGACGGTGGCAGGGGAGGCAGAGGAGTCAGGGCAGAAACCGGCGGTGGTGGTCGCGGGGGATGAGGCCGACGCTCCGCCTGCGGTCACTGTGGCTCGCCCGGCTGATGCACCCGCAGAACCCGTTGCGTCCAAGGCCATTTCGCCAGAAATGGCAGGAACAGAAACGCCTGCAACCGAAGCGGTGCCAGCGACCATGACCGAGGCAGAGCCGGTCCCACCCCTTGCAGATAAAGTCGTTGCCGCCACTCCCGCCCCGGCAGCCTCTGCGCCTGCTGATGCGCCCGAAACGCCGGCGACAGAGCCCGCTTCGGCCCCCGCGCCAAAGCCGGATGCGACAGAGCAAGCGCCGACCCAGCCCGCTCCCGCTCAGGTCACCGCCGACAGCGCCCCCCCGGCTGCTTTGTCGGCCTCTGACCCGGCCAAGGACAGGGCGGCAGAGAGCGCGCCACCCGCCATACCCAAAGCCGATGTTGCGCCTTCTGTCGGGGTCACCCCGCCTGCGATGGCCTCGGACGATGCGCCCTTGCTTGCCCCTGCCGCGAAGGCCGCAGCCCCTGGGCCCCTTGCGGGGGCCGAGCCCGCCCCACCGGTCGATGCGCCTGTGCAGAACCCGCCCAACCTTGTGATGCCGGAAAGTGACCCCGGTCTGCCCGGAAAGATCGCCCTCTCCTTGCCAGAGGCGCAGCCGGAAAACAGCAGTTTGCCGCAAATCGGGGCAGCGCCAGAGGCCAAAACGGCAGAGCAACCTTTGCCGGAAACCACCTTGATTGACGATCTCCCGCCTATCGCCGCCTTCGCGCGCCCGTTTGAGAACACCGATGGCAAGCCGCTGTTCGCCATTCTGCTGGTCGATGATGGCCGTGCCGATCTTGACCGCGCCACGTTGGCGGCACTGCCCTTTCCGGTGACCTTCGTGGTTGACCCACAGGCCGCCAATGCCACAACGGCTGCCGCGATCTACCGGGCCGGGTTGCAAGAGGTCGTGATGGTCGCGACCGGCCTGCCCGAAGGAACGGAAACCTCGGATCTCGAGCGCAGTTTTGAGGCGAATGCGATCACCCTGCCCGAAACCGTCGCAGTGATCGATTCCGGTCCGCAAGGCAGGTTAGAGGATCGCACAACCGCAGCCGCTGTGGTGCCGATCCTGCAAGATCAGGGGCGTGGGCTGATCACCTATGACGTTGGCCTCAACGCGGCCGATCAGGCCGCGCGGCGCGCGGCCTTGCCCACGGTCGCGCTGTTTCGGGTGCTGGACGCCGAGGGTGAAAGCCAATCGACCATCCGCCGCTACCTTGACCGCGCGGCATTCAAGGCGGCGCAAGAAGGCAAGGTGGTGGTGATCGGCTCTACACGGCCCGAGACGGTGGCGGCGATCCTCGAATGGACGGTGGAAGGTCGCGCAGCCTCTGTCGCGTTGGCGCCGGTGACAGCCGCCCTTACCGCGCCATGACGCAAAGGCGCAGAACGCTGCGCTTGGGCATGTCCAGACAGAGTTAATCCCGGCCTCTGGACAGGTTTTGGCCTGTGTAAAGCGGCGGTCCGCTGGTGTTGATCGGGTGTGGCATCACTGCGGCAGGCCCGAAGGGCGGTTGACCATCATCGCCTTGATCCGACCGAAGGCCGTTCTACGAAAGGAGCCGCTGTCCGCCAGCGCCCCCAGTTTGGCCCCCAGGTTACCGCGCGTTCTTGCCGGATCCGGGATCGCCAGCCAGCAAGTGATATCTGAGCACCTGCACCACCAAAGTCACAGGGACCAGCACCTGTGTATCGCACTTGGTTTTGAAGGGCGGCAGCGACGGCTTGGGGCCTTGCTGAACGACAAACTCTTCAGCCCCGGTTCTTGCGGTAACTGTCCTTCAGCGCGATCAACGCCCCGTCGAAGCGGAAGATGTCGCAGCCCTGCACATCCACCGTCTTGCCGGTTTTGTCCGTCCCGACAAAACGCCATTCCGACAGACCCGTATCGCCCATCACATGGTGGTTGTCGGCGGTCCATGCGGCCTGCGGAAAGGCCTCAAACATCGCAGTATAAGAGGCGCGCACGGCCTCCCGGCCCACAAACCGTCGTCCCTCAACCTCTGGTCCGGCCGAGGCATGAAAGGCACAGTCCGCCGCCATGCAATCCATCAGCGCATCGACATCCCGCGCGTTCCACGCCGCCATGAAGCGCACCAGCACATCGCGGCGCACATGCGCCAAGTGGTCGGCAATCGTCTCGACCTCCAGAAACGCCAAGGGCGCAGCGCCTGCGTTGGTGACGTTGTGGTGAACGCCTTCGCGGCGGGAATAGGGGACACCTTGGGTCAAGGCCGCCGTCGCAGACCCGCCGCCCGGCAAGTCCAACCCCAAGGTGCCATCCGTCAAAGGCACGATCACATAATCATGCCCATGCACATGCCAGCCTGTCTCGGCCCCCGGCGCGAATTGCCATTCAGTGACCTTGAAGCGGTCATCGTCGATATGCACCACGGGGGTCGCTTGTGCTTTGGTCATCGTTCACTCCAACTCTGACGGCGCGGGGTGGCGCCAGATTTCCATCGGGCCAAGCCGGGTGTGGGTGAACATCCCCTCCATCCGGCAGCCCAGTCGTTGCGCCAGCCGGATCGAGCGGGTGTTGCCCGGATCGATCATGCTGACAGCGGTGGTCCAGCCCAAGGGGCCATAAGCATAGGACCGCGCAGCAATCGCTGCCTCTAAGGCCACGCCGCGGCCTTCGGCAGGGGCCATCAGGACCCAACCCACTTCTGGCTCATACCAGCCTTCGGGAAACCATAACCCGACATGGCCGCAGAACGCCCCCGTCGCCTTTTCCTCAACCGCCCAGAAACCATAGCCGCGTAAGGCCCAGTGGCCCAAATGGGTGGCAAGGCCGCGCCATGCCATCTCTGCCGTCAACGGCCCGCCGATGAAGCGCGAACGCTCGGTTGTGTAGAATTCGGCGAAGGCCGGAAAATCCGATTGCCGATACTCCCGCAAGATCAGATTGGCCGTTTCCAGCCGGGGTATGGTGGTGACATAATCCATCGCAGCGCCCCCTTTGTGCGACTATGACCCGACAGCGCGCAGAGGGGAAGTGCGCAGCGATGCAAGCTGCTATCGCCTTGTGTGTTGGCCGCGGCCGAGGCTGAAGGCAAAACTTGCGGCCCAGGTTTCCAGCCCCCGCGGAACGCCCTATAGTGCGGGGCGGAGCAACGGGGATGCGGGCAGGTCATGGCGGTGACGCTGAAAGATGTGGCCTTGCGGGCTGGCGTGTCGACATCGGCGGTGTCGCGCACCTTTACCCATGGGGCTTCGGTTTCCCCAAGCACCCGTGCCAAGGTTCAGGCGGCGGCGCAGGCTTTAGGCTATGCACCCAATGCGCTGGCCTCCAGCCTGACGACCGGGCGGACGAAGCTGATTGGTCTGATCGCCAACAACTTCCACAACCCCCTGATCCTTGAGGTGTTCGACCTTTTCACCCGTGGCTT
>JAIYDR010000169.1 GCA_027487395.1 Rhodobacter sp. | reverse complement strand
TTGACCCGCTGCAACAGGCGCAGGCTGGTGAAATAGCGCGCACCGGGGCGGACTTCGGGATAGAGCCCGGGCACGGTTTCCAGATTGTGGTTGAACACATCGGGACGGGCTTCGACGACCTTTTCCAGCGCCTCAGGCCCGCATTTCAGGAAATCGGGCGTCAGAATCTCAATCGTGGTGTCGGGCGCGCGATGGCGGATGGCGCGGATGGTTTGGGCGAAGTGTTCCGCCCCACCATCGTCCAGATCATCGCGGTCAACGGAAGTGACCACCACATGCTTCAGCCCCAATTCGGCAACGGCATGGGCCACACGGCCCGGCTCGAATGTATCAAGGCTTTGCGGCTTGCCGGTGGCGACGTTGCAGAATGTGCAGCCACGGGTGCAGATCTCACCCATGATCATCATGGTGGCGTGGCCCTGGCTCCAACATTCGCCGACGTTGGGGCAGCCAGCCTCTTCACACACCGTAACGAGTTTCTTTTCCTTCAGGATGTCGCGGGTTTTCTTATAGCCCTCGGACGTGGGGGCTTTGACCCGAATCCATGACGGTTTCTTCGGCTGTTCATTGTCAGGACGATGCGCCTTTTCCGGGTGGCGCTGGTCGGGCAGTTTCAGGTCGCGCAACGGGCATCCTCCCCAATGACGTTCCCTTGCACATAAGGCCAACCGCGCCCTGTTGCAACGCATGGCGCGGACATGGGCCGTTGCACAGCGCGCATGACGGACCCATCCGGCGCTTGACCTGTATCATGGGCGGGCGGGTGCTTGTGCGCTACCCCAAGGCGGTGCAATCTTGGGAAATGACGATGGGATGGATTGAGCTTTCGGTTGCGATCTTCGTGCTTCTGGTGACACCGGGGCCGACCAATACCCTTTTGCTGATCGGCGGGAGCGAGCGGGGATTGACCCGCAGCCTGCGCTTGATCCCCTATGAGATCGCCGGATACCTGAGCACGGTCTTGCCGTTGGCGCTGGTGGGGAATGCACTGTTGGACTCGCTGCCCGGTCTGCGGGCCGGGGTGGCCTTGGTGGCGGGCGTTTGGGTCGCCTATCTGGCGGTCAAGCTGTGGCGGGTGCCGCAGGTGGTGGCACGTCAAGCATCGGTGACGGGGCGGACGGTATTCACCACGACCTTGCTGAACCCCAAGGCGCTGATCTTTGGCTTGGTTCTGTTGCCGCATCCAGAGCATCTGGCGCTGAACATCGGCCTCTTCGTGGCTCAGATCCTGGTGGTGGCCACAGGCTGGACCGCCTTGGGCGCGGTCCTTGGGGCGGGGGCCAAGGGGCGGCAGGGGCGGGATTGGATGCCCCTGCTGCGGCGGGCGGCCTCGGTCTGGCTGGGGTTCATCTCGGTCACGCTGATCCTGAGGGGGATTGGCGTCGCCTAAGCCTTAACCACTTCCCCTCAGCCAATCCGGGGGCCAGAGGGGCCGTAGTGGTCATCGTAATGTCGCTTCAGCCGCTGCAAGGCAATGCGCAGCACAATCTTGCCGGACCGTGCAGCCCAACCCATGCGGCGTTCGGCCATCTCCAACCCCTCAAGAAAGCAGCAACAGCGCAGCACCACATCGCCCAAACCGGGGCCAAGGTCGGTCAATGCCGCCGCCACCCGGTCGCGTGCGGCGCGCGATCCTTCGGCCATGCCGCTGTCAGATTGAAAGCCGCCGCGATCCGCACCCGTCAAGAACCTGTCCCAGTTCTGCGCCACACGCGGGCCCATCTGCGCCATTTCGAAATCGATGCGAATCTGATCGGCAGCGCGGATCAGGTCGGCATCCAGATAGGCCCGCCCATCCTTGTCACGTTTGCGCCCCAGCACGGCGACCGGGCTTTCGGCTGCGTTATAGCGGACGCGGCGCGGACCCTCGGACGTGTCCATTGTGCGGGTGGCAAAGTCCCGGTGCTGCGCGCCATGCAGCGTGCCGGGCAGGTCCACCGCCGCAAGCAACCGTTTGCGTGCCGCGCGACCAGCCGGGGTGATCGCATAGGCCGCCACCCGACCGGAGCGGAGGCAACTGATCCAGTCCTTCAGCGCGAAGGCCTGTGCCACAGCGCGGTCCAACACGGCAAGGCGGTGCGCCTGCCCTGCCCCGGTTTCACGCAGCACCACGGCACGATCTAAATCGGGGGCGACCACCAGCACCACCTGCGGTTCGGCCAGTAAGGGCAGAACACGCAGCGCTTCGGTCATCAGGCGGCTATCGGACAGCGCCAACGTATCGCGGCGCTGCCCATCTTCGGCTTTGGCGGGGGCAGTGTCTTCTGTCGTCTTGGGGGTGGCCCCTGTCACAGGGGACGTCGTTGGTCTGGGAGCAGACATGGCATTCTCCAGATTGGGGGGGGAGGCATCGCCCGCCCCGTTGCCTGGCGGATGGCCCTGCGTTTGGCCCGTCAGCCGCAGCAACGCCTCGTCCACCAGCGGATCATCGCGCCGGTTTTCGGTGCGCCGAACCTGCCGCAGCACGGTCGAGGCATGGCATCCGCGCTGCCGCGCCAGTTCCCGCAAGGACAGACCATCGCCCGTATGGACAAGATAGGCCTGCACCCCCTTGGGCAACCAGCCCGGCAAGACGGTGTTGCGGGAAAAGACGGGAGTCCTGTTGGCTGCCAATGTCATCGGGTGTTCCACATCCACAAAGTTATCCACAACCTGAACGTGCAATGGTTACTTGACCGTTAACACAGGCGACAAAACCCATAGTTCCTCTCAAAAGCTAAGCAAAACCGAAGGCAGCGCACGCCGAAGTCTCTCAGGTTTGCAACGCAAGATTGTGCTGACTTAGGCTGACCGCTTCACCCTTGCCATAAGGTGCCCCGATGAACGCCCCTTTCCCCGGCCTTTCCCCAAACCAATCCTCAGCGCTTGCCCTGCCCAAGGATTTGCAACGTCCGCGCCTCTTGATGCGCGCCGCACGGATCGGGTTGCAGGATTATCGCCGCGACCGCGACTTGCGCCGTATCCTGCCGCTCACGCAGTTCTCGGCGTTGAAATCCGCCTCGGCTGAGGTGGCGCTGGTCATGATGGCACAGCAGGGGGCAGCGCTGCTGGAATGGCTGACTGAAGAAGAAGCCAAGCTCGAGAGCGCCCGCCGCGCCGCCACCGCCGGCTATTCGCCATTGCGCCACATCGAGGTGATGATCGCCCTACTGGCCGAGTTGCGCCTGACGCGGGGGATGTGAGAGGCGACGGCCTAACGCCTCAGTCGCGCGGGGCAAGCGACCCGCGCGGATCGGGACATCTGCCGTATGCCCGCCCGTGCTGCCCCAGCACGGGCCGCACCCGATGTCAGGATTGCTGACCAGCCCTTGCCGCCGCGTTGCCGCGTCGGCAATCGGACCGTCCTGTGTCGTTGCTCAGCCGACCTTACACGAAAGCGTCGGGCATCGAATCCTTGCGCTGTGCGACATAGGCGTCCAGCGCTTCGCGGGTGCCTTCGTCCAGATGCGGTTGCTGGTAGTCGCCCAATTGCTTGGCCACCCGTTCGGCGGCCAGTTGCATCGTGTCGCGGCTGCCCTCTTCGGCCCAGGTCTCGAACGGTTTGTAGTCGAACAGGTCCGACCGCCAGAAGGCTGATTTGAAATTGGCCTGTGTGTGTTCGCAGCCCAGATAGTGACCGCCCGGACCGACCTCACGAATGGCATCCATGCCTTGGCCGTTCGTGTCCATGATGATGCCTTGGGCCAGATGGTGCAGCGTGCCCAACTGATCGGCGTCCATCACGAATTTCTCGTAGGAGGACACAAGGCCCCCCTCCAGCCAACCGCAGGCATGCAGCATGAAGTTCACGCCCGACAAGAGCGCCATGTTCAGGCTATTGGCGGTTTCATAGGCCGCCTGTGCGTCCGGCAGTTTTGAGCCACAGAACGACCCGCCCGAGCGATAGGGCAAGCCCATCCGCCGCGCCAACTGGCCTGCGCCATAAGTGATGTGGCTGGCTTCCGGCGTGCCAAAGGTCGGCGCGCCCGAGTTCATGTCGATCGAGGTGACAAAGGCCCCAAAGATCACCGGCGCACCGGGGCGCACCAACTGGCTGTACGCCACCCCCGCCAGCACCTCGGCCAGCACCTGCGTCAGCGTGCCCGCCACCGTCACAGGCGCCATGGCCCCGCCGACGATGAAGGGACTGA
This sequence comes from Rhodobacter sp., assembly GCA_027487395.1. Lineage (GTDB taxonomy): Bacteria > Pseudomonadota > Alphaproteobacteria > Rhodobacterales > Rhodobacteraceae > Paragemmobacter. The sequence continues at coordinate 182 of JAIYDR010000169.1, read as the reverse complement.
TGATCGCGGCCTGGTTCGCCTTGGCATAGACCTCCAGCGCGCCCATCATTATGCCGTCGAAGGTTAGCGGCTAGTTGATGTTGATGAGCGACGTCATCACCGTGTTCTGGTCGACGAAATCATCGCCGAACAGGATCTTCGACATCGCCACCGAATCCGCCGCGCGGCTGGGTTCCGTCACC
>JAIYDR010000046.1 GCA_027487395.1 Rhodobacter sp. | reverse complement strand
TCCGAGAAAATGGCCCGCAACGTGTTGGTGATCGCCGACGCCATCGCTGGCAAGTAAGGGGGGAAAGATATGGATATTCACGAATATCAGGCCAAGGAAATCCTCGCCCGCTTTGGCGTGCCTGTGCCGCGCGGGGGGCTTGCCTACAGCCCAGAGCAAGCGGGCTACCGTGCCCGCGAACTGGGCGGCAGCGCCTGGGTTGTCAAGGCGCAGGTCCATTCCGGTGGGCGTGGGGCGGCGGGCGGTGTGAAGCTGTGCCGGTCCGAGGCAGAGGTGCAGGCATTCGCCGCCACCCTGTTCGGCAGGCAGCTTGTCACCAAGCAGACCGATGCCAACGGCAAGGGCGTCTACCGCCTTTGGGTCGAAGGGGCATCGGACATCGCGCAGGAAATGTATCTGGGCCTCGTGCTGGATCGCAAATCCGAACGCATCATGATCGTGGCCTCGGCCCATGGCGGGATGGAGATCGAGGATCTTGCCGAAACCGATCCGAACTCGCTGCGCCGCATGACGATTGACCCCGCCGTGGGCCTGTCGGAATTCCAAGCCCGCGAACTGGCCTTTCATCTTGGCCTGAAGGGCGGTCAGATCGCGCAGATGGTGACGATCCTGAAAGCCTGCTACCGCGCCTACCGCGACCTTGATGCGGTGATGGTCGAGATCAACCCGCTGGTCATCACCGGCACGGGCGATCTGGTGGCGCTGGATGCCAAGATGTCCTTCGACACCAACGCCCTGTTCCGCCAGCAGCAGATCGCCGAATTGCGCGACCGTAGCCAAGAAGACCCGCGCGAAAGCACGGCAGGCGATCACGGTCTGTCCTATGTCGGGCTTGATGGTGATATCGGCTGCCTGATCAACGGCGCCGGCCTTGCGATGGCCACGATGGATATGATCAAGCTCGCCGGGGGCGAACCCGCCAACTTCCTTGATATCGGCGGCGGGGCCTCGCCCGAACGTGTGGTGCGTGCCTTCCAGACGGTTCTGGCCGATGGCAATGTCAGTGTGATCCTCGTGAACATCTTTGCAGGCATCAACCGCTGCGACTGGGTCGCCCAAGGCGTGGTGCAGGCTTACAAGCAACTGGGTCTGACCCTGCCGGTCGTCGTCCGCCTTGCGGGCACGAATGTCGAAGAAGGCAAGGCCATCATCGCCAATTCCGGCCTGCCCCTGATCTCTGCCGATACGCTGGCCGAAGCGGCTGCCACCGCTGTCGCCGCCCGTCCCAAACTCGCAGCCTGAGGTTTCCCATGGCCATCTTGATCACCAAAGAGACACGCGTCATTGTTCAGGGCATGTCGGGCCGCATCGGCGGCTTCCATGCCGCCGACATGATCCGCTACGGCACCAATGTCGTGGGCGGTGTCACCCCCGGCAAAGGCGGCGAGATGCATCTTGACCGCCCGCTGTTCAACACCGTCCGCGAAGCGGTTGAGGCGACGGGGGCCGAAGCCAGCCTTGTCTTCGTGCCGCCGCCCTTTGCCGCTGATGCCATCATGGAAGCCGCCGACGCCGGGATCAAAACCGCCGTCTGTGTCACCGACGGCATCCCCAGCCAAGACATGATGAAGGTGAAGCGCTTCCTGAAACGCTATCCGGCTGACCGCAAGATGCGGATGATCGGGCCGAATTGCGCGGGCATCATCAGCCCCGGCCAAGGCTTCATGGGCATTATGCCACCGCATATCTACATGCCGGGCCGCATCGGCATCGTCGGCCGCTCTGGCACGCTGGGATATGAGGCTGCGGCCCAGATGAAAGAGCTTGGCATCGGTGTCTCCACCAGCGTCGGTATCGGCGGTGACCCAATCAATGGGTCGTCCTTCAAGGATATCCTTGAACTGTTCGAGGCTGATCCCGAAACCGATGCCGTCATGATGATCGGCGAAATCGGTGGCCCGCAGGAAGCCGAAGCCGCGATCTATGCCCGCGATCATATGCGCAAGCCGGTCGTGGCCTATATCGCGGGTCTGTCCGCGCCGAAGGGCCGCAAGATGGGCCATGCCGGGGCGATCATCAGCGCCTTTGGCGAAAGCGCGCAGGAAAAGGTGGAAATCCTCTCCGCCGCCGGGATCACCATTGCACCGAACCCGAGTGCGATGGGCGAAACGATGGCTGGCGTGTTGAACGCCCGCCGCGCCGCCGCCTGAGCGGGAAGAACATGAAGGACCGGCCAAATCCGCTTTGGCCGGTCCTTTCCATTGATGCCAAGGCTTGCATCCGTCCGGCGTCACGCGCATGGAAGAGGGTGTGAGCACAGCACCCGATCAGCCCGACCGCCCCGATCTGACATCCCTTGGATGGCGGGACCATTTCGCTGCGCAGATTGCGCCCGAAGAGTCCGCGCTGACCCCTATGCGGATCGCCACGGTCCACCGTGACCGAATGAGCGCGGAAGGGTTGGATGGCCCGATGCGGCTGATCCTGCCGATCCGCACCCATACCGCGACCTATGCCGTGGGCGATTGGGTGTTGGTGGATGCCACCACCCGCACGCTGGTGCGCCGTCTGGACCGCACGACGCTGGTGCAGCGCCGGATCGAGGGCGGGCGCGATATGCAACTGATCGCCGCCAATCTGGATACCCTGTTCATCGTTACTTCGTGCAACGACGATTTCAACGTCGCGCGGCTGGAGCGGTATCTCGCCATCGCAAATGAAGCCGGGGCTGATCCACTGATCGTGCTGACCAAGGCCGATCAGGTGGACAGCGTCCAGCCCTTCCTTGACGCCGTGGCCCCCTTGCAGCGTGGATTGCAGGCAGTGGCGGTGGATGCCACGGACGGCAGCGCGGCGCAAATGCTCGCGCCGTGGTGTGGCGCAGGGCAGACGGTGGCCTTGGTTGGATCGTCCGGGGTGGGGAAATCCTCTCTTCTGAACACCCTGACCGGCAAGACGGGGGACGATGCGCAATTGACCGGCGGTATCCGAGAGGCGGATGCCAAGGGGCGGCATACGACCACCTCTCGTTCGCTGCATCGCGTTCCGGGCGGGGGTTGCGCCATCGACACGCCAGGGATGCGGACGCTGCATGTCAGTGACCTATCGGTGGGTCTGGATGTGCTTTACGCCGAGATCATCGACCTTGCCCCCGACTGCCGGTTCCGCGATTGCACCCATGCGCATGAGCCGGGCTGTGCCGTGCAGGCGGCTGTCAGTGATGGGCGGCTGGATGCGGTGCGCGTGGCGCGCTGGCGCAAGTTGTTGGAAGAAAACCGCGACAATACGCCCGTGCAAACCGGCCCGCGCGGGAACAAGGTCTGGGTCAAGTCAAAACGGCGCTGAACGTTTAAGCCGGGATCAGCAGGGCCAGCATGGCCATACAAAGCGTGCCGCCCAAGGCACCCCATTCCAAGACACCCGGCTTGCGCAGATCGTCGCCATTTTCAGCCAGAAACAGGGCCAGTCCGGGATCATGGGCGCAGAACATCTCACTCTCCTTGTTGAACGACGGGGGTGGCGCGCAGCCAGTCGGCGGGTCCAAAGACGATGGCCATCGCGCCAAGATAGGCGATCAGGAACATCATCAGCGCGGGATAGCTGGTGCGGCGGGCGGTTCGGATGGTGGTCATGGATAGGCCCTTTTGGCAGAAAGGTCTGACAAGGACAGCGCGGCCATCACCCCCCAAACCTGCCGCGCTGGTGCGCCGTCCGGTCCGGGCAGAATCAGGGTCTTGGGCATCACGCTCTCCTTTACCCCGTAATATCTATCATGGTTGTCGTGATTCTGGTTCCAAAGATTCCGCAAGATGGAGAAAACTCTTCCTGTCGGGGGCGGAGGGGCAGGACAGGGATGCCGGGGGCAGGGGGGAGTGAACGCGCGGGCTGATCCTTCCCGATCTTTATGCGTGTGTTGCCCGCCGTGGTCATTCCCGCTGCATTGCGCTAAGGCGCGGGGATGAGCGAGACCTTGCCCCTGTGCCCCGAATGTTCCTCGGCCTTTGTCTATCCGGCCGATGCCCTGCTGACCTGCCCGGAATGTGGCCATGAATGGTCCCCGGTGGCCGCTGCCGAAGGCGGCGTACGCGATGCTGTGGGGAACCTTCTGGCCGATGGCGATACGGTGACGGTGATCAAGGACCTGAAGCTGAAGGGGTCGTCCACTGTGATCAAGGTCGGCACCAAGGTGCGCGGGATCCGTCTGGTGGATGGCGACCACGACATTGATTGCAAACTGCCGGGGGTGGGCCAGATCGGCCTGAAATCGCAATTCGTGAAAAAGGTGGCGGAATAAGCTGCCGGGTTGCTATGCCTGTGGAATGACCGCGCCCCTCCTGCCCAATCCCGTTGCCCGACGCCATTTTCTGGCGCGGCATTTGTTGGTTGACCCGCCGACTGGACCCGCCACGGGGGCGGCTTTGGCGGGGGTGATCGATCGGTTGGGCTTTGTGCAGGTGGACAGCATCCGCACGGTGGAACGCGCGCATCACATGATCCTCTGGGCGCGGCGGCAGTCCTATCGGCCTGCCGCGTTGGTTCCGCTTTTGGAACGGGATCGGATGCTGTTTGAACATTGGACGCATGACGCCTCGATCCTTCCCGTTGCGTTGTTCCCGATCTGGAAGCACCGGTTTGCCCGCGATGCCCAGCGGATGGAGGCGAATTGGCAAAAGTGGTTCCGCCCGGGCTATCGTGAGGTGATGGCGGATATCCTGACCCGCATCCGCGACCACGGCCCTGTGTCCAGCGCCGAGGTGGGCGAGGGTGAGGCGCGCGGCAAGGGCGGCTGGTGGGATTGGCACCCGTCCAAGACCGCGCTGGAATGGCTGTGGCGCACGGGGGAGTTGGCGATCACGGGGCGCGATAGTTTTCGCAAGCTCTATGATCTGACGGAACGGGTGATCCCTGAGGTTCATCGCCTGCCAGAGTTAAGCGCGCAGCAGGCGGCGGACTTGGCCTGTGATATGGCGCTGGATCGGTTGGGCTTTGGGACTGCGTCAGAGGTCGCGGCCTTCTGGAACGCCGTCCCAGCTGATCAGGCCCGCGATTGGGCTTCGCGTGCGGTGGCATCAGGGGCTGCGGTGCAGGTGCGGGTTGAATGCAACGACGGGTCGTTGCGCCCCGCCTTGGCCCGTCCCGATATTGTCATGGGACCTGTGCCCGAACCCGGACCCCGCATCCGCATCCTGTCACCCTTCGACCCCGCCCTGCGCGACCGCAACCGGGCGGAGCGGCTGTTTGGGTTCTTCTACCGGATTGAGGTGTTTGTCCCTGAGGCGAAGCGCCAATACGGCTATTACGTCTTTCCGGTGCTTGAGGGCGCAAACCTGATTGGCCGCATCGACGTCAAAGCCGACCGAGACGGCGACCGTCTGGCCGTGCGGGCGTTCTGGGTTGAGGATGGGGTGAAGATGACCCCGGGTCGGCTGACGCGGCTGGAGTCCGAGTTGGACCGCATGGCGGCTTTCGCCGGGGTGTCGGGCGTGACCTATGCGGCGGGTTGGCTGCGGGGGTGACCCGCAGCCAAGGGGATCAATCCCGCAGCAATTCGTTGATGCTGGTCTTGGAGCGCGTCTGCGCGTCCACCTTTTTCACGATCACCGCGCAGTACAGGTTGATGCCGTTTTTGGATGGCATGGAGCCTGCGACGACGACCGAACCCGCAGGCACCTCGCCGTAGGTCACGGTGCCGGTTTCGCGGTCAACGATCTTGGTGGATTTGCCGATGAAGACGCCCATGCCAAGGACCGACCCTTCGCGGACGATGCAGCCTTCGACGACCTCTGACCGTGCCCCGATAAAGCAGTTGTCCTCGATGATCGTGGGGCCTGCCTGCATCGGCTCCAACACGCCGCCGATGCCGACGCCGCCGGAGAGGTGGACGTTCTTGCCGATCTGCGCGCAGGACCCGACGGTGGCCCAGGTGTCGACCATCGTGCCCTCATCGACATAAGCGCCGAGGTTGACGAAGGATGGCATCAGGACCACGCCTTTGGCGATGAAGGCCGACCGGCGCACCACGCAATTCGGCACGGCGCGGAACCCTGCGGCGCGCCATTGGTCCGGGCCCCAGCCGTTGAATTTGCTGTCCACCTTGTCCCACCAGCCGCCGCCCTGCGGGCCGCCAGCGTGGACTTCCATGTCCTTGAGGCGAAAGCCCAAGAGCACGGCCTTCTTGGCCCATTGGTTGACCTTCCATTGCCCATCGGCCTGACGTTCGGCGACGCGCAGCGTGCCACTGTCCAAGGCGGTCAGCGTCGCCTCAATCGCGTCGCGGCCCTCGCCCTTGGTGGCAGGGGTGATCGCGTCGCGGGCCTCCCATGCGGATTCGACGGCGGCTTCCAGCGCGGCGTAGGACATGACCTTCCCCTTTTGATTTCTCTTTGCGTTTGCCGCCCTATAAAGCGTGGACAAGACCCTTGCAATCAAGGACCGATGATGACTCCCAAGGACGAACCGCGCAGCCATCCTTTCCGCGACAGCACGCAAGACGCGGCCACGGCGAATCGCAGCCCGGACACAGCGCAGACTCGGGCTCCGGCGTACCGATTGGCCTTCACCGACAGCGATTTCATGATGCGCGAAGAGCTGCGCCCCGTGCGGTTGCAGCTGGAGTTGTTGAAGCCGCAACTGGTGCTGGATGAGCGGGGGGTGAAAACCACCGTGGTGGTGATGGGTTCGGCGCGGATTAGGCCAGACGGCACGGGGGCCGATCCGGCGCTGATGCATTGGTATGATGAGGCGCGGCGTCTGGCCTTTCTGATCACGCAGGAAAGTCTGAAATCCTATGGGCGTGAGTTGGTCGTGGTCACCGGTGGCGGGCCGGGGATCATGGAGGCGGGCAATCGTGGGGCCTCAGACGCGGGCGGGCAGTCCATCGGGCTGAACATCGTGCTGCCGCATGAGCAGGCGCCCAACCCCTATGTGACGCCGGATTTGTGTTTCAACTTCCACTACTTCGCCATCCGCAAGATGCACTTACTGATGCGCGCGCGGGCGATCTGCATCTTTCCCGGCGGCTTTGGCACATTGGATGAGATGTTTGAGAGCCTGACCCTGATCCAGACCGGGCGGATGAAGCGGGTGCCGTTTATCCTGTTCGGACAGGAATTCTGGGACAAGGTGATCGACTGGCAGGCGCTGTCCGATGCAGGGCTGATCTCTCCCGGTGACCTCGATTTGTTTCGGTATGTGGACAAGGCCGAGGATGCGTTGGAGATGATCCTGAATTGGGATGATCCTAGCGATTAACCGCAAAAAAACCCCGCAGCGGTCAGCCGCAAAACACCCACAGCCAGCAACTTTCGCGCAAGCGCAGCGTGGTGACGAAGGGCGGGCCGAAATCCGGTGGCTGGTCGATGAAGGCGGCGATGGGGATCACCTTGGTGGCGGTTGTGCCGTCTTCGGAGAGGTCTCCGGTCGTGTCCACAATCGCCGGGGCCTTGATGCGGAAGATCAGGGAATGCCCGGCAAAGGCCGCGCGCAGCATGTCTTCGGCCCCGCCTTGGTCTTGTTTCGGGCGGTCGGCCATCAATCCGGTCAAGTCCATCGTGACGCGCAGGGTGTCGTCGTCGATGCGTTCGACGAGCGCCATCTTATCCGCCTCGATCCCCTTTGCCGCATCGCGCTTGCCTGCGACCATGTCGGCGATTTGAACCGTGCGGGTTGCGCGGCAGGTGACTTGTTTTTCGCCGACCACCAGATCGGCTTTTGATCCCTCTTGCGCGGCGGGACAGATGCCTTGGCCTTTGCCGCCGCCGGTCAGGTCGTAAAACTCGCGGCTCATCTCCATCGCGACAGTCATTTCTGCCGTTTCACTGTCCTTGAAATCCATCGTGACATCGACATCAAGGCAGCCCGAAAGGGGAAGGATCAGGCACAGAAACGCAAGAACACGACGCACGGGGAACACCTTTCCCAACAGTAACCGGGTGAATCTTAGGTTCTGGCGGTGGCGCGGTCCAGCGGATAGAACGGCCTATGCGCCGCCAAGGAAGGAGCCTGCGATGACAGAAGACAGCGACTTGCCCGAAGGCGAAGACCCCGACTTGGATGGTCCCGAAGCTGACGCCCAAGAGGGTGAAGCCCGCGCAAAGCCCGCCAAGGCAAAGCGTCCGCAAAAGGTGTTCACGCTGGTCGTCGAGGTGGGCCGCAAGCCCGGCGATGGTCTGCCCGACAAATCCACCGGCGCAGCGCTGATGTGCTATGCCAGCGGCGTGGATGAAGAAGAGGCCGTGCGCGAAACCGTGGCCATTCTGAAACAGGCCGACCTCGCGCCTTTGGATGTGTCGGGCTACGGCACGCTTGAGGATCGGATCAAGGCCGGGGATGAGATTGACGGCGAAGAACGCGCCCTGATGCAGCGGGCTTTGGATGAGAACTCGGTCGTGGTGGCGCAGATGACGCCGTTTTTCGACTGATCCTCAGATGCGCTGCCGGATCGCCATGCGCGAGTCCCGCAGCGCCATCAGCGGCACGGCTTCGAACGCGTCCAAGGTGCGGCGCGGCATTTGCAGCGCGGGCGCAACATGGCTGCAGGTCAAGACTCCGTCGCAGTCGATCAGTTCAGGCGTGCCAAGGTCCAGCGCCAGACCCACGGCCACGCTGCGTCGGTCATCCCACAACGCGGCACGGCCATCGACCAGATGGCGGGCGGCAACCAAGACCTCATCTTCCGCGAAGAGGTATTCCGTTGCAGGGCCGGAATAAAGCACAGGCTGATCCGCCGACAGCAGGATATCGCCGCGGGTCTGGAAGTAACCCGCGCGCAACAAGACTGGTGCACAGGACCCACGGCTGGGCGCAAAGGTGCGGTGCACGCGCAGCAGGGTGACAGGGCCATTGTCTGCTGTCTCGATCCGGTCGCCGGGTTGCAGGCTGCCCGCCGGGCGCAGGCCTTGATCGGTCAAGACCGGGGTCGCCATGCCGATCCAGGGGCCGGGGTCGGGCAGGGCCGCACCGCGCGTCACGCCGAACCACAAGACCGACGGATGCCGCCGCGCATCCGGCTTGCACAGCGTTTGCAGGTCTGACAGGCGGGGGGCCATGGGCTTGGACCCCTCGGCCCGCAGCACATCGCCTTGCGGCAGGGTCAGTGTTAGCGTCCAGCGATCCGCCGCCATGTCCCAAGCATAGCTCACCCGCGCCGTGCCTGCCCGATCCGGCAGGGGGCCGCGCAGCAGGTGGCGGACCAACCGCGTTCCCTGACGCTGCATCACGGCAAGGCCAATCTGGCGGTCCAGAAACACCGAAAAGACGCGCGGCAAGCCATCCTCGGACCGCATATCCAACAGGACTGGGCCGGGGGCGGCGGGCAAAGCGATTTCCATCGTGAACTGCGCCTGTGGCAACGGCAGCGACTCCGCGTCACGGGTGGCGGGATGATCCGACAGCGCCAGCCAACCTGCGGTGGAAGGGATGCCAAGGGTCATACGCCACCCCACAAAGGGGCGTCATTGTTGGAAAACATGCTCTGCCTCATTCTGCGCCAGCTTCTATGGCTGGTCGTTGTTCGAAAAGTGATAGAGATTGTTCGTGTGCTTGTCACTCTTGGTGCAACAATTGGTGGAAAATTCCCTGCGCGTCATGGCTTTGCTGCCGCAGGTGGGGTGATTGCAGACGCGCGGCGGCGGCGGTAATGCTGATCCCCGAACCCGGAGACCGCAATGACCCACGCCCCCGTCGATCCTGTCGCGCTGACTGCAGATCTGATCCGCTGCCCCTCTGTCACGCCCATCGAGGGTGGGGCCTTGGTGCTGCTGGAGCGGTTGTTGTCTGGCGCGGGCTTCAGCTGTACGCGGGTAGATCGGGGACGTACGGCGAACCTGTATGCCCGCTGGGGGATCAAGGGGGCGAACAAATCCTTTGGCTTTAATGGACATACCGATGTCGTCCCGCTGGGCGATCAGGCTGCATGGACGCAAGACCCCTTTGGCGCGGCGGTGATTGACGGTTGGATGTTTGGGCGCGGGGCGACCGATATGAAATCGGGTGTTGCGGCCTTTGCCGCTGCCGCTGTGGATTTCATCCGTCAGACGCCCCCCGATGGTGCGGTGATCCTTGCCATCACCGGGGATGAAGAAGGCGACGCCACCGATGGCACGGTCGCCTTGCTGGACTGGATGGCCGGGAACGGCGAGCGGATGTCGCACTGTCTGGTGGGCGAACCCACTTGCCCCAATGAAATGGGCGAGATGATGAAGATCGGCCGTCGCGGGTCGATGACGGTATGGATTACCGCAACCGGGGTGCAAGGCCATTCGGCCTATCCCCACCGTGCCAAGAATCCGATGACGGCGCTGGTCAGCCTGCTGTCCCGGTTGGAAGCCCAGCCCTTGGATCAGGGGACGGACCATTTCGACGCCTCCACCCTCGCAATAACCACGATTGATTGCGGCAATCCCGCCAATAACGTGATCCCGGCTAAGGGCACGGCCACGGTCAATATCCGCTTTAACGATCTGCATTCGGGGGCCTCGCTGACCGATTGGTTGCATGGCCAGGCGCAGGCGGTACAGGCGGAAACCGGAGTTACGCTGTCGCTGCGGATCAGCGTGTCGGGCGAAAGTTTCCTGACCCCACCGGGGGAGTTTTCGGCTCTGGTCGCGCGGGCGGTGCAGGCCGAAACCGGGCGTTTGCCAGAGTTTTCCACCTCGGGCGGGACATCGGACGCGCGGTTCGTCAAGGATCACTGCCCGGTGGTTGAATTTGGGCTGGTGGGCAAGACCATGCACCAAGTCGACGAACGGGTTCAGGTGGCGCAGATTGGCCAGTTGAAGGCCATCTATACCCGCATCTTGCAGGACTATTTCGCATGAGCCTGACCATCGTTGTCACCGACGACATCGCTACCTGCCGCGCGCTGCGCCGTACCGTGTTTATCGAAGAACAAGGTGTCAGCGAGGCGGACGAGATCGACGATCTGGACGGTGCAGCCATCCACCTTTTGGCCACGCTGGACGGTATGCCGGTTGGGTCCGCGCGGCTGTTGCCGATGGGAGCCATCGGCAAGGTGGGCCGCGTCTGCGTGCTGGCCAAGGTGCGGGGCACGGGATTGGGGGCGGCGTTAATGCGGGCGGCGGTGGATCATTACCGAACCTTGCCGGGGATCGAAAAGGTCAAGCTTGGGGCGCAAACCCATGCCTTGGGCTTCTATGAAAGGTTGGGCTTTGACGCGGTAGGACCAGTGTACATGGATGCGGGCATCCCCCACCGCGACATGGTCTTAGTGCTTTAATACGTCGGCTCGCCGATGTCTTCGCTCGGAAGGCGCAGGTCTTCGGGCAAAAGCGCAGGGGGCGCGGCGCCAGCCACCGGATCGGACTGGATCAGGCTTTCAGCCAAAACACGGTCGGGTTCCCCCCCGCCCACCAGCGCGCGGATATGGGCGCTGTCTTTGGCGAACCTTTCGGCAGTGATGGCTTCGGCAAGATGGAGTTTCTCCAACTCTGCAAGCACGGCGTCGCCATATTGCGCGAGGCCTGCAAGATCGAGTGTGCCACGGGTTTGCGATTCCAGCCGGATCGCATGGGCAAAACCGAACAGCACCACCTGCATCAGCGCATCGCCTGCGATGGCCCCCTTGGCCAAACGGTCCGCGACCAGCGCCTCACCGGCAAAGGTCAGCGGCATGGCGATGACGTCCAGTATTTCGCGCAGACCATTGAGGATTTCGCCGTCCACCTGAAAGCCGGGGACCAGCGCCACATCCTCGGTCGGGATGCCGCCCAATTCGTCGGTATAGGCATTGACCGGTAGAGGCTTGCGTCGCGGCGCGCGCGGGGTTTTGGGCGCGGTGGGCGGAGAGCCAGCAGTGACCGCCGCAGGCGTGGCCGGATCGGCGGCCAGATCGGCTGGGACCTCGTCCGGCGCTTCCACGGGCGCTGCCCCGGGTGGGGCCATCAACGCCAGACCCGAGGCAGTGGGCCGAATCTGTGCGATGGGTTTCGCGCCCAGCAAACGGGCAAGGAAGAAGGGTTTTTTGACCACCTCTTCGACCAGCCCCTGACCGCGCAACACACTGAGCGCACGCCCAAATTCCAACCCTTGGCCGCGTGCCTCGACCGAGAGAACATCGCGGTTGATTGGCCCGCGCGCACTGTGCAGCCGGACAATGACGGCCAACAGGTCCAACTCGGCCTTTTGCATTGGTTTCTGCGGTTGCATTATCGTCTCCAAAGCGTGCCGCGCCATCGCAGATCACCTGCGGGGCGTCAACACGCGTCGAAAGGATATCACACCGTTATCCTTTGGTTGTGCCTTCCATGTCTGCCCGGAGTCCCGTTTCCCGGCGTGACCTTCGCGCCTGCGCGTGGTACGGGGCAAGAATGCAGCAGCTTCCCACCAAAGAGCAGATCCTTCAGTGGATCACCGACAATCCCGGCCAAGCGGCCAAGCGCGACATCGCCAAGGCGTTCTCGATCAAGGGGGCGGCCCGAATCGAACTCAAGCGGCTTTTGGCCGCACTTGAGGAGGACGGCGCGCTGGAAAAGAAAAAGCGGACCTACCGCGATCCGGGCACGCTGCCGCCGGTGTCTTTGCTGACGGTGATTGGTCCTGATGCGGCGGGAGATTTGTTCCTGCATGCAATGGAATGGCAGGGCGAGGGCACGCCGCCGCGCATCCTCTTCATCCCGAAACGGGGTGATCCGGCGATGGGGCCGGGGGACAAGCTGCTGGCGCGGCTGTCCGAGGTGAACCTTGAGGATCGGGAGTATGAGGCGCGGTTGATCCGCAAATTGGGATCGAACGCGATCAAGGTGCTGGGCATCTACCGCAAAGGGTCTGACGGCGGGCGGATCGTGCCAATTGACAAGGGTGCTGACAAGGAATGGCGCGTCGGGCGGGATGATGATCTTGGTGCGCGGGATGGCGAGTTGGTCGAGGCGGAACAGGCCGGACCGAAGCGGATGGGCCTGCCCTCGGCCCGGATCGTGCAGCGTCTGAGTGATCCGGCGGGGCCAAAGGCGGTCAGCCTGATTGCCATCCATCAGCACGGCATTCCCGACCGTTTCCCCGATCAGGTGATGGCTGAAGCCGATGCTGCGAAGCCCGTGGGTCTGGCGGGACGCGACGATCTGCGCGACCTGCCGCTGGTGACCATCGACCCCAGCGATGCCCGCGACCATGACGACGCGGTGTTCGCCGAGGCTGATACCGACACGGGCAATCCCGGCGGGCATATCGTCTGGGTCGCCATCGCCGATGTTGCCCATTACGTCCGCCCCGGTTCGGCGCTGGATCGTGAGGCGCGGAAGCGTGGGAATTCCACCTATTTCCCCGACCGTGTGGTGCCGATGCTGCCTGACACGCTGTCAGGTGATCTCTGTTCCCTGCACGAAGGCGTGGACCGCCCCTGTATCGCGGTGCGCATGCGGCTGGACGCGCAGGGCCACAAGATCGGCCATCGCTTTGTGCGTGGGCTGATGCGGTCGGCGGCGTCCTTGCACTATGGCGAGGTGCAAGAGGCGCAGGACGGCACCGCCAATGACCGCTGCGCCCCCCTGATGGACCGGGTGATCCGTCCGCTTTACGCCGCCTATGCCGCCGCTTGTATTGCGCGGGCGGAACGGCAGCCGCTGGACCTTGATCTGCCGGAGCGCAAGGTTGTGCTGTCGGATGAGGGCAAGGTTCTGTCCGTTGCCTTCCGCGACCGCTTTGATGCGCATAAGCTGATCGAAGAGTTCATGATCCTCGCCAATGTCGCGGCGGCCGAGGAATTGGAGCGTCTGAAACGCCCGCTCTTGTACCGCGTTCATGAAGAACCGACACCGGAAAAGCTGGAGTCTCTGCGGGAGGTGGCCGAGGCATCAGGGTTCACCCTTGGCAAGGGCCAAGTGCTGAAGACCGCCCACCTGAACCGGCTGCTGACGCAGGCGCGGGGGTCGGATCAAAGCGAACTCATCAACATCTCGACCCTGCGGTCGATGACGCAGGCCTATTACCATGCGCAGAATTTCGGGCATTTCGGGCTGGCGCTGCGGTCATACGCGCATTTCACCAGCCCGATCCGGCGCTATTCCGATCTGATCGTACATCGCGCCTTGGTCGCCGGGCATCGTTGGGGCGATGATGGGCTGTCGGCTTGGGACGTGGACAATCTGGATGAGACGGCCAAACTGATCTCTGACGCCGAACGCCGCAGCATGGCAGCGGAACGCGATACGGTGGATCGCTATCTGGCGGCCTATTTGGCGGATCGGGTAGGAATGACCTTTACCGGGCGGATTTCCGGGGTGCAGCGGTTCGGGCTATTCGTGAAGCTGGACGAAACCGGGGCGGATGGCCTGATCCCGATCCGCGATGTGGGGCGTGAGTTCTTCCACTTTGACGCCGACAGCCAGACCCTGATGGGGGCGGATACTGGGGTGATGATCGGGATTGGCCAGCGCGTGACCGTGCGCCTGGCCGAGGCTGTTCCGGTGACCGGCGGTCTGGTCTTGGAACTGCTGGAACTGGAGGGCGGCAGTTTGCCCAATGGCCGCGCGGGCAAGCGTCAGGGCCGCTTTTCGCCAAGGAAACCGTCGCAGCGGGCGGCAAGGGATGCCGGTGTGGCGCGGAAGGTTGTTCGGAAGCGGAAGTAGGCGTGCGCAAGGGCGCGAGGATTAGGATCGGACCGGGACCCAAAGTCCCGGTCCGCGCGCAGCCTCCCGGCCCGGCCACGGGCCGGGCGTTCTTCGCGGAAATCGTCCACTGGACGATTTCTGATCGCTCATCACCCCCCTCGGGCTGCGCGCCAGAGGCGCCCATCCCGGCGGTCTGCACGCGAACCTCTTTCGGCGGGCAAAAACTCTCTCCCAGAGAGTTTTTGCCCGCCTTGTGCTTTTCGAGAAAAGGGAGTGCCGGGCCTACCCTCGCCCCCACTCCGCCCCTTGCATCTCGCGCAACCGGCTCGCCGTGCGTTCAAATTCAAACGACCCCGACCCTTCGGAATACAGCCGCTCGGGGATGTCGGCGGCGGAGCAGACCAGACGAACCTTGGCCTCATACAAAGCGTCGATCAGGGTGACGAAGCGTTTCGCCTCGTTGTAATTCGAGGAGGACAGTTGCGGGATGTCCTCAAGGATCAGGACCCGCACCGCCCCAGCAATCGCCAGATAATCGCCCGGGCCAAGGGCGCGCGCGCAGAGTTCCCAAAAACTGGCCCGGCCCACACCATTGGCGTAACGCGGCAGTTCCACCGTGCGTCCATTCACCGGCAGGCGCAGCATCGCGCCCGGATCGCCCCCGGTCAGATCGTCCCAGACCTGTTGGATATGCCCGCGCGCGGTGCCTGCGGGGTGGAAATAGACCTGCGCGCCGTTCAGGCGGTGCTGGCGATAATCATGCGGCCCCACCAGTTCCACCACCTGCATCCGGTCGCGTATCATCCCAATGAAGGGCAAGAATGCCTCGCGGTTCAGGCCGTTCTTGTACAAATCCTCTGGCACCCGGTTCGAGGTCGTCACCACCACCACCCCTGCGGCGAAGAGTTTCTCAAACAACCGCCCCACCACCATCGCATCGGTGATGTCGGTAATCTGCATCTCATCGAAGGCCAAAAGCCGCAGCTCGCGCGCCAGCGCGTCAGCCACCGGCGCGATAGGGTCATCGACCCCCTTTTTACGCGCCTCATGCATCCCTTTGTGGATGTCTTGCATAAAGGCATGGAAGTGCACCCGCCGCTTTGCCTTTATGGTAAGGCTTTCGGTAAACAGGTCCATCAGCATGGATTTGCCCCGCCCGACGCCACCCCAGAGATACAGCCCCTTGGGGGGGGTGACAGGCTTGGCAAAGAGGCCCGCAAACAGACCGACACGGCGATCTGCGCTCGCCTCAAGCCAATCGCGCAAACCTTCTAAGACTGGTAAAATCCCATGTTGTGCAGGGTCTGCGCGCAGGGTTCCGGCGGCAACACGAGCGTCATAAAGCTGGGTCAGGGTCTGTCGCATACCGTTGTATACCGCGATGCGGGCGATGTGGGAAGCGTCGGGCGCTAAAGCCCGGGCAGGTTATGCCGTTCTGGTCGGTGAAACGAGAGC
>JAIYDR010000024.1 GCA_027487395.1 Rhodobacter sp. | reverse complement strand
TGTGGTTGGCACGCAGGCGGCGCGGGTCGCGGCGGGCATGGGCGCGGATGTGACGATCCTTGACCGCTCGGTCCCACGTCTGCGCTATCTGGATGACATCTTCCACGGCACGGTGAAAACCGGCTACGCCAGCGCGGGCACCACGGCTGAACTGGTGGCGGATGCGGATATGGTGATCGGTGCCGTGCTGATCCCCGGTGCCGCTGCGCCGAAGCTGGTGACGCGGGCGCAGCTTGCCACCATGAAACCCGGTGCGGCCATAGTGGATGTCGCCATAGACCAAGGCGGGTGCTTTGAGACCAGCCGCGCCACCACCCATCAAGACCCGATCTATGAGGTGGACGGCATCTTGCACTATTGCGTGGCCAATATGCCAGGGGCGGTGGCGCGGACTTCGACCCTTGCTTTGGGCAATGCGACGCTGCCTTTCTTGCTGGCGTTGGCGGATAAGGGCTGGAAACGCGCCTGCGCCGAGGATCGTCACCTGATGGCGGGTCTGAACACCCATGCGGGCCAACTGACCTATGCTGCCGTCGGGTCTGCCCTTGGCCTGCCGGTGATCACGCCGGAACAGGCACTGGCGATTTGATACGAAAAGGGGCGGGGCCTTGCGGTCCCGCCCCTTGATTTCGTGCCGCAGGGTTACTTCTTCAGCGCGTCGCGAATCTCCAACAGCACGGCCAGTTCGGTCGGGCCAGCCGGGGCAGCCGCAGCGACCGCCGCCTCTTTCTTGGCGGCGGCGTCTTTCAGTCTGTTCACCGCCTTGACCAGCAGGAACACCACCCAAGCAATGATCAGGAAGTTGATGATCGCGGTGATGAAAGAGCCATAGGCAAAGACTGGCGCGCCGGCCTCTTTGGCCTCGGCAAGAGAGCGGAATGGCGAAATTTCGCCATGGGTCAGAGCTTTCAGATCAACGTAAAGGTTCGAGAAATCGACGCCACCGGTGATGAGGCCGATGATCGGGTTGATCAGGTCCGCAACCAGCGAGTTGACGATGGCCGTGAAGGCCGCGCCGATGATGATACCGACGGCAAGGTCAACAACGTTGCCCTTGGCGATAAACGCCTTGAATTCGTTAAGCATTCCACTGTCCTTCAGGTTCCCGGCCCCGGTATTCCGGGGGCAATGCACGTTATACGCAACGAAGCGCACCTATACTATCGCACAGGTCATATGCAACAATTAAGAAGTTTTTATCCGGGGTCGGTGTCAGTACCACATGTCTTGCACGGCATCCTTGCGGCGGGTGACGAAGTCGCGCAGCGCCTCATCGGTACCCGCATCCAAAGGCGGGGCCTCAAACTCTGCCAACCGCCGTTTCCACAGCTTGTTGGCGCGGGTGGCGGCGTCGGTGGAGCCGTTCGCCTCCCACTTCTCAAAGGGTTCGTTGTCCGAGAGTTCACTGTCCCAAAAAGCGGTCTCATAATGCTTCATGGTGTGGGTGCAGCCAAAGAAATGGTTGCCCGGCCCCACTTCGGCAAAGGCATCAACGGCGAGTTGGTCGTCATCGACCTGCACGCCTTTGAGATAGGAATGCAAAGCGCCGCACAGGTCCGCGTCCAGCATGAATTTCTCGTAGGACATGGACAACAGCCCATCGAGGAAGCCCGCCGCATGCAGGATGTAATTCGCCCCGCAATGCACGGCGGCCAGCATGGACATGGTGCCTTCCATCATCGCCTGCGCGTCGGGCAGTTTTGAGGTGGTGAAGTTTCCCGAACAGCGCAGCGGCAGGTTCAGGCGGCGGGCGAGTTGCCCGATCACCATGGAGCCAATCGCCGGTTCCGGCGTGCCAAAGGTCGGAGAGCCGGACCGGAGCGACATGGACGACAGGAAGTTCCCGAACACCACCGGTGCGCCCTTGCGTTCCAATTGCGTCAGCGCGCAACCCGCCAGCGTTTCGGCCAAGGATTGCGCGATGGCCCCGGCACTGGTCACAGGCCCCATCGCCCCGCCCAGGATGAAGGGCACCAGCACCGTGCCTTGTCCCGCGCGGGCATATTCCCGCATACCGCGCGTCATGGTGCCATCCCAGACAAGCGGCGAGTTCACGTTGAAATTGCCCATGATCACGCAATTGCGGTCGGCAAATTCGGTCCCGAACAGGATGCGCGCCATCTCGACGCTATCCGCCGCGCGTTCGGCAGCGGTGACGGAGCCAAGGAACGCCCGGTCCGACAGGGTGATATGGGCATAGATCATATCCAGATGCCGCTTGTTCACCGCAACGTCGGTCGGTTCGCAGATCGTTCCGCCAGAGTGGTGAAACCATGGGCTGGATTGCGCCAGTTTGATGAAGTTCTGGAAATCCTCCAGCGTGCCAAAGCGGCGGCCTTTGTCCAAATCCATGACAAAGGGGCTGCCATAGGCCGGGGCAAAGACCACGTTCTTCCCGCCGATTTGCACGTTGTTGGTGGGGTTGCGCGCATGTTGGGTGAATTCGCGCGGCGCAGTAGAGACCAGTTCCCGCAGCAAGCCGGGGGGGAATTTGACCAAGGTGCCCTGCACGTCGGCCCCTGCCGCGCGCCAGAGTGTCAGCGCCTCGGGGTCGTCGCGGAATTCGATGCCGGTTTCGGCAAGGATGCGGTCGGCGGCGGTTTCGATCTTTTGCAGGCTTTCTTCGCCCATGACGTCATAGGTCGGAATGCCGCGCACGATATAGGCCGCGTGGGGTTGGTTCTGCGCCCCTGCCGCGCGTTCGCTGCGCCGCGCCTCACGCCCGCCACGCTTGCGCGCCTTGTCGGGGGTGGCGTCGGTCTGGGGGTCGAGGGGGCTAAGGTCGGCCATCGCGTCACCTGTACAGGGCTGTCAAGTTCAGCCTAGTCGGGCCTGCGCCATCCGCACTTGCGCAAATGCGTCACTTTCACCGGGGAAAAGGGCGGTTTCCGTCCTCGCCGTCCTTTGGCTGCGGCGTCTGACATAAGGGTTGCGCCGCTTGCCCACATTTCGGGATGCGTCGGTTTTCGCTTCCTGTTATGCGCCATGCGGATTTATCATCCACAGCGGCAGGCCCCCTTGGGTTTGCGTCAAGAAGGGGACCGTTCCGTTGGCCGAGAGCGTTTTCCATCAGCCCCCTGTCGTGCCCTCGGGCGCGGCCTTCTATCCGGTGAACGATACCGAACCGGCGCGGAAATATGCCTTTCTGGTGGTGCCGGGGTTCACGCTCTTGGCGTTTTCGTCGGCGGTGGACCCGCTGCGGATTGCCAACCAACTGGCGCAAAAGCCGCTCTATCATTGGCGGACATTTTCCGAGGATGGCGCGCCAGTGCCCAGTTCCTCGGGCATTCCCATCGTGGTGGACAGTGAGATCACCCCGTTGGACCGTGATATCACGCTTTTGGTCTGTTCGGGCAACCATGCCACAGCTATTGCCGGGCCCAAGGGGATCGCCGCGCTGCAACGCCATTCCCGCTTTGGTGGCACGGTGGGGGGCATCTGCACAGGGGCGATGTCTTTGGCCAAGGCGGGTTTGTTGGCCGACACCCGTTTTACCCTGCATTGGGAAAACCAACCCGGTTTTCGTGAGACCTTTCCGCATCTGACCCCGACCGAACAGCAATATGAGATGGACGGTCGCGTGATGACCTGCGGCGGCGGGGCGGCGGCGACGGATATGATGCTGTCGATCATCACGCGCGACCATGGCCCCCACTTCGCCGCCATCGTGTCTGAGATGTGCCTTCGCCATGTGATGACCGGGACCGAACGCTCCCAGCGCAGCGCCATTGGGGCGATCATCCAGTCGCGCAATCCGGGGCTGATTTCCATTGTCGGCTTGATGCTGGAAAATCTGGAGCAGCCCTTACCGATGGAGGATCTTGCGGCATCGGCAGGCTATTCGCGGCGGCAGATAGAACGCACGTTCAAGGCGTCGCTGGGCATGACCCCGGCCAGCTATTACCGCAAACTGCGACTGGATCACGCCCGCGCCTTGCTGGCCACGACGGATATGAGCTTGACCGAAATCTCCACTGCTTGTGGGTTTGAATCGGTTTCGCATTTTTCCAAGGTGTTCAAATCGCAATTCGGCTGCGTGCCGTCCAAACATGCCTCGCGCCAGACGGTGCGCGATGTGGGGCGGGAATTGGTGCGCTGATCGTGGCAGATTGTCCCCAAATGGCGGTCTGGTCTGGCGGGGCTTGGCAGACTACCCTTTGCCTTTGGTGGGCAGGGGGGCGGGTATGTTCGGATCACGGTTGATTGCGGTGGCGTTGGTGGCGTTGGGGCTGTTGACCCCTGCCATGGCGCAGGATCGCCAGGTGTTGGGCTGGGGGCGTCTGGCCAGCAATGACGCGACCGGCGACGGGCATGACCGCTGGCGCACAGGGTCTTATGCCCTCAGCCTGCTGCGTGGGCCAGATTGGACGGGCACGTTGCCACGTCAACCCGGCGCATTGTTGGAGTATCGGCTCAGGGCTGAGGCGATTGCCCCCGAAAGCCTGACCGTCGCCAATGCTGCCGACCGGCGCTATGTCGGGGCCTTGTCCTTTGGCCTGCACAGCCATTTTGGCCTGCGCGGATTTGAGGCCGCGGTTGGGGTGGATGTGATCGTGACGGGTCCGCAAAACGGGATTTCCGGCGTGCAGGAACGCCTGCATTCTGCGCTGGACCTGCCCAAGCCGACGGTGACCGCCAATCAGATCCGCAATGATTCCCATGTGATGCTGAGCGGAGAGTTGGGGCGCAAACTCCCCTTGTCGGGCGCAACCACCCTTCGCCCCTTTGTCGCGGGACAATTGGGTGGGGAAACGCTTTTGCGGCTAGGGGCGGATGTCACTTTGGGCCGCTTTGCCGATGGCGCTTTGATGCTGCGTGATCCTGTAACTGGCCAGCGCTATCGTGGCATTGCGGGGGAGGGGGTTCCGGGCCTAACCTTGGTGGCGGGGGCGGATGTGGCGCGGGTTTGGGACAGCGTCTATTTGGCCGGTTCGGGTGTGGCGGTGGACCCTCTCCGCAGCCGCGCGCGCATAGGGCTGCACTGGCAGAGTGCCAAAGCGACTGTCTTTGGTGGGCTGTCTTGGCTTGGCCCAGAGTTCAAGGGTCAGCGCGAAAGTCAGGTGCTTGGGTCGGTTGGCCTGCATATCCATTGGTGAAAGCTGCAAATCTGTTGCTTTTTTGCTATAGCCGAAAGGATGGTTCCCTGTTAACCTGCCCGCAATAAACAAGAAAACGAGCAGGCTATACAGGAATGAAAACGGGCTCTCGCGGCACGTATGTCATCTCTTGGTCCCAAACCGAAGTGGACGGCGTGAAGGCCGCTCATCTGGACATTCTGGCGGTTGGCGCGACATGGCGCTGGACCGGTGCGCCGGTGCGTGTGGATGGGCCGCAGACTATGCTGTTGCTGGAAGATGGCGTGGGATCAGCAGAGATGCGCAAAAGAGCGTCGCGCATGGTGCGGCGTCTGGTCGGTGCGGCTGTGGCGGCCGCTCCGTCCCCGGACGGCAGGACGATGGACGCCGAAGAGGACAACCCCGAGGATGAACGCGGGTTCATTGTCACAGATGGGCATCAAAGCTATGCCGTGACCTATATTCCCGTGCCCGATACCGGTGCGCGGTTGTTGATGTTCGTCGGGGATTTGCCGCCGCCGGATCGGGACATGTGGGTGGTGCGATCTAGTATTGACCGGACCCAGACCTCGGGCGGGGCGAAGTCGGCGGGCGGGGTGATCTGCTTTACGCCGGACACCCGCATCATGACGCCAGACGGGCCGCGTCTGATCCAGATGCTGCGCCCCGGCGACCGCATCCTGACCAAGGACAACGGACCACAAGACATCTTGTGGACTGCGACCAAACGCATGAGCGGCGCGCGCCTTTATGCCATGCCGCACTTGCGTCCAATCCGCTTTCGCGCCGGAGCCTTGGGCGCAGGCCGCCCGGATGCTGATCTTTTGGTGTCGCCGCAACACCGGATGCTGATCGGCAATGCCACGGCCCAGTCGCTGTTCAACGCGCCCGAGGTTCTGGTGCGGGCCGAGGATTTGATCAATGAAACCTCAGTGGCGATGGATTTCAGCCTCACCGAAGTGACCTATATCCATATCCTGCTTCAGCGTCACAACATCGTCTTTGCCAATGGGATTGAGACAGAGAGTTTCCACCCCTCCAACACCGCCTTGGATATGGTTGAGGACCGCCAACGCGCCGCTTTGCTCAAGGTCCTGCCCGGGATCGACGCCAACCCGCAAAGCTATGGCGATTATGCGCGGCGCAACTTGTCTGCCTCTGAGGCAGCAATTCTGCGGCATGATTTGGCTGCGTGAGGCCGCTGCAACGGTCGTCGCCTTGGCGGTGTTGACTCTGGCGAACCCGGCTGTATAAGCCGCGCCTTGTCCCAGTGCGATCCACCGGGGCTTTTCATTGGTGTTGGTGGCCCCTGCAAAGGGACAGCCTGTCGTCCCGCAAGGGAAAAGGACAACGCCCTTCTGACATAACGAAGGAGATCAGCGGTGACCAAACGCACCTCTGCCAAGTACAAAATTGACCGCCGCATGGGCGAAAACATCTGGGGCCGTCCCAAGTCCCCGGTGAACAAGCGCGAATACGGCCCCGGCCAGCACGGCCAGCGCCGCAAGAACAAGCTGTCGGATTTCGGCACTCAGCTGCGCGCAAAGCAAAAGCTGAAGGGCTATTACGGCGACCTGACCGAAAAGCAATTCCGCAAGATCTATGGTGAAGCAGAACGTGTGAAGGGCGACACCGGCGAAATGCTGATCGGCATGCTGGAGCGTCGTCTGGATGCTGTCGTGTATCGTGCCAAGTTCGTCCCGACCATTTTTGCTGCCCGCCAGTTTGTGAACCATGGCCATGTGACCGTGAACGGCCTGCGCGTGAACATCGCGTCTTACCGTGTGAAAGAAGGCGACATTATCGAAGTCCGCCAGAAGTCCAAGCAAATGGCGCTGATTCTGGAAGCAGTGGCGCTGACCGAGCGTGACGTGCCGGATTATCTGGAGGTCGACCACTCCAAGCTGACCGCCAAGTTCGTGCGCACTCCCGGCCTGTCGGACGTGCCCTATCCGGTCCAGATGGAACCGAACCTCGTCGTGGAATACTACGCGAAGAACTAATCTTAGCCCTTTTTGGGCGAAGCGAGGCCCGCCGTTTGGCGGGCCTCTTGCTTTTGTGCTATGGGGCAACAGATTTTGCCGGGGTTTTGAGGTTTAGGCGCGATGTCGAAAAAGCAGGCTTTGGAAGACCGGTTTGAAAAGGGGCTCTTTGCCTCTCGCTGGCTGATGGCGCCGATGTATCTGGGGCTGGTGGTGGCACTGGCGATGATGACGGTGATCTTCCTGCGCGAATTGGTCTATTATGCACCGCAAGTGCTGACGCTGTCGCCCGAAAAGACCATTCTTGTCGTGCTGACACTGATCGACCTGACGCTGGCAGCCAATCTTTTGCTGATCGTGATGTTTTCCGGCTACGAAAACTTTGTGTCGAAGTTCGACTTCGACGCTGGGACGGACCGACCCGACTGGATGGGCAAGGTGGATTTCGGCGGGCTGAAGATGAAGCTCATTGCCTCGATCGTGGCGATTTCCGGGATTCACTTGCTGAAACGGTTCATGGAGATCGGAGATCCCTCTACACCGGCGGCCGATGACCGCACATTGATGTGGCTGACGGTAATCCACCTGACCTTCGTGGTGTCGGGCGTGTTGATGGCGCTGATGGACTGGCTGCAAGCCCGTTCCGCCAAGTAAGCGACCGAGTGCAAAACGGATCGGCAACAATCCACTGGCCTTGCCCGTGGCACACGGCTAGAACCCGCTGGCGAAAGGGGACCAGACATGACCGACATCCGCCCGCAACCCGGCATCCTTGATATCGCCCTGTATCAGGGCGGCAAGGCGCATGTGGCGGGTGTGGCCAATGTTGTCAAACTGTCCTCGAACGAGAATCCCTTTGGTGCGTCTGACAAGGCGAAAGAGGCGTTCTCTCGCACCGTCCACAGCCTGCATCGCTATCCTTCGACTGACCACACCGGTCTGCGTGTGGCGATTGGCGATGTGCATGGGCTGGACCCCGACCGCATCATCTGCGGCGTCGGATCGGATGAGATCATTACCTTCCTGTGCCAAGCCTATGCTGGTCCCAAGGATGAGGTGGTCTTCACCGAACACGGCTTTTTGATGTATCGCATCAGCACTTTGGCCGTGGGCGCAACCCCGGTTGAAGTGCGCGAACGTGATCGCACCACCGATGTGGACGCCATCCTTGCCGCCTGCAATCGCCGCACGCGGCTGGTGTTTCTGGCCAACCCGAACAACCCTACCGGCACCATGATTTCCATGGCCGAGATAGAGCGTCTGGCGGCACAGTTGCCCAAACAGGCGCTGTTGGTGTTGGACGGGGCCTATGCCGAATATGTCGAAGGCTTTGACGGGGGGGCCGCTTTGGTGACGCGGTCAGAAAACGTGATCATGACGCGGACGTTTTCAAAGATTTACGGTTTGGGCGGATTGCGGATCGGTTGGGGTTATGGCCCGCGCGCGGTGATTGATGTGTTGAATCGCATCCGTGGCCCGTTCAACCTGTCCACCACCCAGCTTGAGGTGGCCGAAGCCGCCGTGCGCGATCAGGATTTCGTCAACCGCTGCCGCAACGACAACGCCCGCATGCGCCATTGGCTGGCCGAGGCTTTGGCCGAATTGGGCATTCCCTCTGACACATCGATGGCGAATTTCGTGCTGGCACGGTTTGCCTCGACCGAAGAGGCCGAGGCTTGTGACGCTTTTCTGCAATCCCAAGGGCTGATCGTGCGGCGGGTGGCCAGCTATAAGCTGCCGCATTGCCTGCGGATCACCGTGGGGGATGAGGCGTCTTGCCGCCGCGTCGCCCATGCTATCGGTCAGTTCAAGGGCGTGAAATGACTGCGCCGATTTATGACCGTGTGGCCCTGATCGGGCTAGGCCTGATTGCGTCCAGCATGGCTTTGGCCATGCGGCAAAATGGGTTGGTGGGTGAGATTACCGGCCACGCCAAATCGGCTGAAACCCGCGCCATCGCGCTGGAAATTGGGCTTTGCGACCGGGTGTTTGAGTCGGCTGCCGATGCCGTCGAAGGCGCGGACCTCGTGGTGTTGTGCGTGCCAGTCGGTGCTATGGAAGATGTTGCCCGCGCGATTGCGCCGATGCTGAAAGCAGGGGCCTGCGTTACCGATGTCGGATCGGTCAAGCGCGCGGTGATCGAGGCGGTTGGTCCGCAGCTTCCCGCCGATGTGGCCTTTGTTCCCGGCCACCCGCTTGCCGGGACAGAGCATTCCGGCCCACGATCAGGCTTCGCGACCTTGTTCCAGAATCGTTGGTGCCTTTTGACCCCGACCGCGCAATCCACGCCCGATGCCATCGCTCGCTTGCGCGCGCTGTGGGAAGGCATGGGGGCCAATGTCGATGAGATGGACGCCGACCATCATGATCTGGTGTTGGCGGTGGTGTCGCATACGCCGCACCTGATCGCCTATACGATGGTGGGGGTGGCTGATCACCTGCGCCGGGTGTCGAATTCTGAGGTGATACAGTATTCCGCATCGGGGTTTCGAGACTTTACCCGGATTGCGGCCTCGGACCCGACGATGTGGCGCGATGTGTTCCTGACCAACAAGGACGCGGTCTTGGATATCCTCGGCCGCTTTACGGAAGAGCTTTTTGTATTGCAGCGTGCCATCCGCATGGGGGACGGCGCGCATCTTCACGAGTATTTCACCCGCACCCGCGCCATCCGTCGCGGGATCATCGAGGCAGGGCAAGACACGGCGGCACCCGATTTCGGCCGCGTTGCCCCTCCCTCAGGTGGTGGCGGTGGAAATCCTGCCTGATGCGGCGGGTCACGGCGTTGGCCGTGCTCGCACTGTTCGGGATGGCTGGGGGTGCCGGGGCAGAGGCACCGATGACCTCGCTTCGGCCAATGCCCAATCCCGGATATACGGCTTTGCCGCCGGTGACCACGATCACCACCGAAAACGCGGCTGAACCCGGTCAATTGCGGCCCCGTCCGCGTCCGACAGGGGGGGCCTTGCCTGCCGTGACCACGATCACCACCGAAAACACGGCTGAACCCGGTCAATTGCGCCCGCGCCCGCGTCCGCGCCCGGTAGGGGGGGCCTTGCCTGCTGTGATCACGATCACCACCGAAAACACAGCGAGGCCGGGGTTGCTGCGCCCACGTCCGCGCCCGACGGGTTTGGTCGCCTCCGCAGCCCCCACCCGCGTTATGGTGATGGTGACAGAGGCGGGTCCGGGTACGCTGCGCCCGATGCCACGCCCCGCAGTGCTGGAGGCGATGCCCACGGCCAGCGCTGCCGCCATGCCCTTGCAAGATGTCATCCCAGAGCCGCCCCGCAGGGGTGGTTTGTTCGGTGGACTGTTCGGCGGCAACAAAAAGCCGCCACGCAGCACGGCGCCAGTGGCCGGCTCTGTCTGTGGCGATCCGGCGATCCGGGGTGAGGATATCGCGCGCATTACCTCAAAGGTGCGGGGCTGCGGGATTGCAGAACCCGTCCGCGTCACCTCGATTGACGGCATCCGGCTGAACTCACCCGCCACCATCGATTGCAACACCGCCACTGCTCTGCGGTCATGGATCGATCAGGGCCTGCGTCCCGCCTTTCGGGGGCGTGAGATTGTCGAGTTGCGGATCGCGGCCAGCTATATCTGCCGCCCGCGCAACAACATCAAGGGCAACCGCATCAGCGAACATGGGCGCGGCAAGGCGGTAGATGTGGCGGGGATCGTGTTCGACGATGGCAGCCTGATCACCGTGTCGGATGATTACGGTGCGAAACTGCGTCGCGCCCACAAGGCGGCATGTGGCATTTTCGGCACCACGCTTGGCCCCGGTTCAGATGGGTATCACGAAGACCATCTGCATTTCGATACCGCCAGTTACCGCAGCGGGCCTTACTGCCGCTGAACCAGCATGACCGGCGCAGGGCCAAGCGGGATCGGCCCCAGGCGCATCCAGCCTTCGGCCATCACCAACGGAACCTCAAGAACTTTTGCCGAAGGGTCCTTGGCCATCACCTCTAGGGCACGGGTGACGGTGGGGGCGACCTCTGGCTTGATCAGTTGCGCCGCGACCAGTACCGGCACCAACTCGCGCCATGTGGTCAGGCGCAGGGCGATGCGGCCTTCGGCCAAACCGTTCGCGTCGGTTGTCAACACGCCAGAGGCCGTCAGCACCAGATCCCCCCAGGTCACCGTCGCATCCCGCAGCGTCAGCGCGGTCAGGTGCGGCTGAGTTTGGGCAGCGGTGCGATCCAACGGCGTGCTGAAGGTCAGCGCTGCATCCAGCCGCAGGCCGTCGATCAACTCTGGCAATGGGGATCGCGTGGCCAAACGGCTGCGAAAACCATCGTCTGGGGTGATCGAGGTCGCTTCAATCTGCAGATCATGGGTCAGGGGATCATCTGCGCTGCGCAGGGTGTTGGCGCTGAGGCGGGCAATTGCAACGGTCCACCCTTGCGAGGACAGCAGCGACACGCCGTTGCCTGAAAGGCCCATCTCTGCCAGTGGGAGGGAGGTTTGCGGGGAAACCGAAAGGCTGGCGGTCAGGGCAGAGGAACTGAGCGTCACCTCTTGCCCCGGCAGGGCCACCACCTGTTGTTCCGGCAGGTCCAGCGTCACGCGCCACGGCATCCAGGCCCGTGCCGAAACGCGTGCCTCAGGCGCGGACCAGCCGCCGGTTGCCGTATCGCCCAGGTGCGGGCGCGTTACGGTTAGATCAAAGCGCAAGGGAAAACCCGTGACCCGCAGGCCGTCATGGCCCGCCATCATCCCCGCCTCGGTCTGGGCGGTGAACCAGCCACCGGCGCCACGTTCCAGCAAACGCGCCACGCCGAACCAATAGCCGGACCAAAGCGCCATAAGAACCAGCACCGCGATCAACATCCTCCGCATGGCTGGCCCTTTCCTTCGTGACAGGCCTGATGTTTACAGGGCGTAAAGAGTGAGGGCCAGTACATGCAAGACAGCCTTTGGGTCTTCGGCTATGGGTCGCTGATCTGGCATCCGGGTTTTCCTGTCGTCGAACAGCGCGTTGCACGGCTGGACGGTTGGCACCGCAGTTTCTGCATGCGGTCGATCCACCATCGCGGGACAGAGGACTACCCCGGTCTGGTGTTGGCGCTGGACCGGGCCGCGCATGCCACCTGCAACGGCCTGGCCTTTCGTGTCGCGCCGGGGGCCGAGGATGAAACGCTGGCCACCCTGCGCGAACGGGAGTTGGTATCCTCGGCCTATCTGGAAGCACATCTGGAGGTCAGTTTTGCCGACGGCGGCGGGGTTTCGGCATTGTCTTATGTGATTGACCCGGACCATGTGCAGTATTGCGGTGGCCTGCCCTTGGAAGAACAGGCGCAGATTATCCTATCCGCTACCGGGGGCAGGGGGCCGAACCGGGATTATCTCTTCTCAACCGTGGAACATCTGCACGCGCTGGGCATCGCGGATGTGGACCTTGACTGGCTGGCCGCACGGGTGCGGGACTTGGCCGGATGATCCAAAGCGCGCTCTGACCGTTTCCCCTCGGGGTTTTGCTTGGCAGCGCCGCGCGGCCTACCTATGCTTGCGCCACAAAACAGCGGCCAGAGAATGGCCTTGGACCATGGCGCACAGCCGCAGGCGGACAGGCACGACCGGTATGGACAGATTTACGGCGGAACCCACAGCGACCTTTAGCCAGCCGATCCGGCAGATCGTTTTTATGCTACTGGCAACGGGGCTGGTGGCGGCCGGGGCTTGGGTTGGCAAGGACACCGTTCTTGGCATCTACCAAACCAATCCGCTGCTGAACGGGGCCATCGTCGGGGCGTTCCTGTTGGGAGTGATCACCTGTTTTTGGCAAGTGATTATCCTCATGCAATCTGTCAGCTGGATTGAGGCCTTTGTCCGCCGCAAGCCGGGGTCCGAGAATGTCCAGCCACCGCGCTTGTTGGCGCCCTTGGCCGCGCTGTTGCGCGCGCGGGGCAAGAAGATGCAAATCTCCAACGCCTCATCCCGGTCGATTCTTGATTCCGTGGCGACGCGGATCGACGAGGCGCGCGATTTCACGCGCTATCTGGCGAACCTTCTGATTTTCCTTGGCCTTTTGGGCACGTTCTTTGGTCTTGCCACCTCTGTTCCCGCCATCGTGGAAACCATCCGCTCGCTGTCGCCGCAAGAGGGCGAAACCGGCGTTCAGGTGTTTGAAAAGCTGATGGCTGGTTTGGAAAGCCAGTTGGGCGGGATGGGGACGGCGTTTTCATCATCTTTGCTGGGTTTGGCGGGGTCGTTGGTGATCGGGCTTTTGGAACTTTTTGCCAGTCACGGCCAGAACCGCTTTTACCGTGAGCTTGAGGAATGGGTATCCTCCATCACCCGCATCAGTCTCGCGTCGGACGGTGAAGGCGGCGACATGGCGGCGATGGATGCCGTGCTGGACCAGATGGCGGGCCAGATGGAGGCGTTGCAGAACCTTTACACCCAATCCGACATCACCCGCGTCATGGTCGAGGATAAGATCGACGACCTGACCCGCGCCATCTCGGCGTTGACATCGCGGGTGGAAACCGAAACTGGCCAAACTGCGCTTTTGGCGCGGATTGCCGAAGGGCAAGAGCGGCTGATTGCCTTGGTGCAACAGAATGAAGGCGGCGGTGGCGGGTCGGATGCTGAAAGCCGGATGCGCCTGCGGTCCATCGATGTGCAACTGCTGCGGATCCTTGAGGAAATCTCTGCCGGGCGGCAGGAAAGCATGGCCGATCTGCGCGGCGATCTGTCGGCGCTGACGGCAGCAATCCGGCAATTGTCGCGCGGCACGGTCGGGCGGGGGTAAGCCATGGGCCTGCGCCGCCGCGACGGCAACCACATGATCTGGCCGGGCTTCGTCGATGCCGTGACGACGCTTCTGATGGTGATGATGTTCGTGCTGACCATCTTCACTGTGATGCAGACCGTGTTGCGTGACACGATCAGCACCCAGTCGAATGAGTTGGATGAATTGACCGGCCAAATTGCGCAACTGGCTGATGCGCTGGGGTTGGAACGCGCCAAGGTGTCGGATTTGCAGGGGCAGGTGGGAAACTTGACCACCTCGCTGGCTGCGGCGCAGGCAGAAGGCGCGCGACAGGCGGATACCATCGTGCAATTGACCGGTCAGTTGGCTGCGCGTCAAGCCGACCTTGAAAGTGCGCAGGGCAAGATCGCCAGCTTTGAGGCGCAAGTTGCCTCACTTTTGGCCGAACGCGATGCCGCGCGTGGGCAAGTGGTGGACCTGACGGCCAACGTCGATGAACTGGAAAAAGCGCAGGAACGGCTGATCTCGGATCAAGAGGCGCTGCAACTTGCGCTGGCCAAAACCCGCGATGAGGTGGACGCACAAGCCGAGGCCGCCCGCCTTGCCGCTGCGCGGCGTGAAGCGTTGGAGACGCTTCTGGCCGAAATGCGGGCCCGCGCTGACACAGCCGAGGCTAAGGTGACCGAGGCGCAGACCAAATTGAGCGCAGAAGAAGCCGCCCGTCTGGTCGATGCGGCAGCAATGGATGCGCTGCGCGAGCGGTTGAAATCCTCGGGGGATGAGTTGACCGCGATGACGTTGGCGCTGGAAGAACAGCGCAAACGTGCCGAAGAAACGCTGACCCTGCTTGCCGCCGCGCAGACCGACGCGGCCAAGGCTGTCGAAGGGCAGGATAGCAAAGCCGCCGCTTTGGCGATGGCCGAACGCGCTCTGACCGAAGAGCAGCAGAAATCGCTGGAAGCCGCGCGCAAGGTCACGCTGTTGAACGAGCAAATCTCGGCGCTGCGCGGGCAGTTGGCCTCGTTGCAAGAGGTGCTCGATGCCTCGGCTGCCAAGGATGCGGCGGGGCAGGTGCAGTTGCAAAACCTGGGCATGCAGTTGAATGCGGCCTTGGCGCAGGTGGCATCGGAACAAAAGCGCCGCGCCGAGTTGGAAGCGGCAGAGCGGGTGCGGCTAGAGGCTGAAAACAAGAATCTGGCGAAATTCCGGTCGGAATTCTTTGGCCAGCTTTCGCAGCTTTTGGATGGGCGCCAGGGTGTGCGGGTGGTGGGCGACCGCTTCGTGTTCTCGTCCGAAGTGCTTTTCAACCCCGGTTCCGCCGATCTGGCACCAGAGGGGCGGGCACAGATTGCCGGGGTGGTGTCGATCCTGGCTGAGATCAAGGATCAAATCCCGCCGGAGATTGACTGGATCATCCGCGTCGATGGCCATACCGACAACATCCCGCTTTTGGGGACGGGCGAATTCCTGGACAACTGGCAGTTGTCTCAGGCACGGGCGCTGTCGGTCGTGCGCTATATGCAAGACAGTCTGGGCTTTCCGCCGGACCGGATGGCGGCCACCGGCTTTGGTGAATATCGCCCCGTGGCCGAAGGGGACTCTGAGGAGGCACGCGCCCAGAACCGCCGGATCGAGTTGAAACTGACCGAGCGGTAAGGGGCCAAATTCGTTTGAACGAATTTGTTCCTACTTCACCGCCGCGCTGAGCGTCCGACGTTCCAACTCCACCCCGTCGCGCGTGAGGATCAGCGTGCCGACATATGCACCCGAAGGCCAAGCTCCGCGCGCTTTGCGCCCGGTGAATTGCATGGCTTGCGCCTGCGTGCGGTCGATGGTCACGGCTTGATCAACCACGGTTTCCTTTGGCCCGACCAGCCGCATGGTTAGGATATCGCCTGCCCGCGCGCCAAAGAAGAACGCCCAGATCACCAGCGCGGGGGTGTCGGGGGCAAACTCGAGCCGCGGCGGCAGGCCGTCCTTGACGGCGGCATACTCCGGCGCGGCATCGGTGATCCCGGCATCCAGAAATCCGAAGTTGTCATAAAGTATGGGATCTTCCCACAGGTCCGTCGCTGGGTCTGGCGTTGCACCACAGGTGTTGGACGCGTCGGGGGTGAAGGGGTCTACCTCTTCACCGTTGCGGCGGACCGCCAGATGCAGATG
Organism: Rhodobacter sp.; assembly: GCA_027487395.1. GTDB lineage: Bacteria > Pseudomonadota > Alphaproteobacteria > Rhodobacterales > Rhodobacteraceae > Paragemmobacter. The sequence goes on along the minus strand of JAIYDR010000024.1, from coordinate 323 downwards.
CGGAAACACGGTGTTGCCGGACAAGCCGATCTTGCCCAACACCGTCTTGCGCCCAACCTGATCGCCGGTTTTGACGGTGACCGAGCCAAACTTCATGTGGCAATACTGCGTTTCCCACCCGCCGCCGTGGTCGATTACCACCCCATTGCCGCAATCGCGCCCGTTCAGCGCGGGGGCGTCGGGATCGTCCTTGGAAATGTCGGGCATCCCGTCGCGCATGCCTTTGATCCGGCCGGGGGCGACGGGGTGGATGTCCACGCCTGCCTCCATCCAAGCATGCGTCGGCAGGCGGATGTCTGTCCCGTCATGGCCGTCATAGGTCA
>JAIYDR010000106.1 GCA_027487395.1 Rhodobacter sp. | reverse complement strand
TCTGCGTTCCCGCACCGCCGTCTGTGCGTTTGACGACACCCAGCGTGGGAATGCGACGAGGGAGCGCCTTAGCCGGAACGCGCATCGGCATAGCGCGCCATCCGGGTAAGGGCGGTGTCACGGTCCATCACCGGACCGTGGCCGCCAAAGCTCTGCCGGAACGGCAGGGATGCCAGTCGGCGGTGACTCAGTCGGACCAGCGCCGGGTCAGCGCCCGGAATGTCGTCAAAGATGTGCCCGGGCAGAAGGACATCGCCGCAAAACAGGCTTTGCGTGCTGTCATCGTACAGGCTGATCGATCCCGGGGAATGTCCGGGTGTGTGCAGAACTGCAAGTCGCCGCCCGCCCAGATCGACAATAGCCCCATCATCCAACTCGCCGGTCAGCGGACAAGGTCTTTGACCTGGCGTGATGGGATCAATGGCGGCCCCGTCCATCAGAACGGGCCGCCCGTAAAGCCAAGGCGCGGCTTGCGTCGCCTCTGGCTGTGGATCGGCAAAGATTGCGGCCTCTGCCTTGTGCCCCAGACGGGTGGCGGCTTGGTAAAGATGGCCGATGTGGTCAAAATGGCTGTGCGTCGCCAAGGCGATCAGACCGGGCAACCAGCGGCCGGGCAGGCCCGCGCCAAGACCCCAGCCCCCGTCTATCAGACAAGACCGCTGATCTCCGCGGATCAGATAGAAAAAGCTGCGCTCGCTTTCCTGCAATACCGGCTCGGACAGCCGCAGGATACCTGCGCCCATGTCTTCAACCAAAAGCTCTGTGTCCGCCGTCGCTGTCATCTGTCGTTCCCGGCACGCTCTCGGGTTCAATTTGCCACGGACAGTACTCCGCCGCCTGCCCATCTGCGACATTAGGAGGCCCCTGACTGCAAAGGCGGTGTGACGCACCTCAGGTGCCGGCGATGTCAGAGGAACTTTGCTTGATGCGGTGCGGACACCGGAGCCGCCGCACTTCTGAGCAGTCTGCCCACTGATGACTGGATAATCGCAGATAAGGGTTACGACGCCGACTGGTTCCGGGATGCGTTGAAAGACATGGGGATATGCCCCTGCATCCTAGGTCGGAAATCACGTGGTAAAGCTGCCCCCTACGACAAGCGGCGCTATCGCCGCCGTAACCGCATAGAGATCATGTTCGGTCGGCTGAAGGACTGGCGCCGCGTCGCCACACGCTACGACAGATGCGCCAAGAACTTCCTGTCCGCCGTCGCCCTCGCGGCCAAGGTCTCGTTCTGGCTTTGAAGATCAATGAGCATGGAGCCTAGGCAGCCGTAGCCAACAACGTAAGAGTTTCAATCAATCCTGCCCCCGCAACCATCGTCAATTGCGCCCCCGTAGCAAACGCTGCGGGTTTTTGCTTTTGAAACGTTCATGGAAGGGTCTCTAGGACACCTTCACTTGAGCCACCCAGCGATCTGCTGCGGCGATCATTGCCCCGACAGCTTTCCGGCAACCAGATTGCACAGGGCCGCGTTGCATGCCAACTGGCATGACTTGGGCTGGCGGGCGCAGTCCAGCGCCGGTTCATCAGCCCGGGCGGCGCGATAGGCCCTGAGCCCAGCATCCCTGGCAACTTCGCGGTTGCTCGTGGAAACGGCTCGCCCCAGATCGCGGCCAAGTTCCCTGAACGAGCGACCGGAAATGAGACCGCGCGCCATTTCCTCGCGATCCTGCCGGACGATGCCCGGCAACGGGCGCTTGACCCGGTCAATCTCTGGTCCCTGCGAAGAAAATCAGGCGTGCGCGCCGATCTTTTTGGGGTGCGTCACGCGGAATTTCTGGACGCGCAGGGCTGGGTGATTGCCCGCACAAGGATCATCCGTGACGAAGGTGTCAGGATCGACAACGTTGTATCATCGGATTGCCTCTCAAGACCCGCAGTCAGCCGCCTGCCGCGCGGGCGAAGGCTTGGCTGAAGTCGCGTCGGGCGAGGGCGTCGGGCGGGATGTAGAATTCGATCACGCCACAGTCGCAGAATTCAAAATCGGTGCCCCAGTCGGTGTCCAGCACCAGAAGCCGCACGCCATCGGCGTCGGTGCCGGTACTGTTCGTCCCAGCTTGCGGATATCCCAGCATCACATGTTCGGCGCGCTGGGTGGGGCGCAGCGTCGAGTCCACGGCGGCAAACAGACTGGCGGGCAGGCGGGCGAACAGGTCCGCATCGGTCAGCGCCTCCCGCGCGAGGGCCAGCAACGCCCGGCGCAGGGACGGCTCTGCCAAGGTGGGGTGCGCAAGGGCAAAGGCGCGGAAGGCGTCGACCTGTGCCGGCGTTGGCGTGTCGAGATCGCCAAGACCGTGGAACGTTTCGGCAAAGCGCCACATCTGCTGCGCCCTGTCGCGCCTGTCGGCCAGTTTCGCCAGACGCTTGGCCTGCTCGGGGTTGGGGGGTGTATCGTCTGCCGGGATGCCGCCATATCGGGCAACCTCGCTTTCGGCCAGTGCGACCTCATGCTCTGCAGTGCCGATCAGGTCGATGGCAAAGCGGAGGATGGCCCCGCCGCAAAAGGGAAAGGCGGGGTCGCTGGCCATGCCGTCTGCCCATGACCAGATTTCGCGCCGCTCACCCTTTTCGTCACGCAAGGATGTGCCGTCCGGACCGCGCAAAGGTGCTGATGTCAGCAACCGAAGATGCTCTCTTTCCGTGGCAGGTGCCAGAAATGCCGCCAGTTCGCTCTGCCAAAGCTCACGTCCGATCCTGCCCCGCTGCCAGTTCGGGCCATCGCGTTCCGCAGGATAGCTGCGCAGGGCATGGACCGACACTGGCCAGCGCGGGTAAAGGTGCCGCATCGGGCCATGAACAGAATAGGGGAGACGGCCGTCGCAATGGTCAAGCGGGGGCAGGTCGTCCGGAATCTGTGCCATAGCGCCGGACCGCGCCGTTTCGGGGATGTAAAGCACCTGTGCGGTGCCGGGCGTTTCGAAATCCATCTCGCTTTCGATGTCGCCAAAGAAGAAAAGAACGCCATCCGGCGGCAGCGGCTTGTCGGTTTCAAGATAGGGCAGCGCCGCGCAGTCGATCTGGGCAAGGAAATGCAGCGGACGCCCTGTTGTCGGATGGCGTGGCCAGGGTTGGGTCGGTGGCAGGGCGGGCGTGCCACCCAGCCAGCTTTGACCGCTCGCCCGCGCATCGGCCTGCCCGTCGATGGGCCAGACCCGCCGCAGCAAGAGGGCGTCACGCGCCATCGCCACCACCTCGGCCCGCATCTGGTCAGGGTCGGTTGTGGGTGGTGGTGCAGGGTGTGGCGGGGGATAGATTTTGGGAGGCGGAGCCTTGGGCAACTCGGCCATCCCGGCCCGCAGGATGGGATAGAGCGACGGATCAGTCAGGCGCATCCGACGAATGGCGTTTTCGTCCCGCATCAGCCGCCGGATCAGCACCAACATGCGCAATTTGCGCGGCGGCAAGGCGCGCAATAGGCTGCCCACATCGGAAACCTGCGGCAAACCTTCGGCGGCCACCGCCTGATCACAGAGCAGGAAGATGGCGACCCGTTGCGGATTGGGATCGGGCCTCGTGGCCTCAAAAAGACCGTGACGGCGATCTTCCTCCAAGGCTTGGATTTCGGAGTCGGGGGCGACGAGCCGGGACAGCCAGCGGTTCCGGCCCCGGCGCAATCGCCGCCAGAGACCCTGTTCCGACTCTGGTGAAGTGGCATCTTCCAACCGCCGCATCAGGGCTTTGGTGTCGGCATCCGACAGGCCACCCCAAGCCGCTGCCAGCGCCCGCGCCAGCGAAAACGCCGTCAGCGGCCGTTCGGCGACGGGCGGTAGCCATGTGTCGATCAGGGCGGAAAGCCGCATCAGGTCTTGCAGTGCTTCCTTGGGGACATTGGCCGGACTTGCGCCAAGCTTGAAGGCCGCGATCACTTTGCCTGCCGCCTTGGCGATCAGGGCGTCGTTCGGCTCCCGCTTTGCCGCGCGCAAAGCCAGCATGGCCCGCATCCGTGGGGGCGCAAGCAGGCGCGCCAGTGTATACCACACCGCAAAGGTCACAGACAGGACAACGGCAAGCAGCACCAGACCTACAACGCCTGCCAGCAGGAAAGCATTGCTCGCCGCCGGACTGAACAGCGCAAGCGCGCCGATCAAAACGCAAAGGGCGGCGATCTGGTGGTAGCGGTCAAACAACATCAGGCACGCTCGTGACAAAGGGACTGCCTTGAACTCATTGGATCAACCTGGCGTATTCAAGGCAGGGATGTGACATCTTGGGGTTGTTTTTCGGGGTGTCGGTTCAGCCGAAACCTATCCCACTGAAAGTGTCGACAGACCTTTGGTCTGCATGTCGCAAAGTCTGATGGGCTGTCGTCACAATCCGATTTGCTGGCGGATGTGGGGAATGCTGATCCGGCTGTCGTCGGCCAGCAGGAACAGTTTGGACAGGATTTCGGCAAAGATCGCATCGCCTTCGAAGGGCAGGGGAGAGTGATCTAGAACCCCCATTCGGCCCGGAACGATGCAGAGGTGGCGGCGACCGGGCAGCAGATGCACGGCGGCAGAGCCGAGATGGATCGTGTATGTCTTGCCACTGGTCCCCGTCACCTCAACTTCGGTCGGGGAAAGCCGAGCACGCGCGCTGATATCCAGTCCCGGTAGAAAACGGGCAAGCGCGCGGTGACGCGCAGCGACAAGCTCCGCTGATCCCCTGCGTGCGAATGACATCCGATAGGCTTCAGCCCCATCGATCCGGTTGGCGGGGTGAGGGGCCTCGCTTCCGCCATCCGCCCAATACTGATCGCGGCCGATCGAGGCGATGCCCACGGCAAGCTCCACATCGCGCATCACTTCCGAAAAGGCGATGGCCGGGATGGCTTCAAGGTCCAACGGGGCGTCGGTCGCTGCGTCTGCAAAGAACACGACGCGATCCGTGATGACATAATCAAAGGCGGCCCCCCCGTAATCGTGGCCCGACGGACCAAACGGACCGACTCCTGCCGCCCAGAATTGCGCCCGCAAGCCAAAGGCGGGCAACTCGATGTGATTGCTGGCTTCGGGCCTGCCCTGCATGAAGGCCTGTTGGCTATGCGCCCGCCAACCCCGCTGGCGCAGCACGGCCACGAAAGCGGGCTGGTGCAGGATATGCCCGGCAAAGCGGTTGGAGTAACTGCGGGTCTCACGCTCGGGCGCGGTGATCTGATAGACAGGTCGCCATGCCTGCGGAAAGGGTTGGCGTATCCCCAACGCGGCCAGCCGGTCGGCCCAGTCTATGGCGTCGGACGTCCCGGCCAGAAGGGGATGCCAAACGCGCAGCCTTGCCGCATCGACCGGCTTTTCAAGCCGCGCACCCGTCACGTCCTTAAAGCCGCCCTGATGCCAGATCACCGCCGCGCGGTCCTTGTCTGGCCATTCGACGAACCAGATCACCCGCTGCGACAAGGTGGCGATCAGGGCGTTGTCGAGAAACCGTTCCCGCCAGTCAGGCCATGCCCAGCTTCGGTCCTTGCGGATGGAGAGATCCAGCCGCGCCCGCGCTTCACGCAGAAGCTTCGGTATGTCTACCGTCGCGGCCTTTAACTCTTCGGCAATCTGCTGTGCCTCGGTATCGGCCAGCGCTGCTTTCGGGATACCGCGCTTCGGGGTCGCGTCACTCCTGTCCCAAGGGCGGCTCTCGATCACCGTTGACCGGGTCGAGGCCACACGCAGCGTCACCGCCCAGTCGCCAAGCCGTTCCTGCCGAAAACCGCCGGGACCGATGCCCCAATCCTGCACGGATAGTTCCAGCATGTCGTCAAGATCAAGCCCTGCCGCACGCCCTGCTTCTGACAGGGCCTTGTCCACCTCGGCCGAGATCGCCTTGTCTCGGGCGACGCCGCGCCGGATGCGGGCCAGCGCATGGACGGCTTCGGGCGTGCCCAGGTGTCCAAGGGCCCAGAGCGCGGCATTGCCCGCTTTGCGGGAGCGGAATTCGCCATGAGGCTTGGCAAAGCAGAAGGTCGCCGCCGAGGCGATACTGGCCAGTGGCGCGGCGGGCCCAAGCCGCGCAGAGGCCCAAAACACGCCCGTCATGACCGCGACGTTGTTCTCTGGCATCGGCCCAAGATGCAGACGGTGCTGGCGGAGCCCGATGCCCCCCGTTTGTGGGGGTCCGCTCCAAGCCTTTCCTTCTGTGGCCTCGGCCAGCATGTTCCGCAAGGCAAGGCGGTTCAGCATGAGATCGTCCAGATCAGGGACAGGCATTCCTGATCCAGTCCACGGCAACTGGTCACTCAGCGCTTTTGCCGCGCGCGGAATTTGATCGACGGGCAACACGAAGGGCAGGCTCTGGTCTGCGATGTCTTTTGCATGACCAAGCCAGCGCGTGAAACCATTCGCAACGCGCGCAGGCCCGATCCGGGCGATGTGACCCTCTGTGATCTTCAGCCAGCCGCGTGCGGGTCTGGCCAAGGTGGCGGTGGCGAGATGGTCCAGAAACCAGCCATCGGGGTCTGCCCCTTCGAAGGTAAAGGCGTCGGGATCGGGCAGGCGTTCGGTGCCAAAGGTGAAAGGCAGGTGGTTTTCGTCTGCGCCGACAAGCGTGCGCACCGCCTGCACCCAGTTTTCGCGCGCGGCAAAGGCCGAGTCCCGGCACATCGCCGCATAGGATTCGCGGTGAAACTGGCCGGGCTCTGCCCTTGGTGGGCGGTCCTGCAGCCACCAGCCAAACGCTGCCCCGGCGGTGCCAAAACGGCGGGTGTAGTCCTGCTCTGACAGTAGCCAGTCGGGCTTGCCACCCGCAGCGGTGAATTCATCGATCAGAGCATCGGTTGCCGCCGCGATGCACGCCAGCGTCGGCAGTGCGGTCGAAATGCGCCCGTGGAAATCAGCAGATCCCAGCCGGGGCGGCCTTTGGCGCTGCATCCGATGCAACAGGCCATCGCGGTGCAGCCCGGCCACAGCGATCAGCGCCCGCGCCTTTGGCGGCAGGACCGTGTTGTCGGCGATGGCGGGACGCGCGCGTTCGGCAAGCGCGATGGCCAGCGGGCGTGCGTTTTCGGGCAGGTCCGTATGGGTATGGAACGCCATGTTCAGTCGTCGCAGGATGTGCAGACTCAGGCTGTCGCTGACCATGTCGCGGGGAAGCTGGACACATGGCGTTGCCAAAAGGAAACGCAGGATTGGCCCCGCCTGCGCTGCATTGGGCTTGAAGCCGACCTCGCACAGGCTGGTAAGTGTTGTCTCGGCGGTCATCAAGACGATCTGACACGGGTCAGTGGCTGACCAAGTTTCCCCGACCAACGGAAATCTTGCGGGGATCAGGGGCACCCAATCCATGGTATCGCGCAGCGTCATCATCGCGGCGAACATTGGGGCCAGATCGTCAGGGGCCAGCGTTTTGACATGCGCAAGCTGCCGATGCAGCGCCCAGCTGTTGCGATCCCCGGCAAGGGCCAGTTTCACCAACCGCAATGCGGGCGCATCCAAAAGCGCGGCTGCCTGCGACAGAAAAGATTCGCGCGCGTGATCATGTTCTGCATCCGCTTCGGTGGCGCCGCTGGAAACGCGAAGGATGGTCTGGTCAAGGTCGGCCAGCGCGGAATTCAGCCCGCTCAGCGGGTCGGGGCGGCCCGCAGGATCGTCCTTTGGCAACCGCCCTCCCAGACGTGCGATCAGTCGCCGGAGCATCACCCGCCCTGAAGTGGCAGCAGACGCAAGAACTCGACCCGTGTCGTCGGGCGCAGGTCGATCAGCGCATCCAGATCGGAGATCTGACGACCATCGACCATCACGATAACGCCACCCTTGTTGACGTCGGTGTAAGCCTGTTCCACCGCCTTGATCACCGCGTCTTGCAGCGAGTCCGGATCGAGACGCGTTGCGATGTTTGACCCGTCCCCAACAGGGTTCGTCGCGCCGCGTTGCGCATGCGCCTTGGCGACGACGAGGTCGCGCAGGCTGACAAGTTGACTACCCTGCCACTGCAAGCGGGTTTCTGTCAGCGGCTGCGACAGGCCGTTTCGATCATGGAAAATCAGGTCAAACATCGCGCGATGATTTGAAATACGACCTTGCCTGTCAAGCACCAGCCGCGAGCGCGCGACATAAAAATCAACCGAAGGTGGTCAATTCAGCCATTGCTACCGCGACTACCCCCGACCCGTGACCGTCGCCCAGTCAAGCCCAAAACGGGCAAGGTATTTGCGCAGCCGATCCGCATCGTTCCGGCTGGCTTTCTCTGTGCGCGAGGCTGCAAAGAGGCTGCGTCCTGCGGCAGAAAGGCTGTCGCTTTGGCGACAGGCGCGGATCACGGCGGCGAGTTGGACGCGGTCAAAGAGATCCCACGCGGCGGGGTCTTCCAGCACTTCGGCCAGCAGCGTGCTGTCGGTGTCGGCATCCGCAGCGGCCCACTGCGCCGCCAGCAGCGCGGTCTCCTCGACCACCATCGCCAATGTCACGCGCCCGCGTTCTGCCAGCGTCGCCATCCGGATGACCGATGCCTGAAGGTCGCGCAGATTGCCGGGCCAGCGCGTTGCCGGGTCAGTGGCAAAGCGCAGATAGCGTTCCAGCGCATCGGGGTTGAAACCGGTCTGGCGGCGCAGGGTTCGTTCGCTTTCCGCCATCAGATGCAAGAGGTGCCCCCGGATATCGGCACGCCGGTCGCGCAGGGGCGGCAGGAGGAATTGCCATTGCGACAGCCGTGCGTGCAGGTCTGGGCGCAGACGGCCTGACCGCACCAGCGCGCCGGGGTCCAGACTGGCAGAGGCAATCAGGTTCAGACGGACGGAAACTTCCGCCTCTGCCCCGATCGGACAGTAGCGCCCCGTCTCCAAGGCTTGCAACACCGCCGCATGTGCGGGCAGCGGCAGTTCGTCGATCTGGTCAAGGTAAAGCACCCCGCCATCGGCTTCGCGCAGGAAACCCGGACGCTCGCTGCCCACGACACCCGCCACCCGCCTTTGGCCCAGCAGCGCAGGCAAGGCACCGTCGCCAAGTGTGGCGCAATTCACCTGCACCAGCCGCCCCTTTACCCTACGGCGGACCAGTTTCAGTTCATGCAGCCGCGCAGCGAGGGTGCTTTTGCCTGTCCCCGCCTCTCCCACCAGAAAGATCGGAGCGTCAGTGGTGCCTGCCACCAGGTCCAGCCGCTCGACCATCATCCGAAGGTCGGGAGACTCCGTTTCCACACTGCCCAGCAACAGTGCCTTCTGGTCACGCTGCGCCACATCAAACCGGCGTTGCAGGGCGTTGTAGCGGGCAAGGTCAAGGTCGATCACATCCAATATGCCTTCGCGGCCATCCCCGCTCCCTGGCGGGCCGGTCTGGATCAGGCGGGCGGGCAGATGGCGGCTTTCGGTCAGCAGGAACCAGCAGATTTGCGCGACATGCGTCCCGGTGGTCAGGTGGATGTGATACCTCTCGCGGTCCTCGTCAAAGCCGTAGGCGGCGGCGAAGTCGTAAAGCTTGGCGTAAACCTCTTGGAAGTCCCACGGATCGGTCAGGTCAAGTTCGACAAGCCTCACCTCGGTATCGGGAGAGACCCTGCGGATCGCCTCTGTCACCTCGACCGCCAGCCAGAAATGGCGTTGGTGATAGAGCAGTTCCAGCCGGTCCACGGGAAAGTTGGGATGGGCGCAAAGCTGGACCGAGGGCCGCCAGTCGCGCCGCTTGCCCATGTCGAGTTGCGTTCCGAGGAAACCGATAACGACGTTTCGCATAACTTATACCAATGGATAAGTTGCTATACTAATCGATCTGAATGGTGGATGCCACCTCTTGGCGTTATTCAATTTATACATTTTTTATCAATGGCTTGACCACATTTCGGCCTTTTCTTCCAACCTCGGACAGAATCCACGACAACGGGCTGCGGCCTGTGCCTGTGAAACGCAAGGCGGGCCATCGCCAGAGTATGAGTGGATATGACAATGAACGAGGAAATGAACACCACGCCGATCACGGCAAAACTGACAGGGGCCACCCTGATTGAATGGGGCCATGCGCCCGGCCCTGCCTTTCCCGCTTTGCTGGAACGGGCCAATGCCGCCCAAGCCGCGGGGCTGGAACCCGAGGCGGTGCGCGCTCTGCTTGCCGCACACAAGGCCCCCGCCAAGCTCTCCTTGCAGGACGGTCCAGCCTTTCACGCCAATATCGAGGCCCAAGACGCGGATGAGGCGAAGAACATCGCCGATGTGACCCGTTCCATGCAGGCGTTGATGCGGACGCCCACGGTGCGGGCCGGGGCGATCATGCCCGATGCCTGCCCGGCAGGGCCGGAAGGCACCATTCCGGTTGGGGGGATCGTTGCGACAGAGAACGCCATCCATCCCGGCATGCATTCAGCGGATATCTGCTGTTCGGTCATGCTGACCGATCTGGGCTTTGCTGACCCGAAGGCGGTGCTGGATGCCGCCAGTGCCATCACGCATTTCGGTGCCGGTGGGCGACCCAACGGGCAGCGGTTTTCGGTTTCGCTGGATCTGCTGGATGCCTTCCGCGCGAATACCTTCCTGAACAGTGGCAAGCTGTTGCAAGTGGCGCAGTCGCATATGGGCACGCAGGGCGACGGGAACCATTTCCTCTTCGTCGGACGCTCGCGCAAGACGGGGCGGACGGCCATGGTCACGCATCACGGCTCTCGTGGGCCGGGAGCAATGCTTTACAAGGCGGGGATGGAGGTGGCGGAAACCTATCGTCGCCGCCTGTCTCCTGAGACGCTCAAGCAGAACGCGTGGATTCCTGCCGATACCGAGGATGGCCGCGTCTATTGGGACGCGCTGCAACTGATCCGCCGCTGGACCAAGGCCAATCACAACGCGCTGCATCAGGGCGTTGCGGAACGTGTTGGGGCCGATGTGGGGGACCGTTTCTGGAACGAGCATAACTTCGTTTTTGAGCGGAATGGTCTTTACCACCACGGCAAGGGGGCGACTCCGGCTTGGTCCGGCTATGCCGCCGATGCGACGGGGCTGACGCTGATCCCGCTGAATATGGCGGAACCGGTTCTTGTGGTGCGGGGCTGCGATGCCGCTCATGCTTTAGGCTTTTCGCCGCACGGGGCAGGGCGCAACTATTCGCGCAGCGAACACCGCAAGCGCAACGCCCTGATCACGCCCGAGGCGATGCTGATGGCCGAAACGCAAGGATTGGACATCCGCTTTCATGCCGGTGGGATCGACATGTCAGAGCTACCCTCGGGCTACAAACGCGCGGAAACCGTGGTGCGCCAGATCGAAACCTTCGGTCTCGCCGAGATCGAGGATTACATCGATCCCTTCGGCTGCATCATGGCAGGAGACCTGCCGCCCTTTTGGCAAAAGGGCCGACGTTTGCGCTAAGGTCGCGTGACGTGTCGCCCGGTCCCGGCCCATGCAGGGCCGGGATCATGCGCCCCGAGGTCTTGACTGTTTCCTTGGAAAAAGACCAAGCGGAAACCTTTGCCGCTCAGGCACCAGACGGGGATTTCGGCAAGAATTCAAAGCAAAGGGATGGTTTGATTTTGTCATTCGGGTTTTGTTCCTTTGGACCGGACACCCGCGCCATCTCCAAATGCGCGCGCGCCGCGTGACCCGCCTCTGACAGCCGACGTGACCCACATGGCCAGCGGACTGTCCGACATTCACCGCCCCCTTGTGGAATATCTGGTGCAGCGTCACACAAAGCTGACCAAAGCCATGCTCGTGGCGCATCATGGCTGTCGCCAAACGGGCTTGGCGTCAGTTTTTCTGACCAAAACCGCGTTTTGAGACTGCGCCGCTTGCAACTTCCCTCGGCGGCGACAAAGCGGCTTGGTCTGACGACAAAGCCCATGCGCCACGCGCGTCTTTGCCCATTGATGAATGCGTCTTGCGTGCGGCGGCGACCCCAAGCCGTTCCTGCCGCTGCACGCAAAAACAGGGACAGAGTCGGGATCAACCCGGCCGGGTTCTTCGGATCGAGGCAGAGCATGGCGACCTATTACATCGTGGCTTCCGGCAGCGCCGGAACGCCTGACCCGGGCAATGTGAACGGCTATCCCCAGATCGGAGCGGGAAGCACCATCGCAGCCCAGCCCGGGGATGTTTTCATTGTCGATGGCAGCGTCAATTCCAACATCACCATCAATGCAGCGGGGGCAGTGCCAACCCCGGTTGAGGTCCGGCTTGAGCAATCCCTGACCACATTCGGCACGCCGAATTCTGGCACCATCACATTTGGACCGAACACTTTTGCCACCGTCAATGTGGCAGCCGGGGTGGACTCCGACGGGCTGGGCCTAAACGCATCAGCGTCGGACGGGATCACGGTCAATGCGGGCGATGGGTCGCGGTTGGGGCACATCATCGGCTCGCCCGACACCGATACGATCACGGCGGGCAGCGGTGTCACCTTCACCGGAATCACGCTGGCCGACAGTCGGCAGGCCACGTTGAACGTGGGCAACGGCGCGGCCTTCAACACCACCCTGTCGCTGGATGCGTCGGACTCCTCGATCGTGTTCACCGTCGGGGATGATGCCGTCTTCAATTCCGCCGTCACGATGAGCGGCACCAATGCCGACCGCGCCTTCACCGTTGGTGACAATGTGACGTTCCGTTCCTCGCTGACCATGTCGGGCAACGGCACGTCGGGCGATTTGAACGTGATGTCTTTTGTCGCGGGGGATCGTCTGGTCGCCGAGGGAGCAGTTACCCTGAGCGCGGGGTGGTCAGAGCAATCGATCATCACCGGGGCCAATGCCAACTTCGCCTCTTTCGTGACGATGGGCCTGAACAACGGCACGGGTTTGATCGATATCGGCCCGGATTCGGTGGTGGGCAACACGCTCGACATCACCAGTAGCAATTCCGTCATCGATCTGTCCATCGGCGCGCGCTCTGCCACCATGGGCATCCAAGCGGTCGGATCGGCCAGCAATTACAACATCGCTTTCGGCGCTTTCACCACGGTAAACGGCACGATTGGCATGTCGGGCAGTGGGAATGTTCAATGGATTCAGGGGGGTGACAATGTCACCATCACCGGCTCCATCAACATGAGCGGTGCGGCCAACAACAACGCTTTGGAGTTTGGCGAGAACTTTATGCTGGGCGGCACCTGGCAGGGGTCCGGCAACGTCGGCATCCATGAATACTTTGAATTGGGTGACGGCTGGCGGGTGAATGGCTTTCTGGTCACGTCGGGTGGCCCGGATGAGGTGATCCTTGGCAGACCTGCCTTGGGGACAAGCACGCAGGTCATTGCGGATGGCTTTGGCGACGACGGTCTGCGCGTCATGGCACCCGCTGGGCAAGACGCGGCCTTTGCCACAGCGGCAAGCGGCGCTGGCTGGGCGCAGAACGCCGATGGCAGCTGGAGCCCCACCGCCGTCGCGCAGAACTTGACCTTTGGCGGGTTGGTCTTTCAAAACTTTGATCGTGCTGCTGATTTCAGCGCGCAGCCAGTCTGGGGCACCCGGCCGATCTTCCTTGGCCCGGATGGCATCGTGCAAGGCACGCCCGCAAACAACCTGCTTGGACCCGGCGATTTCGACATTGAGGGCGACCAGATCGATGGTGCAGACGGGCTGAATGACACCATCATCGGTGGCGGGGGCGATGACACGCTGTCAGGTGGGTTGGGCGATGACTTGATCACCGGCGACGGGGCCACGCCCTTTGCACCTGTGGCCTCGGGGCTTGTGTCGCTGCACAACACCGACAACCTGTCGGACGCTGCGGGCGTTGAGGCGTCAAACATCCGCGCCGTGGAATTGGTCAAGCTGGCCAATGGCCGCATGATGATGATTACTTCGGAAAACTATGGTCCGACAGACGGCATCGCATCCTATGAGGTTGATGCCAACCCGGCCTCGGCCACCTTCGGGCAAATCATCAACCCGGTTGGCGGGGCGACCAATCCGACAGGCGGCGGGGCGGCGGATGCGGGCGGGCGGATCAGCTTTATCTCGCAATCCTTGGGCGGTCCGGGGTTTGACGACATCCAAAGCCTTGAAACTGTTACCCTATCGACCGGCCAAAGCTATGTCTATTCCGCCGATGTCGGCACGGGGACCATCGGTATTGCCAGTGTCGCCGCCAATGGCACGCTGACGGAAGGACCGTCGCTGACGCTGGCCAATCTGAACGGCGTGCAAAGCCTTTCCGTGGTCGAGGTGGGCGGGAACCCCATCCTGTTGGTCTATGCTGGCGGCAGTTCTGACAGCCTGATGAGCTTTGCCATCACCCCGGCCACAGGGGGCTTGACGCTTCTGGACCGCAAGGTCGATGGCAACGCAGCGGCGGAAAACTTCCTTGCCGGGGGCATCGGCGAAAGCTCCGGCTTTGTTGAGGCGTTTACCGACAGCCAAGGCCGCAGTTTCGTGCTGGCCACCGGCAATGATGGCACCCAGAATGGTATCGGCCTGTGGACCATCAACGCTGCGGGCCAAATGACCTTTCAGAATGCCCGCGCCGACGATCAGAACGGCGCCGCAGAGACGGACCCGCAGGGCAATGCGCTGGGGCGGGATATCTTTACCCCTGTCGCTTCACAGACTGGGCTGAATGACAGTGAGGCCGCTGCATGGGCCGAAATCGGTGGCCGAGTCTATGTCTTTGTCGGCGGGGCCGACAGCGATGTTTCGATCTTCCGCATTGATCCCGATGTGCGGAACGACGGCACCTTTGACCTGACGCTGGTCGGACAGGCCGAGACCTTCGTCACCTCAATCAGCACGATGCTTTTCATCCCCTCGGGTGCTGGGGGAACATTGCTGGTGGGTGGAGAGCAGGCGGGTTTGCGCTACGCGCAAGTGATGGCGGATTCCAACACGGGCGTCGTCTCGCTGAATATGATCAGCGACGGTACCATCGCCGATGGCAACGATCCCTATGCGGAGTTGATGGATGCCGAGGACCTTGCCATCCGGGATGGCATCGTCGTTTCAGCCTCGGACAATGATGACGGGGTGGCGCTGCTGGTCACCGATCCTGACATCAGCCGCGCCGCGGGCACCACAGCGGGGATCGCGGGGAATGACCTGCTGTCAGGGGGCGCTGGCAATGACACGCTGCTGGGCGGTGATGGCAATGACACGCTCATCGGTGGCGCAGGGGCGGATAGGCTGGAGGGTGGCACAGGCGCGGATGTCTTTGTCGTCGAAGGGGCCGACAGGATCATCGGCTTTGACGTGGCATCTGGGCTGGGCAATGGCCTTCCAACCGACAATGACAGAGTAGACCTTTCAGCCTTTTACAATGACACCACTTTGGCCGCATGGAATGCGGCGCATCCCAGTCAGACCTATTTGAACCCCTTGGCATGGATGCGCGCTGATCAGGCGGATGGCATCTTGCAGGCCGCTGGTGGCTTGCAGATTGAGGATGAGACCGGACATCTGGCCGATCCTTTGGATCTGACGGCAGAGAACACCTCTGTCATTTGCCTTGCGGCGGGAACGCTGATCCAGACGGCGCGCGGTCTGCGTCCGATTGACAGCCTGTCGGCAGGCGATCTTGTCTGGACACTGGATGACGGGCTGTGTCCCATCCGCTGGATCGGCCATCGCAGCCTTTCAGGGGAAGAGCTTGCCCGCGCGCCGAAACAGCGCCCGATCCGTATTGCCGCCGGGGTCTTCGGGGCAGGCTTGCCGCAACGGACGCTGACCTTGTCGCCGCAGCATCGCGTCCTGATCGCCTCTTCCATCGTCGCGCGGATGTGTGGCTGTGAGGCGGTATTGGTGACGGCCAAGCATCTGCTTTCGCTGCCAGGTGTGACCGTCGATACCGCTGACGCCGGGGTGGATTACTGGCACCTAATGTTTGATCGCCATCAGGTGATCCTGGCCGAGGGCATGGCGACAGAGTCCCTCTTGCGCGGGGCAGAGGCGCTTAAGGCCCTCAGCGCCGAAGCGCGGCAGCAGATTGGGGCGCTCTGGCCCGATAGCCATGGCCCCGACATCCCGGCCCGCCCCATCCCGCCGGGATCCAAGGCCCGCCGATTGGTGGAACGCCACCGCGATAATGGCAAGCCCTTATGGGAACCCCAAAGCCACGCTCAGTCGGCTTAGCCCGCGGTCAGTTCACTTGGCCGGGCAGAGGGCCGCGCTGGCGCAGGGCAGTCAGAAAGGCGATGCGGCGCGACAGGGCGACGCGCTCCGTCTCGCCACCACGCAGGGTCACGACTGTTCCGGCCTTGGCGTCGTCCTGCACATCCTCGATGGCGGCAAAGGCGATCCATGTGGACCGGTTGATCTGGAT
Organism: Rhodobacter sp.; assembly: GCA_027487395.1. Taxonomy (GTDB): domain Bacteria; phylum Pseudomonadota; class Alphaproteobacteria; order Rhodobacterales; family Rhodobacteraceae; genus Paragemmobacter. The sequence continues at coordinate 5,134 of JAIYDR010000106.1, read as the reverse complement.
TCCATGCCGGAAATCCAGTTGCGTGATGGCATCCGCCAATTTGCCGCGCACCAGCATGCGCCGACGGGCCGTGACGATGCGCAGATAATGATCCTCGGACTGGACAAAGATCAGGTCCTCCACAGCAAAAACCTCGTTCCCGATCCGCAGCGGGTCAATTGTGCTTTGCTCCACATCCGCAGAAAGAGATGAAGGTCGGATGGTCAAGACGGGTTCCATCGCTTCCGGCGGTGCAGGCTGGGGCAGCGGGTCAGCGGAGACAAATGCGACAGGGCTTTCCGCATCAGCGCTGGCGGTTGGAGGGGCAACAGGCGCAGCGGATGCAAGCCGCTGACTGGGTGGCTGTTGCAAGAGAAAGGGGTGGAAGGGGGCAACGAATTGGCTAAAGACAATATCCATCAGCAGGATCACGATCATGTCGCGGATGATCTCTTTCGACCATTCGGCAACTGACAGCTCGACGTGACCTTTGAAAGCCGAGACGATCAGATAGGTCAGTGCAGTTGTGACCATGAACAGCGACAAGGTGGCGACTGGCGTGTAGATCACCTTGATGATCTCGCGCCGCATTAGGGCCCGCACAAGGATGAAGAACAGCGCGTACCACCCGATGGCGACACAGCCCAGCGTCACCCAGAGTACGACGATCTCAAACCCTTGCAGGCTGCCAGTATCCGCACCGCCCCGGTCCAGCAGGCCGTAAATCAGCACGCAGACCGCCGCGTACTTCAGGAACACCGGGTGCAGAATAAACTCACTCAACGAATCTGAGGCCGCCCAATACCGGCGGCCATCGGCAAAGCGGATTTCCGCATCCACCAGAATCGGATTGCTGACATCCATGCCCCGCCCCGCATCGCTAACGCCAACCACCATCCACGCACCGCCGTCCTGCAAACCAGTCGCCGTTGCCAGATAGGGCGCAGATAGCGTCGCAATCAAGCCATGGCTCTACCGCGTAAGGCAATCCGATCTAGACAGAAGGATGGTGTGAAGTCGTCAATCACACGTCACGTCATGTCGCGGCCAAGTTAGGCTCGGTTTCGACTCTGGAAACAATCAATTCCTGCATCCCCGACAGTCGGAAACAGTGCCTCGCGACGGTTTCCGCGCGAAGTCGAGTTCACGACAATTCCGCCGCCCGCTTTGGTTCGCAGGTCCGCATCCACGAATTTTAATGAATGCTTTCCGAGTATTGGCGACATCCAGAGTCACCTTGCAGGGCCTGTATGCAATCTTTCGTCGGTAAGCGAGGGGTCGGAACGGCTGTTCTTGGCCAGACATACGCCGAAAGTCGGCATGCGTTTCTCTGGGGGCAGGGCACGCGGTCGCATCGGTCGGGCATCTGGTTACCCGCGCGATAGGACGAAACCGATTTTCAAAACGGGATGACTGCCCATGCTGCTGCCTTGTTTCGCCAACGCCCCCAAGTGCCTGGACGGTCCTGTCCGTTTGGGGGACCGCCACCGCCGCACCGCACCCTGCCTAAGCGGTCTTTCGCTTCCCTGATTTCCCTTTCGCACGCGGCTCCCCGGTCGGGTTGAGGCGCTCATGTCATTTTTCGCTCCGGTCCGCCCCGACGCGCCCGCGAGTATGGAGATACGAGTATGGCCACTTATTACATCGTCGCCGCCGGAACCGCTGGCATCCCCGCTGCAGGCAATACAGGCGGCTTCCCGCAAGTCGGCGCAGGCGTCATCAGCGCGCAGCCCGGTGATATCTTCATCGTCGGGCCGAATGTCACGAGCGGTTTCTCGATCATCCCGGCCAATGCGGCAGTGCCGACGCCCATCACATTGGACTTCGATGCCAGCAACACGGGCATCGGATCGGCCTTCCCCAATGCCACCGTGATCGGCTTCGGGTCCAACATCGACCTGACCGTGAACGTGGCGCCGGGTGTGGATGTCAGCCCCTTCGCGATTAACGCAGGCGCAACGCTGGGCACCGAGTTCAACATCGGCAGCGGGGCTGAGGTCGGCTCGATTTCCAGTTCCAACTTTACCGATACGATCATTGCGGGTGACAACGTTACCTTCAACGGTATCAATACCATCGCCTCGGACAATGCGCTGGTGCAGGCGGGCACTAACGCCACGTTCAACGGCAATGTCGCGATGCAGGCGACAAACTCCGTTCAGGTTCTGCGGACCGGAGCGGATGCCTACTTCGGCGGCCAGATTGAAATGTCCTCCAGCGGGACAGATTTCACCATCGACATCGGCGCGAATTCCGATGTCTGGGGCAACATCAACATGGGTGGCAGCACCATCAAGGGCACCATCACCCTTGGGTCGGGCACCACCATCGGCAGCAGCGGGTCGGGCATGATCGCTGCGGGCGGCAGCCTGAACGAATTCTGCTTTGCCTTTGGCGACAATGTCACCATCAACGGTGGCATGGCGATGGGCGGATCGTCCAACACCCAGATGATCAAGGTGGGGGATAACTTCACGCTGAGGGGTGACCTCGCCATGGGCGGGGCCAACAACATCAACGGCGTCTGGATCGGTGACAATCTGAACATGGTCGGCGGCTGGGTCGGATCCGGCAGCGGCACCGATTTCATCGTGATCGGCGACAACTGGGACATCGGCGGAGTCATGGGTCTGGGCGGCGGTCAGAACGACCTGACGCTGGGCGCGCCTGCGAACACCTCCTTCACGGCCATCTCGGCCAGCGGGCTGACGACCGACCACATCAACCTGACCCCGCCCGTTGGGCAAGAAGCGGCCTTTGGTGCCGCCGCCAGTGCCGCAGGCTGGACCCAGAACGCCGATGGCAGCTGGAGCCAGACCTCGGCCAACGCCTCCTTCACCTTCCAGAACACTCAGGTGAACTTCTTCGACGGTCCCGTCGATCCGATGAACAGCCCCGACTGTTCGATGTGCGCGAACTTCGACATGCGCGACGGCATCGTGCAGGGCACGGACGGCGACGATGACATGGAGATCCTCTACATCGACGGTCAGGGCGACCAGATCGATGGCGCGGATGGCGTGAATGACACCATCATCGGCGGCGGTGGCAATGACACGATCAAGGGCGGCGCAGGCAATGACCTGATCCAAGGTGACGGCTCTACCCCCGCCGCGCCGGTGGCGCAGCCGCTGGTCATGCTGACCAACACCGACAACCTGCAGGATTCGACCGCGACAGAAGCGTTGAACACCCGCGCAGTAGAGTTGGTGCAACTGTCCAACGGCGACCTGATCATGATCACGTCAGAGAATGACGGGCTCACCGACGGGATTTCAACCTATAAGATCGACAATAATCCAGCCTCGCCGCGCTTTGGCCAGATCATCAACCCGGCCGGCGGAACAGCCACCGATCCGAATGACGGCGGCACCTCTGACCTTGCCGCCAAGATCAGCACGATCTCGCAGACCTCGGGCGGGCCAGGCTTTGACGACATCCAGAGCATGGAAGCCGTCACCCTGTCCAATGGCAACAGCTTTGTCTTTACCGCCGACACGGACCAAGCCACCATTGGCATTGCCCGCATCGGCGCGAATGGTGCCCTGACCGAAGGCCCGTCGCTGACTGATCCGATCCTCGACAATGTCCAGCGCCTGTCTTTCGTGCAGCCCGGCGGCAATCCGATCCTCTTGGCCTATGCAGGCGGTTCTTCCGACAGCCTGATGAGCTTTGCCGTCGATCCGGCGACAGGGGGGCTAAGCCTCTTGGCGCGCGTCCCCGATGGCAGCGGCGGGGGTGAAAACTTCCTCGGTGGTGGCACGGGCGAAACGACAAGCCTGCTTGAAGGCTTCACCAACAGTGCGGGCCAGACCTTTGTCCTCGTGGGCGGAAATGACGGTTTGCAGAACGGTGTCAGCCTGTTCTCTGTGAACAGTGCCGGGCAGTTCGTATTCCAGAACGCGCGTGGCGACGACCAGAACGGTGCGGCGGAAACCGATCCGCAAGGCAATGCGCTGGGTCGCGACCTGATCACCCCGCTGCATTCCCAAACCGGGCTGGACGACAGTTCCGCCGCAACTTGGGCCGAAATCGGCGGCCGCACCTATGTCTTTGTCGGCGGCAATGACGATGACGTCACCATTTTCCGCGTTGACACCGACAGCCGCAATGACGGCACCTTTGATCTGACTTTGGTGGGCCAGGTTGACAACTATGTGCATGATATCAGCACGATGCTGTTCATCCCTTCGGGCAACAGCGGGACTTTGGTTGTCGGAGGCGAGCAAAGCGAATTGCGCTACGCGGCCGTGGTGGGCAACCCCACGACAGGGGTGGTCTCTCTCGACCTGACCCGGGGGCGCATTGTCGATGACGCCTTTGATCCCGGCGCCGAACTGCTGGATTCCGAGGACCTCGCCTATGTCAACGGCGTGTTGGTTTCCGCATCTGATAACGACGACGGCGTCGCCGTTCTGACCAGCAAGCAAAGCTTGCTGCCGTCCTCAGGTTCGACCACTGGAATTCCGGGCAATGACAGCATCGACGGCGGCACGGGCAATGACACCATCGACGGTGGCGCTGGCCGTGACACGCTTTTGGGTGGCGTCGGCAATGACTCTTTGCTGGGCGGCGAAGGTGCGGACAGCCTGATTGGCGGCGACGGGATCGACACGCTGATCGGCGGGAACAACGACGACGATCTTCTGGTTGGCGCTGGCGACCGGGCTGAGGGCGGGTCTGGGGATGATGAATTCCGGGTGGACCGCGCGTTGTCCGGGACCGGGACGATCACGGTCGTCGGGGGTGAGGCTGGGGAAGATCTGACGGATCCGACGAATGGCGGCACGGGTGACGTGCTGGACCTGCGGGGTCTGGGGCCGGTGACGCTTGTCTATACCAACCCCAACCCGATCACGGGCACCTCTGAATCTGGCACGGCGACCTACCTGAACACAGCCGGTCAGCCGGTGACGATCCAATTCTCCGAAATCGAGACGATCCTGCGGGACGGCGACGGAGTGGTGGATGGGACGGCGGGGGGCGACGTGATGACGCCGACCTCCGGACCGGGTGGAGCACCTTTTGTCGACGCGCAGGGGGATGTGATCGACGGTGCGGATGGTTTGAATGATGTCATTGCTTCGGGGTCTGGCGATGACACGGTGGATGCGGGTCTTGGGGATGACACGGTTCGGGCGGGGACGGGGAATGA
>JAIYDR010000200.1 GCA_027487395.1 Rhodobacter sp. | reverse complement strand
GGATGTCAATCACGATTCCAAATTTTCCCGCGCGGAACTCTTTTCCGTTGCTCGAGCTCCCTCGGCTGGCCTCCAGCCTCACGACGGGGCGGACAAAGCTCATCGGCCTGATCGCCAACAACTTCCACAATCCTCTGATCCTTGAGGTGTTCGACCTTTTCACCCGTGGCTTGCAAGCGCGGGGCTTGCGGCCCCTGCTGGTCAATCTCAGCGCGGCGACAGACCCTGCGGCCTCGGTCCAGATGCTGCGGCAGTATTCTGTGGATGGGGTGATTGTTGCCTCCTCCACCTTGCCGCCCAGCTTTGCCCATGCGTTTCGGATGGCGCAGCTGCCGGTGGTGCATGCCTTTGGCCGCCATTTGCCGACGCCAGAGGTGCATGTGGTTGGTATCGATAACATCGCCTGTGGCCGGATGGCGGCAGAGGCCTTGGTGCAGCGCGGCTATCGTGATGTCGCTTTTCTGGGCGGGCCGGAAAGCGCCACCTCCACCCAAGACCGCGCGGCAGGGTTTGTGCAGGCATTGGCGGGGCGGGATATGCGCGTGAGCCAATCCTATGCCACGGATTACACCTTTGACGCGGGGCGGGCCGAAATGCAGCGCCTGCTGACCAACACCCCAGCCGAGGCGTATTTCTGCGGCGATGATCTCTTGGCGGTCGGCGCACTCAGCGCCATTCAGGGTGCGGGGCTGAGGGTGCCGGGGGATATCGGCCTGATCGGGCTGAATGATATGGAAATGTCGCGCTGGCAGAACATCGGGCTGACGACGATCCGTCAGCCAGTGGCCGAGATCATCGAAGCCGCGATTGATCTGGTGGTGGCCACCATTGAAGCGCCGGATCGCCCGCCCGAAACCCGGCTGTTTCCTTGCCAAGTGATCGAGCGGGATACCTTACGGGGCCTTTAGCGGAACATCGGCGGGCGGGCGTCCAGCCACGCGCCTCCGGCCTTGGCCGAAGCCACCGCCGTATGCACCGCTGCCATTGATCTTGTACCATCTGCCGCCGTGGGCAAGCCGTCGCGCGCGGTGCCACGGATGCTATCGGCCAGATCGCAATAGATATTCGCCACCGCCAAAGGAAATCCTTCGGGATGCGCGATGGCCACACGGGACAGGCGCTTGGCGTCGTCGTAAAGCCCGCCTTCGCCCTTTTCCATGATCTGCGTGCGCCCACCAACTGGCGTGTAGATCAACTGATTGGGCTGTTCCGACGCCCAGCGGAAGCCGCCGGTTTCGCCAAACACCTGAATGTCAAAGCCATGCTGCCGCCCGATGGCAACCGATGAGGTCCACAGCCGCCCGACGGTGCCCTTGCTCATGCGGAAGTTGACCATGGCGTCATCCTCCAGCATCCGGCTGGGAATGGTCGAGGCGAAGTCGGCGGAGAGTTTTTCCACCTCATCGTCACAGATGAAGCTCGCCATATGCAGCGCATGGATGCCGCAATCGGCGAATTGGCCTGAGACACCCGCCATCGCCGGGTCATAGCGCCAGCGGACACGCGGGTTTTCGGCATCGGTGGCGTCACCGTGGTGGCCGTGGCTGAAGTTGGTCACCACCAAGCGCACCTTGCCGATATCGCCATTGCGGACCATCGCGCGGGCTTGCCGCACCATCGGATAGGCGGAATAGCAGTAGTTCACCGCGCAGATCTTGCCGGTCTTGGCGGCGATGCGGACGATCTCTTCGCCCTCTTCCACCGTCACGGTCATCGGCTTTTCGCAAAGCACGTTGAACCCGGCCTCAAGGAAGGCCTTGGTGATCTGGAAATGGGTGGAATTCGGGGTGGCGACGGTCACCAGATCAACGCGGTCGTGGCGGTTCCGCTCGCCTTCCAGCATTTCCTGCCAGTCGCCATAGGCGCGGTCTTGGGCCACGCCGAGGCGTTGGGCATAGTCCCGCCCGACATCGGGGCGATGGTCCAAGGCACCCGCGACCATTTTGAAATGCCCATCGGCCAAAGCGCCGAGACGGTGGGCAGGTCCGATCTGACTGCCCTCACCGCCGCCGATCATGCCCCAGTTCAGTTGTGCCATGAAGAATGCCCCTTAAAAGCCGATAGAGGATAGATATTCGCGGTTCTTGCGCGCGTCGTCGATGGGGCTGACGTCCAGTGTCGGGTCGCAGTCCTGTTCCACCGTGCACCAGCCCTTGAAGCCTGACTCCAGCAGGATTTGCCGGACGGAGGGGAAATCGACGTCGCCTTTGCCAAGGTTGCAAAAGATGCCTTGCCCGCAGGCGTCATAGAACCCGGTCGATTTGGCGATGGCATCGGCTTTGACAACGGGGTCGATGTCCTTGAAGTGCATATAGGATATCCGCCCGATATGGCGGCGCATAAAGGCCACGGGATCAAAACCGGCGTAGGAGTGGTGGCCAGTGTCGAAGCAGATTTTCAGGATGCTGTCGTCCACTTCGGACAACAACCGCTCCAACTCGGGTTCAAAGTCGATGAAGCCTGCGGCATGGGCGTGGATGCCGACGGTCAAGCCGTATTCCTCGGCTCCCAGTTTGGCGACGGTGGCGATGCGGTCGCGGACGGTCTGCGCCTGACTCTCGGATCGCTTGTGGGCGGCGTTGAGCTTGTC
>JAIYDR010000026.1 GCA_027487395.1 Rhodobacter sp. | reverse complement strand
CGTCTTGCCCTGGAAGCCCGGGATCACCGCGACCTCGCCGGCATCGATCGCCGCGATCATGTCCGCGCACGGGATGTCGGTGATGCGCGCCTTGCCGTGGGCGTCGTCGGAGATCACCGGCGCCTGCCAGCCCTGCCAAGACCGCGCCGGGATGCCGATTTCCTGCAAGCGCAGCGCCATCAGGCCTGCGGTGACGTTTTCGCCCGAGGCCACGACAGCATCATATTCGCGGGCGTCGTAAAGCTTTGAGGTGCCTTCGACATATCCCACCAGACGGTTGGTTTCGCCCGACATGGCGCTGACGATGACGATGACATCATAGCCGCGGTCGACTTCCTTTTGCACCTTTTTCGCGGCGTTTTCGATCCGCGCAAGGTCGGCCACCGAGGTGCCGCCAAATTTCATCACGAGAAGCGGCATGTTCCCCCCCGCCAAGGCCCGAATTGCGCCGTTTCTTATGCGCGGATGACACAGGGTGCAAGGGGAAGCGGGAAAGGGGGGTGATGTGCACGTCCAGTCAAATGGGACGATCCACGACGTCGGGGTATGGACCGTGGCCCAAAGCCAAGGTCCGCGCACGCCCCGCCCCGGCAGGTCGTGCACGGACCTGAAGACAGCGGGACGAAACTCTCTCCCAGAGAGTTTCGTCCCGCTTCGCGCCATCTGCCAAAATGTCCACGGCCGAGTGGTCCAATCCACAAACCTTGACCCCGCGCTGCCGCGACCGACCTGTTCGCCCGTTATGGCCTTTGCAATGGTGTCGAAGGCAAGCCCAGCCTCAGCGTCAGAGTGCGCGCCAGCCAATGTCGCGGCGGCAGAACCCTTCGGGCCAGTCGATGGCATCCACCATCGCATAGGCCCGCGCTTGCGCCTCGGCCAAACTCGCCCCCCGTGCAGTGATGTTCAGCACCCGTCCCCCGGTGGCCGTGATCGCGCCATCCTTTGCCGTGGTCCCGGCATGGAACACCATCTGAGAGGAGGTTTCCGGCAGGGCGTCCAGCCCCCCGATTACCCAACCCTTGGCCTAAACGCCGGGATAACCGCGCGCGGCCATCACCACGGTCAGCGCATGGTCATCGGCCCAGTTCGCCCGCAGGTCAGACAGCCGCCCTTCGGCACAGGCCAGAAGCAAATCCAGCGCCTGCGCGCCAAGCCGCATCATCAAGACCTGACATTCCGGATCGCCGAAACGGGCATTGTATTCCACCAACCGTGCGCGGCCATCCTCGATCATCAAACCGGCATAAAGCACACCCTGATAGGGCGTGCCGCGCCGGGCCATCTCGCGGATGGTCGGCAGAACGATCTCCGCCATCGCCTGATCCGCAATCGCATCGGTCAGCACCGGGGCAGGGGAATAGGCCCCCATGCCGCCGGTATTGGGGCCCGTGTCGCCATCGCCCACCCGCTTGTGATCCTGCGCGGTACCGATGGGCAGGGCGCTCACCCCATCGGTCAGGATGAAGAATGAGGCTTCCTCACCCGTCATGAATTCCTCAATCACCACCTCGGCCCCGGCGGCGCCAAATTCGCCGCCGAACATGTCGTCGACGGCGTCCAGCGCTTCCTGTTCGGTCATGGCGACGATGACACCCTTGCCGGCGGCCAGACCATCGGCCTTCACAACAATCGGCGCGCCTTTGGCGGCGATATAGGCGCGGGCGGGGGCGGCTTCGGTGAAGCGGGCATAGCCTGCGGTGGGGGCCGCGCAGGCGTCACAGATTTCCTTGGTGAAGGACTTTGACGCCTCTAGCCGTGCAGCAGCCGCGGAAGGGCCAAAGGTCAGCAATCCCGCCGCGCGGGTGGCATCGGCGACACCGGCGGCCAAGGGGGCCTCTGGGCCGACAATGACGAAATCGATGGCGTTCTCTTCGCAAAAGGTCACAACCGCCGCGCCGTTCAGGATGTCGATATCGGCGCATTCTGCCAGCCCAGCAATACCCGCATTTCCGGGGGCCACGATCAGGCGGTCTGTCTTGGGGTTCTGCTTGACCGCCCAAGCCAGCGCATGTTCCCGCCCGCCGCCGCCGAGGATGAGGATATTCATGGTCGCGCCCCCTTGGCTTGGTTGGCCGCGTCATAGGCAGGGCAGGGGTGCGATGCAAGGGATTGGTGGGGGGAGGGGAAGAGGACACATTGCGGTCTCACCTGACAGTCGCGCGGGGCAAGCGACCCGCGCGTGTCGCGACCTTCGCTCCATGCCCGCCCGTGCGCCCCGTGCACGGGCCGTGCCCGCCCTGCGGGGGGCGGGCGCGATAAATCGCACCCGCCGGGCGGTCACGCCCCGTGCCTGATACTTCAGGATTGCTGAACACCCCTTGCGGCTTCGTTGCCTCAGCCGCAGTCGGACCGGCGGGAACGTCCACTGGACGTTCCCGCGTCGGTCCTCTTTGTGCCCCTTCCCCTGCCGCCCCCTGCCGCCTATCCTCTCCCCACCCAGCCGGAGTCGCCTTGATGGACCTGTTCGAAGACCCGCCCCCCGCCCCGCAAGGCAACCAGCCAGAATTCACCGTCTCGGAGCTTTCCGGCGCGGTGAAGCGGGTCATCGAGGGGGAATTCGGCCTCGTCCGCGTGCGCGGCGAGGTGGGGCGGGTCTCTCGCCCCGCCTCTGGCCATCTGTATTACGACCTGAAAGACGACCGCTCCGTCATCGCCGCCATCACCTGGAAAGGCCAAGCCGCCCGCCTGCAAGTCCGCCCCGAAGAGGGGATGGAGGTGATCGTCACCGGCCGCATGACCACCTTTCCGGGACAGTCGAAATACCAGCTGATCGTCGATGACGTGGCCCCGGCGGGTGCGGGCGCATTGATGGCAATGCTGGAAAAGCGCAAGGCGGCACTGATGGCCGAAGGGCTGTTCGATCCGGCCCGCAAGCAAGCCATCCCCTTCCTGCCCAGCGTCATCGGCGTCATCACCTCGCCCTCCGGGGCTGTGATCCGCGACATCCTGCACCGTCTGCGTGACCGCTTCCCGCGCCATGTGCTGATCTGGCCGGTGGCGGTCCAAGGCCAAGCCTGCGCTCCCGACGTCGCCGCCGCGATCCGGGGCTTCAACGCCATAGACCCCGGCGGCCCGATCCCGCGCCCTGACCTGCTGATCGTCGCAAGGGGTGGCGGGTCACTCGAGGACCTCTGGGGTTTCAACGAGGAAATCGTTGTCCGCGCGGCTGCGGCGAGCCGCATTCCGCTGATCTCGGCCGTGGGGCATGAGACGGACACCACGCTGATCGACTTCGCCGCCGACCGCCGCGCGCCGACCCCCACCGCCGCGGCCGAAATGGCGGTGCCGGTGCGGCTGGACCTTTTGGCGCAGGTGGATGGGTTGAATGCCCGCCTCTCCCGCGCCGTGGCGCAGGGCATCGGCCAACGTGGCCAACGCCTGCGCGATCTGGGCCGCGCTTTGCCCCGGCCAGAGGCGCTGACCCAAACCGCCGCACAACGGCTGGACCTGTGGTCGGGGCGCCTCGGGCAGGCGCTGGGCCTTGCTGCCAGCCGCAAACGCGGCGCGTTGGAGCGCTGGGCGGGACGGCTGCGGCCCGATCTTCTCGCGGGGATGCTGCACCACCGCCGCCGCGATCTGACCGAGCGGGGCCGGGGGCTGGACCTCTACTTCGAACGCCGCCGCGACCGGCAGGGGCAGCGGCTGGAGAACCTGTCCTCTCGCCTGACGCCCGCCCTCGCACGGCTGTTCACCGACGCCGAACGCGACATCCGCAAGGGGCGCGAGGCGCTTGCCGCCCTGTCCCTGCGCCTGCATGCGCTGCCGCCCGCCCAGATCGCCACCCATCGGAGGCGGCTGGAGGCACTTGACCGCATGCGCCAAACCCTCGGCTACGCCGAAACCCTGAAACGCGGCTACGCCGTGGTGCGCGGCGATGGCCAGGTCGTCACCACCAAAACCGCCGCCGAAAAGGCCGGTGTGCTGGAGGTCGAATTCACCGACGGCCGGTTGGTGTTGGGCGGAAAGGCGAAAGCGCGGAAGGGCGGCGAGACGTCGGGGCAGGGGAGTTTGTTTTGATCCTCTCGCTTCCGT
>JAIYDR010000109.1 GCA_027487395.1 Rhodobacter sp. | reverse complement strand
CGCGGCATAAGCGGCCGAGCGGTCAACCTTCGTCGGATCCTTGCCCGAGAACGCGCCGCCGCCATGCGGGGCAGCACCGCCATAGGTGTCCACGATGATCTTGCGGCCGGTCAGGCCTGCATCCCCATCTGGTCCACCAATCACGAAGGTGCCGGTCGGGTTGACCCACCATTCGGTCTTGTCGGTGATCCAGCCCGAGGGCAGGACTTCGCGGATATAGGGTTCCACGATGGCGCGGATGTCGGCGCTTTTCTGTTTCTTGTGCTCATGCTGGGTCGAGAGAACGATTGAGGTCACCTCAACCGGAACGCCATTCTCATAGCGCAGGGAAAGCTGCGATTTGGCATCCGGGCGCAGCGAGGTTTCCTGGCCCGATTTTCGCACTTCAGCCAGTTTGCGCAGGATCGCATGGGCGTATTGGATCGGCGCGGGCATCAGCTCGGGCGTTTCGCGGCAGGCATAACCGAACATGATGCCTTGATCGCCCGCACCATCCCGGTCCACGCCTTGCGCGATATGGGCCGATTGCTCGTGCAGGTAATTGTGGACCTTGATGTCCTTCCAGTGAAACTTCTTCTGCTCGTAGCCGATGTCTTTGACGCAGTCGCGGACGATATCCTCGACCCGGCCCATCATTTCTTTCAGCTTGGCTTTATCGGACAGGCCAACCTCACCGCCGACCACAACGCGCTTGGTGGTGGCGAAGGTTTCGCAGGCGACGCGCGCATTTGGCTCGACCGCGATGAAGGCATCCAGAACTGCATCCGAAATACGGTCGCAGACCTTGTCGGGATGCCCCTCCGAAACGGATTCGGAGGTAAAGACATAATTCATTCGTGACATGGGGAAGTGCTCCATTGGTTTAACCCGCCACGCCAGGAAGCCGTTGTGACAGGAACAAGACGAGTGGGTAGAGACCACCCGTTCCAACGTCAAGCGCCGAAACGTCCCCCTGCACGCAGCCGCGCTGAAACGAGGCTAACGAGCATCATTATCAACCCCAAAAGCGTCGGGGCTTCTCCAAAACGGGCATAAACGGTGCGCGGCATCGCCCCCGGCAACATCGCATCCAGCCATCCCGCTGTGCCAAATGGCAATTCTGCAACCACCCGCCCCCGCGAATCATAGATTGCAGTGACCCCGGTATTGGCAACCCGCACCAGCGGCAAACCCTGCTCTACAGCGCGCAAGCGGGCTTGTGCGGCATGCTGAAACGGGCCGGTTAGCGTGCCAAACCACGCGTCATTTGTGACCTGCAACAGCCAATCTGCCCGCTCCCCAGGCGCGCGCAGATCTTGCGGAAACACCGCCTCATAGCAAATAAGCGGCAGGATAAGCCCCAAGCGCGCAGAGGGCGCGATCACCGCAGGCGCCGCCCCGGCGGTATAGGCATTGCCTGCCTGCGCCGCAAAGGCCCCGATGCCGGTCAGGTCCATGAGCCAATCGCCAAACGGCACATATTCGCCAAATGGCACAAGATGGTGCTTGTCATAACTGGCCAGCCGTTTCCCGCCCGGCCCCAACACAACCAGACTGTTAAAGAACTGCCAAGAGCCACCCTCGCCTTCCTCCAGTCGCTGGATGCCCAAAGCCACCGCCCCACCGCGCGCCGCCCCCGCGATCAATGGGGCAAGGTCGGGATAATCCTCTAGCGTGTAGGGAATCGCAGTTTCCGGCCAGATCGTCAGATCAACCACAGGCCCGGAAGCCGTGAAATCCAACTGCCGCTGAAAGAAGGTCTGGGCTTCTTCGGCATCCCATTTGAGCCTCTGCTCGGCGGCAGGCTGCACGAGACGCAGAGTAATCCCCGCCGGTGCAGCAAAGGCCGCGGGTTCGGGCAGGGACAAACGCCACGCCCCAAAACCAAACCCCGCCACCAACAGCGCCAGTGCCGCCAAGACCGGCACAGGCCGCAATGCCGCCAACCCCGCCGCGATCAGCAAGGTGGCCAGCGTCAGCCCATATTGCCCAAACAGTGCCGCCGCTTGCGCCGGCGCATGGTCGATCCAGATCTGCCCCGGCGTCGCCCAAGGAAAGCCCGTCAAAACATGGCCCCGCGCCAGTTCCGCCGCCGTCAGCATCAAGGCAAAGCCAAAGCCGCCCAACCGCCAACGCCCGACGACCCAACCCGCTGCCGCCCAGAACAAAGCCAAACCTGCTGGCAAGGCCACCAGCGCAAAAGGCGCCATCCATGCATCCCGCGCGGCATCAATCAAAAACGGTTCAACGATCCAGTTCAGCCCTGCCAGAAAATAGCCAAAGCCCCCAGCCCAGGCGATCCGGCCCGCCATGCTCGGCACGCGCACCACCTGCCAGACCAACAGCGCAAAGACAGGCAGCGCCAACCACCACCAGCCCAAGGGCGCCAAGCCCACCGCCGCCACGGCCCCGGTCAGGGCAGCAAAGACCATCCGCCGCGCCGCGTCAGAGCGCAGCGCAGCGTGCAAAGACGCCAGCCGCCCCGTCAATCGCCGCCGCCCCCGCCGCCGCCGCCGGCATCCGACGATGCCCCGCCGAGCAGCGCCAGTTCCGGGCCGGATCCCCCCGCCGCCGACGGCAACCGAAGGCGTAACCGTTTGATCCGGCGCGGATCGGCATCGACGACCTCAAACTCCACCCCGCTTTCATGCGGCACGATCTCACCGCGCGCGGGCACGCGGCCCGTGCGCAAGAATACGATCCCGCCCAGCGTGTCGATCTCTTCGTCATCCTCGTCGGTGCGCAAGCGGATGCCGATCGCGGCCTCGACCTCTTCCAAGGGTGCATTGGCTTGGGCCAGAAACACGCCGGGCTTTTCTTCCTGCCACAGCGGCCCCTCGGCCTCGTCATGTTCATCCTCGATCTCACCGATCACGGTTTCGATCAGGTCCTCGATGGTCACCAGACCATCCACACCGCCGTATTCGTCGATCACCAACGCCATATGCACCCGTTGGCGCTGCATCTTCTGCAACAACACGCCCACCGGCATCGATGGCGGCGCGTAAAGCACCGGGCGCATCAAGCGCTTCAGCGAAAACCGCCCAGAGGCCCCAAAGCCATGGGTCAGTGCAAGGTCCTTCAGCAGCACCAAGCCCTGCGGATGGTCCAGCGTGCCCTTGTAGACCGGAACGCGCGAAAAGCCGTGCTCACGGAACACCGCCACCAGATCATCCTTGCCGATGTCCAACGGCACCGCGACGATATCGACCTTGGGCACCGCCACATCATCCACGCGCAGCTTGCGCAGGTTGCTCAGCCCCGGCAGATTCGCGGCCTGTGCTACGCCTGCCCCACTGCTTTGGCGCGCTTCCACTTTGCGGGGTTCTGGGGTGGCAAAAGCGCTCAACAAGCGCCCAAGCAATCCGCGTTGCGGAGGCTCACCATCTTGACTGTCGACCGCGCCCTGCGCTGATCCCGTGCCGTCACTACTGCCCATCTGTCCTTGTCCAAAACACCCCGTCGCGGCGGGGCCTTACGAATATGGGTCCGAAAGGCCAAGGCTGGCAAGTATCCTGACCTCGCACCCTTCCATCACCGCCGCGTCGGCGTCCTCAACATGATCATAGCCCAAACAATGCAACAGACCATGAACCACCAAATGGGTGACATGATCGACCATCGACTTCTCTTGCTCAACGGCTTCGCGCGCACAGGTTTCCCAGGCAAGCGCGATGTCGCCCAAGGATTCGGGATCACCCTCCTCCCCGACCTCCGGCAACTCCGGCATCTCCCCCGGCGTCTCCGGGGACAAATCCTCGGCAGGCCAACTCAGCACATTGGTCGGCATGGGCTTGCCGCGAAAATCTGCGTTCAGTGCGGCGATCCGGGCATCGTCACAGCCCATCACCACAATCTGAAACCCTTCCACCCCAAGACCAAGTTCGGCCAGCGCCGCACGCACGGCGCGGTCCGACAATGCCTCCAGCCCAAAGGCCTCCCAGCGGCCATCCTCGATGACAATGTCGACAAGCGGTTCCATGCACCGGGCCATAGGCTGAAATCGCGGAAAACACAAATGCTCTTGCCCTGCCCCCTTCCCCGTTGCTGCAAATATCCCGGGGGTGCGGGGGCTGGCCCCCGCGCCTGCGCGGCGGCGAGGCAAAAGCAAGGGGCGCGGGCCTTTGCCCGCGCCCGCAATCAGATCAAGCCCCGCAGATTACGCGCCAGTTTCGGCCTCGCTCGCCTCATAGGCGGTGATAATGCGGGCAACCAACGGGTGGCGCACGACATCTTTGGCGTTGAAGTAGTTGAAGCTGACGCCCTTCACCCCTTTCAAGATGCGTTCAGCATCCTGAAGGCCCGAAGGCACGCCACGCGGCAGGTCAACCTGCGTGCGGTCGCCCGTTACCACCATGCGGCTGCCTTGACCCAGACGGGTCAGGAACATCTTCATTTGCATGGTCGTGGCATTCTGTGCCTCATCCAGCACGACAAAGGCATTCGACAGCGTCCTCCCGCGCATAAAGGCCAAAGGCGCGATCTCGATGCGCTTGTCCTCCATCAGCTTTTGCACCTGTTTTTGCGGCAAAAAGTCATTCAGCGCGTCATAAAGCGGCTGCATATAGGGATCGATCTTTTCCTTCATGTCGCCGGGCAAAAAGCCAAGACGCTCACCCGCCTCGACAGCGGGACGCGACAGGATGATTTTTTCCACGGCACCTGAAATCAGCATGGTCACACCGACCGCCACCGCCAGATAGGTCTTGCCCGTCCCGGCAGGCCCGATGCCAAAGCCCAACTCATGCTGGAACAGGTTGGCGACATAGGCTTTCTGCGCCTCGGTCCGGGGTTCGATCGGTTTCTTGCGGGTGCGAAGTTCCATGCCCGCGCTCGAGAACATCTCGATCTGTTCGCCCTCCGCCAAAGGACGATCAGGCATGGGGCGGCCCATCCGCAGGGCAGCATCGACATCGCCCGCGGCCACACCACGCCCCGCCTCAAGCCGGGCATAAAGCGCGCGCAGCACCGCCGCTGCCTGCTCCCGCGCTGCCTTTTCACCAATCACGGCCAACCTGTTGCCGCGCCGCAAGATGTGAACGCCCATCTGGTGTTCGACCTGAGCGAGGTTGCGGTCAAACTCACCGCAAAGGTCGATCAGCAACCTGTTGTCGGGAAATTCCAGCACGGATTCAACCGTATCTTCTGGACGGGTCGGGGGGGTCAGCGCGCTGATGCCCAAGGAAATCTCCTTCTAAGAGCATGGGGGGCCAAGCATGGACGATGCCATATCTAGACTGTGGACCGCGTTCCACCACAAGGCAAGCGACATCCTCATGACACCCCGGCGACGCCTGCCAATTGGGCAGTGCCAGCGGCGTCATGCGTCCCTGACACGGCGCGCAAAAGCAAAAGGCCGCGCCCTCGGGACGCGGCCTGTGCTAAGGTCAGTTCGGCACCCCAACTGAGGATGCGTTCAGTTTGTTGGCACAAAATCCCGGATTGCGGCGGATTTGGTCTGGTAATTGCCCAGCACGGTTCCCGGCGGATAAAGATTGTTGCAGACTGGCAAACCAGACCGCGGATCAAAGCGCGGCGAGGAATAGCCTTCGATGCCATCGTCGATGATCCAGTTCTGGCATCCATCCGGGTCATAAGCGATGGCAGCCTCACCCTCAATCAATGCGCCACGGTCGACGAAACCAACGTCGCTTGCCTTTGCAATCACTGAGTTGGGGTTGCCGGTATAGGGCGTAATGCCCAAACAGCCCGACAAAAGCAGTGCCGCTGTCATCGGCAATCCGACGGTCAAAAGGGATCCGCTCTTCATCATCACCACCTGTAGCACACAACTTCGACACGACGGTTCTGCTGCATCCCCGCCGCCGTCGCATTCGAAGCGATGGGCTGCCGTTCGCCATAGCCGATTTCCCGCTCGACCGACGCGCCAACCGACCGTGCAACCATGGCCACCGAGGCCGCGCGACGTTTGGACAAACTGATATTGTATTCGTCCGAGGCGCGGCTGTCGGTATGGCCGTAGATGGCATAGCCAAAGGCACCGCCAGTGCGGAAGAACTGTTCCAGTCGGGCGCGGCCCGGTGCGGTCAGATGCGCACTGTCAGTGGCGAACAGCGTGTCGGTGTTTTCAACCAGACAGGTGTTCTTCTTTAGACAAACCGGTTTGCCGGTTTCGGGGTTGCGACGCGGCACCATATAGCCTTCGACCCCACCATCGGCCCACCAGTGCATGCAGCCGTCATCATCAATCCAAACGCCCCATTCAATCTTGCCGGTCACTTTCGGCGCCTGTTGCGCCACAGCGGGCGCGCTTGCCAGACCGAAAGCGCAACAAGTGGTATAGGCGATCAGTCGCATTGCCTTGGAAAAACGCAACACACCGAAGCTCCCTCGTTAAATAAACTGCCCATTAAGGGTGTTCCAAAAGCAGGATTGCCGCCTGTACTTGCGGATGGCAAGCAAAATCTTGTGGCGGGTCGCGTCAAGGACACAAGCCGTTTCCGTTAGGGAAACATTCACCTAGAAAGTGACCCTACCGCACCCAAAGCCGTCAACAATGCGCGCGACGGGCATCAGAGTCTTATCGCGGCAAGCGAGTTGGAGGCAGAGCCGGTGATACGGACACGGATCAGGTCGCCGATCGCGGCGTTGGAATCACTGACATGAACCGCGTGCAGGTGATCGGATTTGCCCACCATCTGCCCCGGCATGCGTCCTGTCTTTTCGATCAGAACGCCCACCTCGCGACCCACCATCGCCTCTTGCGCCGCGCGTTGTTGGCGGGTGATCAGCGCCTGCAGCTCTTGCAGGCGGCGGTCGGCGACCTCGGCCTCGACGGCCTGTTTTTCGGCAGCGGGAGTGCCGGGACGGGCAGAGTATTTGAAGCTGAAGCAGGCCCCATAGCCCACCGTCTGCAATAGGTCCATCGTATCGGCGAAATCCTGATCCGTCTCGCCGGGGAAGCCCACGATGAAATCAGAGGACAACAAGATATCTGGACGGGCGGCGCGGATGCGGTTGATCAGGCGAAAATAATCATCCCGAGTATGCTTGCGGTTCATCGCCTTCAGGATGCTGTCACTGCCCGATTGCACGGGTACATGCAGATAGGGCATCAGCTTCGGCTCGTCGCCATGCGCGGCGATCAGGTCGTCTTCCATGTCGTTGTGATGGCTGGTGGTGTAGCGAATCCGCTCCAATCCGTCGATGCGGGCAAGGGCGCGCACCAGACGCGCCAGACCCCAATCGCCGCCTGCACCCTGCCCGTGATAGGCGTTGACGTTCTGGCCCAGAAGCGTGATTTCCTTCACGCCCCTGTCAGCCAATCCCTGCGCTTCGCGCAGCAGGCGGTCCACCGGGCGGCTGACCTCGGCCCCACGGGTGTAGGGGACCACGCAAAAGGCGCAGAACTTGTCGCAGCCTTCCTGCACGGTCAGAAAGGCCGTCGGCCCACGCAGCGCCTTGCGTTCGGGCAGGTGATCGAACTTATCCTCAGCCGGGAAGTCGGTATCCACCGCCTTTTCACCGCGCGCCACGGCATCCGCCATCGCTGGCAGGCGGTGATAGCTTTGCGGGCCGACCACCAGATCAACCAGCGGCATGCGGCGCAGGATCTCTGCCCCCTCGGCCTGCGCAACACAGCCTGCCACCCCGATCTTCATGTCGGGCTTGGCGTTTTTCAGCGGGCGCAGGCGGCCAAGGTCGGAATACAGCTTCTCTGACGCCTTTTCGCGGATGTGACAGGTGTTCAAAAGCACCATATCCGCCTCTTCGGCCACGTCGGTCGTGACATAACCCTGCGTTCCCATGGCTTCAGCCATGCGTTCGCTGTCATAGACATTCATCTGGCAACCGTAGGTCTTGATGAACAGCTTCTTCGGTTCGGTCATCGGGTCCACGCAAGTCAGAGCAAACAGGGGATTGTCCCCATTACACGCAATCCATAGGGCTTAGCAATCTGCGCGGGCAGATACAGCGGGACTTGCCAAGCGGACCCGCCTGCGGGATTCTGCGCGCGTCGTTTCAAGGGTGGCACCACATGCGGTACGAGGGTCTGTCAAGCTTTCTGTCCATCGGAAAGGCTGCGCTGGCCAAGGGGCCGGTCGCCGTCATCTTCGTGGAAGATGCCGTCGAAGTGGAAACCGCAATCCGCCACCACCAAAGCAACGGCTTTCGCGAGGTGGTGGTGCTGGCCCCGGATGCGTTGCGGATCAAATCGGATGTCGAGGAAAAGATTCATCGCGTGACCGTCGATGTCCATGCCGAAGGCGCGATGGTCGAAGCATTGAACGCTCTGAACGATGCCGCGACACCGGGCATCTGGCTGTATTACTGCTTTAACGCAGAGTATCTGTTCTTTCCCTTCTGCGAGACCCGCACCGTGGGCGAAATGCTGGCCTTTCACACCGAAGAACGCCGCGACGCCATGCTGACCTATGTGATCGACCTTTACGCCATTGATTTGGCCCGCAATCCGAATGCCGTCAGCCTTGAAGATGCCCACCTGGATCGGTCAGGGTATTATGCCCTTGCCCGCAAAGACCCAGAGAACAACTGGCATCCCAAAGAAAGGCAGTTG
>JAIYDR010000157.1 GCA_027487395.1 Rhodobacter sp. | reverse complement strand
CGATGTCGCCAAGCAACGCTTCAGCCGCCGCACGGTTGCGGCTGTAATGGATCAGCACCCTTGCGCCATCCCCGGCAAGGGCGGTGCAAATGGCCCGCCCAATCGCCCCGGTTGCCCCGGTGACAAGGATGGTTTGGCCCTGAAGCACCGGCGTCCCCACCTTCAACTCCCCCAAGTGTCCGACAGCGTGAACCCCAGCGGGAACGGGTCGCTCGGGTCCAGCCCGATCTGGCTGATCCCGTAAATCCACGCCTGCCCTGAGATGCGGTTTTGTGTGGCGGTGTAGGGGCCGACTGTGGTTTCCGCGACAAACTCTGTCACAAACTCCCCGCCAATGATCGACCGGGATGTCACCACATCCCCCGGCCTGACGCGCCCTCGCGCATGGGCAGAAGCCATGTTGGAATTCGACCCCGTCCCACAGGGGGAGCGGTCGACCCGTCCCGGACGCAAGGTGGTACAGGTGCGCAAAGACCCATCGGCTTCGCTGGCACGGAACATGACATAGGCCAGACCGTTCAGCGCGGGCGTAGTGGGGTGCAACGCAGGCTCGATTGCCGCAATGCGGTTGCGCAGGTCTACCCCTGTCATCGCCAAGGCGCGCGCGTTTTCCGGCGTAATGGTCAGACCGATCTGATCCACATCCACCAGCGCATAGAACACCCCGCCAAAGCACAGGTCATAGCGCAACGCGCCCCATTCCGGCGTTTCCAGCACCGCATCCTGACGCGCGACGAAAGAGGGTGGCATATCCAGCGTGACCTTGACCACCTTGCCGCCCTGACAGGTGGCGGTCGCCTTCACCAACCCGGCAGCGGTGTCAAAGGTCACTATGCTGACAGGTTCCACCATCGGGATCATCCCGGTTTCCAGCAGGGCCGTCGTCGCGCACATGGCGTTTGAGCCCGACATCGCATGCGCCTGATCGGGTTGCAGCACGATCAACCCCACATCGGCCGCCGGATCGCAGGCCGGGAGCAACAGGCAAAACGACCCCGCCGGACCAGAGCGCGGCTCAGAGCACAACCACCGCCGCAATGAATCATCCACCGTGTTCAGGTGAAGCAGTTTCGCGGCCATCGTCGCGCCGGGGATGTTCAGAACGCCCCCGGTGATCACGCGCCCAATCTCGCCCGCGCAATGGACATCGACGGTTTGCAGGGTGCGGGCAAAGCGCATGGCGGTCCTTTCAGAAACGGTCGATGCGGTAGGGGTGCAGGTCCAAGGACGGCTTGCCGCCCGTGATCAACTCCCCCATCAGCCGCGCGGTGGTGGCGGCAGTGGTCAGGCCAAGATGGCCGTGTCCAGTGGCATAGAAAACCCCCTTCGTGCGGGCCGAGGGCGACAGGATCGGCACGGTATCAGGCAGCGCGGGACGGTGGCCCATCCATTCGGTAGAATCCTCAACCCGCAGATTGGGCAGGGCTTCCTTCGCGCGCCGCACCGTGACCTTGCTGCGGCGGTAATCGGGGGCGGCGTCCAGCCCCGCCATCTCCACCGTGCCGCCCACGCGGATGCCGCCTGCGGTGGGGGTGACCATAAAGGCGCGGGCAGGCCAGATGATCGAATGCTTCATCGACAGGCCGGGGGCCATGATCTGGGTGTGATAGCCGCGCTCAGTCTCCAAGGGGATCGGCTCGCCCAAGTCCTTGGCGAGTGTGGCACTATAGGCCCCGGCGCAGATCACCACCTCCTCCGCCGCCAGACGGCGACCGTCTTTCAGCACGACCTCGCGGATGCGGTCATTTCTGACAAAGCGCACCACCTCGCCGCGTTCGATCCGCCCGCCCAAGGCGGTGAAGCGGTCGGCCAAGGCCAGCACCAGCTTATAGGGGTCTTTCATCGACCGGTTCTGCGGGAAGAGGACCGCCAGACCGATCTTATCCGAAAGCTCTGGCTCCAAGGCGCGAATGGCCTGCCGCCCGATCACCTCATGCGCGACACCAAAGCGTTCGAGGATGGCGATATGGTCGCGATCCGCCTTGAACTCTGCCTCATCGGTGTACAGCGAAAGACAGCCCTCGTCGCTGATCTGATCCGAGAGCCCGGTTTCACGCAGCAAATCCAGCGTGTCATTCAAAGACCGCGCACAAAGCGCCGCCCCCTGCGCCTCCAACGCGCGCAATTTGGCAGGACGAGAAGCCGCGATGAAGCGCAGGAACCACGGCACCAGCTTGGGCATGTAGGACGGACGCACCCGCACTGGTCCTTCGGGGTCTAGCATCCAGCCGGGGATCTGCCGCCAGACCGCGGGCCGCGAGGCCGGCATGAACTCCGTCACGGCGATTGAGGCCATGTTGCCAAAAGACGCCCCGCGTCCCGGCATGTCGCGGTCGACCAGCACGACCTGCCGCCCGCGCTTTTGCAGATCCTGCGCGATGGCCGTGCCGATGATGCCTGCGCCGATAACGACCGTGGTCATGTTCCGCTCCCCGCCCTTCTTGCCCGCTTCATCTTGGCTCAAATACCCCGGGGGGTGCGGGGGGCTGGCCCCCCGCCCTTAGGCCCAGTCGATCACAACCTGCATCGTGGCGGCGAATTCGGCCTTCTCAGTATCGGTCAGCGGGCCGAAGGGCATCCGGCATTCGCCCACCGGATTGCCCTGCAAGGCGCAGCCGTATTTCAGTTTCTGCACGAACTTGCCCGACTCCAGCACGTTCATCGCAGGCCAGATCGCCGTCATGATCGCCTTGGCGCGGGCATGATCCCCGGCACGAAAGGCGGCGTCCATTTCACAGACCGGTTTTGCCATGCAATTGGCGGGACCACAGATCCAGCTATCCGCGCCCCACTGCATGAAATCCCAAGCGATATCGTCTGATCCTGACACCAGTTGGATACGCCCCGCGTAGCGGGTGGAAATGCCGATGGCGCGCTGTAGGACACCCGAGGATTCCTTGATCCCGATGATGCGCGGATTGTCGGCGAGGGCGTCGAGTGCTTCATACCCGATCTCAACCCCGTCCTTGCCGGGGTAGGAATAGAGCACCACATCCATATCGGCCGTCTCTGTGACCGCGTTGAAATGGCGGATGATTTCGGCCTGTGTCGGCTTGGTGTAGAAGGGCACGGCCAAGAGCACCGCGTGATAGCCCATCGCCTTGGCGCGCGCCGTATTGGCGATCACCCCGGCGGTCGAGGGCGCGTTGGTCCCGGCGATCAGGGTTTCCCCCGGAAGGGCGAAATCCTTGACGTATTGCAACACCGCATCCCGCTCTGCATCGCTCATCAGGTTGTATTCACCCGATGATCCGCAAGGCACCCAGCCCGACACCCCCGCCGCGCGCAGGACGGTCATGTGACGGCCAAGCGCGGCAAAGTCGATGGCCCCTGCGGCATCAAAGGGCGTCACAAGCGCGGGCATCACGCCCTGAAGTTTCAGCATGGGGTCACCTTTGCATGCGCCCCTACGGCGGGGCTTTGGCGCAGACCTTGCCGACACCCAGCCGACAGGTCAATCGCAAAACATCCTGTGTCGACACCATGGCGCATCGCCGCTAGGCTCTCCCCGCCCAGCCGGAAAGACCGCCATGCCGCAAACCATCGCCCCGCCTGATGAGGTCGAACCCAAACGCGCCAAGGGAACCGGCGTGCGCTTTGCCTATGACTCGCTGCGCGATGAGATCCTGTCGCTGACCCTCGCCCCCGGTGCGCTTTTGGATGAAACCACCTTGGCGGAACGCTTTGGCATGTCACGATCCCCGGTGCGGGAGGCTTTGATCCGTTTGGCGGGCGAGGAGTTGGTGGTGACACTGGCCAACCGCTCCACCATCGTGGCCCCGATCGACATCCAAAGTTTCCCGAAATACGTCGAAGCCTTGGACATCGCCCAACGCATGAACACCCGTTTGGCCGCCGAATTGCGGACGGAAACCGATCTTGCCACCATCGCCAAACGCCAGCGCGATTTTGTGGCGGCGGTGAAAACCCGCAACCATCTGGCCATGTCCGAGGCCAACCGCGCCTTTCACATGGCCATCGCGCAAGCGGGGCGGAATCCGTACCTCTCGGCGTTTTATGATCGCCTGCTTAATCAGGGTCGGCGCATGCTGCACCTGCATTTCGAGTTTCTGGAAAAAGGGCAGGGCGGGCTTTTGCTGACCGATGAGCATGACGACATGCTCGACGCGATCCGTCAGCGCGATGTGGAACGGGCGGATCAACTGGCCCATGCTCATACGCGGCAGTTTCAGGACAATTTCATCGACTACATGCGCCACAGCTACCTGAGTGACGCCGTGATGTCCGCCGCAGGTTAACCCACCGCTGCCCGCCACTGCGCCGCATAGGCGGCGTGCGCCGGGCCGGGATCAGCCTCTTCGGCCATGTTCGGCGGGGTGGGGGCCTTGTCGGCGTAAAGCAGCGCCGCACCAATCGCCGTTCCGGTCCGCGTCTGCGACACCAGCACTTGCCGCCCGGTCGCCGCGCGCAACATGCGGCGGAAGAAGGGGTTTTGCGCGAAGGGGCCTTCGACGATCACCGGACCCTGCGCGCCGATCATCGACAGCGACTCCGCCGTCATCAGCGCGAGGTAGAAGCCTAGCGCCACCTCCTCAGAGGCATCGCTGCGGTCGGGGCCAAGCCATGCCATCGCGCGATGCGGGAAGGGACCGCTGCCGTGTTGGACGGCGGGCAGCATCATGGTTCCGGTTTCCAGAACGAACCTCTCATCCGTCAGGGCCGCCACCGGGGCGCGGGTTTGGCGGATCAACTCATATTCCCGCCCGCCCATGAAGCGGGCCGATGGGGTGGGCTGACCAAAGGCATTCACATTCACCAGCGTGTCGCGTGCGGGGTCGAGGCTGACCGCATCCCCGCCCACCGCCAGCACCACCACCCATGTGCCGGTTGAGACGACCGAAAACGCCCCCGTCCGGTCGATCAGATGCGGCAGAAGCGAGGCGT
>JAIYDR010000069.1 GCA_027487395.1 Rhodobacter sp. | reverse complement strand
GCCGTGGCCGGATCGGCCTTGATCTCGAGACAGGCTTCGGCCACGCCCGGCGAATAGGCACGGCTCAGGTCGCGGCCATTGGCAAGCGGTTTGGTCGCGCGGATTTCCAGCTTTCCGGGCTTGGGAAATTCATGATAGTCCAGCGCTGCTTGCCGCGCATTGTCCTGCCGCGCATCTTGCTTGTCGCCGTCCATCTGACCCTCCATCAAAATTGGTTGAACCCTAAACCATTTTCCCACAGGTGCAATCCAACCTTTCCATAACCCGCTTCTGCGGTGGCTTGCAAATCCGTCATGGCGGTTGTCATCTGCGCATCAGACCGAACCCCGGAGGCCCCGATGTCCGAAGCCCGCGCCGAAGTGCTATTGCCCACGCAGGAATTGCGCGATGATCTGCCGTTCTGGACCAAGCGGCTCGGCTTCCGGCTGGACATGATCTATCCCGCCGACAACCCTGAGGTTGCGGTTCTCTCTGGCCACGGCCTGCGCCTGCGCATCCAGAAAAACGCGCCCACTGCGCCGGGCATTATCCGCATCCTGACCGATGATCCCGGCTTTGCCGATGGTGAAAAACGCCTCACCGCTCCTAATGGCACGCAGGTAGAGATTGACGAGCTGAACCCGCCCCTTGTGCTGCCCACGACCGAACATGCCTTCGTGGTGCGCCGTCTTGCTGATCAGGCCCCGTGGGTGATCGGACGCGCGGGGATGATGTACCGCGACCTCGTGCCCTCGCGCCTTGGCGGGGCGATGATCGCCAGCCACATCCGTATCCCCGATGGCGGCCCGGTCCCCGACATGGTGCATTTCCACCGCGTCGGGTTTCAGTTGATCTTCTGCATCAAGGGCTGGGTCGATGTGCTTTACGAAGATCAAGGCGGCCCGATCCGCCTGCATGCCGGGGATTGCTTCATCCAACCCCCCGAAATCCGCCACCGCGTGCTCGAGGCCTCGGATGGGATCGAGGTCATCGAAATCGGTGTTCCCGCCGAACATGTCACCGAAATCGACCACGTCCTGACTCTGCCCACCCCGCACCTGCGCCCCGAGCGCGAATGGCAAGGTCAGCGTTTTGTCTACAATGTCGGCGCGACGGGCACCTTCGCGCCCCACCGCCTGCCGGGCTTTCTCGCCCGCGACACCACGATTGACGCCAACACCAAGGGTGTCGCCTCGGTCATGGTCGCCCGTCCCGATGGTGGTGACAGCCCTTGGACCAAACACGATGGCGATATTCTCTTCACCTTCGTGATGTCGGGAGAGATGACACTTCACGGCGAAGGCAAAGACCCCTACCGCCTCTCTTCGGGTGATGCTTTCGTCATCCCCCCCGGACTTGCCACCCGCTATACAGATGCCACCACCGATCTCGAACTTCTTGAGGTCACTTTGCCCGGCAACCCGTTCACCACCGCGCTCTGAACTTCCCCGTTGCTTAAGTATCCCGCCGGGGGAGTCGCCGCTTCTGCGGCGACGGGGGCTGCGAAGCCCCCCTCTGAGCCTCTGCGCAGCAGAGGCGAGGGCAAAGCCATGCGGGCGGCACGCCCGCGCCGTCAGATCACCGTCCGTTGTGGCGGGACGCTTGCAGAACCGGCGGGCTGCGCGCAGACTGCGACCTGACGGTCAAAAAGGAATTCCCCAAATGTCGTTGAAAGATGCTGCCACCGCTGTGCGCGACCGGGCCTATGCCCCCTATTCCCGCTTCAAGGTGGGCGCGGCGCTGCGCTCCACCGGGGGAAACCTCCATGTCGGCTGCAATGTTGAAAACGTTGCCTATCCCGAAGGCACCTGCGCCGAGGCCGGGGCGATTGCCGCCATGATCGCCGCAGGCGACAGCCGCATCGCCGAAATCGCCGTCATCGCCGACAGCCCGGAACCGGTACCGCCCTGCGGTGGGTGCCGTCAAAAGATCGCCGAATTTGCAGACCCCGATGTGCGCGTCACGCTCTACACCACAGACGGCAAAGAATTTGTCACGACCGTGCGCGACATGCTGCCCGGGGTATTCACCGCCGCCCATATGGACCGCGCCTGAATGGCCGACGCCCGCGCCATCATTGCCCGCATCCGCGACGGTGTGACGGTTCCGCCCGATGACCTGCGCTGGTTTGCCCAAGGATTGGCCAACGGGGCTGTCACCGACGCCCAGGCCGGGGCCTTTGCCATGGCAGTGCTGCTGAAAGGTTTGGGAGAGGTTGGCCGCGTCGCCCTGACCCGTGCCATGCGGGACTCGGGGCGCGTGCTGCAGTGGGATTTGAACGGCCCGGTTGTGGACAAGCATTCGACCGGTGGCATCGGCGATTGCGTGTCGCTGCTCCTTGCTCCCGCGTTGGCGGCATGCGGGGCCTATGTCCCGATGATCTCGGGCCGGGGTTTGGGCCATACGGGCGGCACGCTGGACAAACTCGAGGCGATCCCCGGTTTCCGCGCCACCCTGACCGAAGACCAACTCCGCCGCCAGATCGCTGACACCCGCTGCGCCATCGTCGCCGCCAGCGCCGAAATCGCCCCCGCCGACCGCCGCCTTTACGCCATCCGCGACGTCACCTCGACCGTCGAATCCATCGACCTGATCACCGCCTCGATTCTGTCCAAGAAGCTGGCGGCAGGGCTTGAGGCGCTGGTCTTGGATGTCAAATGCGGCTCTGGTGCCTTCATGGCGACCGAAGAACAGGCCGAGGCTTTGGCCCGCGCCCTCGTCTCCACTGCGCAAGGGGCGGGTTGCATGACGTCCGCCCTGATCACCGACATGTCGCAGCCGCTGGCCACCGCCGCAGGCAACGCGCTTGAGGTGATCGAGGTGATGGAGACTTTGACCGGCACCTCGGTCAATTCGGCGCTATGGGATGTCACCGTGGCTTTGGGGGGGGAGGCGCTGGCGTTGGGCGGTCTGGTGCGCGATGCCGAAGAGGGTGAGGCGCGGATTGACCGCGTGCTGGAATCCGGCCAAGCCGCCGAATTCTTTGGCCGCATGGTCGCTGCCCAAGGGGGGCCTGCCGATTTTGTGGATCGCTGGCCGGACCGCCTGCCCGCTGCCCCCGTGGTGGCCGAGGTGCTGTCTGAGTCCGATGGCTTTGTTGTCGGCATTGATGGTCGCGCCTTGGGTGAAGCCGTGGTGCATCTGGGCGGAGGCCGCTTGCGCGAGGGCGACAAGATCAACCCCTCTGTCGGTCTGGCCGAACTGGCCGGGATCGGCGACAGTGTGGGGCGCGGCGTGCCGCTTGCCCTGATCCATGCTGTGTCACAGGCGGAAGCCGAGGTTGCCGCCCGTGCTGTGGGGCGGGCCTACCGCATCGGAACTTCGGCCCCTGACGAATTGCCTTTGGTATTGAAGAAGATCACATGACCCGTGCCTTTTTGATCGTGATGGATTCCGTGGGCTGCGGTGGCGCACCCGATGCCGCTGATTTTGGCGACGACGGGTCCAATACCCTTGGACATATCGCCGCCGAATGTGCAGCTGGGCGCGCGGATATTGGCCGCGCTGGCCCTTTGCGCCTACCCCATCTGGACGCCTTGGGTCTGGGCGCGGCAATCCGTCTGGCCTCTGGCCATCCCGCGCGGGGGTTGGATGCGTTGCCGACAGGGCGCTGGGGGGCCGCGACTGAGATCTCGCGCGGCAAGGATACGCCATCGGGCCATTGGGAACTCGCCGGTGTCCCGGTGCCGTGGGAGTGGCAGTATTTCCCTGAGACCAATCCGGCTTTTCCGCCCGACCTTGTGGCCGAAGTGTGCCGCATCGCCGGGGTGGATGGCATCCTTGGCAATTGCCACGCCTCAGGGACCGAGATCATCGACCGCTTGGGGGCAGAGCACCTCCGCACCGGTTGGCCGATTTGCTACACCTCTGCCGATTCCGTCTTTCAGATCGCCGCGCATGAGGGCGCGTTTGGCCTCGACCGTCTTATCCAGCTTTGCCAAACTCTTGCGCCCACACTGCACGCCATGAAAGTGGGCCGCGCGATTGCCCGGCCATTCATCGGCACCGAGGGCGCGTTTCAGCGCACCGGGAACCGCCGTGACTTTGCCATCGCGCCGCCCGCGCCCACGCTGCTCGATTGGGCCACCGAGGCAGGCCGCGCCACCCATGCCATCGGCAAGATCGGCGACATTTTCTCGCATCGCGGCATCGGCACGCTCTGGAAGGCCAAGGGTGACGCTGGACTTTCCGAACATCTTTTAACTCTTGTCGAGACAGCTGAAGACGGCTCTTTGACCTTTGCCAACTTTGTGGAGTTTGACAGCAATTTCGGCCATCGCCGCGATGTGGCGGGCTACGCGCGGCAGTTGGAGTGGTTCGACGGGCAGGCGGGCGCTTTCCTGTCCCGCCTGCGCCCCGGCGATCTGGCCATCTTTACCGCCGACCACGGCAATGACCCCACCTTCAGTGGGACGGAACATACCCGCGAACGGGTGCCGGTCCTGTGTGCCGGGGTAGGGCAGGGCTGCATCGGCCTGTGCGGCTTCACCGATGTCGCGGCCTCCGTCGCGGCGCATCTGGGCCTGCCACAGCGCGGCCAAGGGGAGAGCTTTCTGTGACCGTCACCGACCTGCCAAAAGTCGAATTGCACCTGCATCTGGAAGGGGCCGCACCACCCGCCTTTATCCGCGGCCTGGCCAAGGAAAAGAAGATCGACATTGCGGGCATCTTTGATGAGCGCGGCAATTACAGCTACACCGACTTTTGGCATTTCCTGAAGGTCTATGAGGCCGCGACTTCGGTTTTGACCAAGCCCGAGGATTACCAACGCCTGACCCTTGCTGTGCTGGAAGAATCCGCCAAATCCGGCGTGGTCTATTCCGAAACCTTCCTCTCTCCCGATTTTTGCGGTGGACGGGACATCGGCGCATGGCGCGAATATCTGGCCGCGATGCGCGAGGCGGCGGATCAGGCTGAACGCCAGATGGGAATCACCCTGCGCGGCATCATCACCTGCATCCGCCATTTCGGCCCCGACAAGGCGCGCGAAACCGCTCGCTGTGCGGCGGATACGGCAGGCGATTGGATTGTGGGCTTTGGCATCGCCGGGGATGAAAAGATCGGCAAACCCAAGGACTTTCGCTGGTCATTTGATTGCGCGCGTGAAGCCGGATTGCGCCTGACCGCCCATGCCGGGGAATGGGGCGGGGCGGACTCGGTCCGCGATGCCATCCGCGATTTGGACGTCGAACGGATCGGCCACGGAGTGCGCGCCATCGAGGATTTGTCGCTGGTGGATGAGATCGCCGAAAAAGGCATCGTGCTGGAGGTCTGCCCCGGTTCAAACATCGCGCTTGGCATCTATCCCGGTTGGCGCAAGCATCCGATTGCCGAATTGCACCGGCGCGGAGTCAAGGTCAGCATCTCGACCGACGATCCGCCGTTTTTCCACACCACGATGGCGCGGGAATATGACCTGCTCAATCAGGCGTTCGACTGGGATGACGGTATGTTCCGCGATATTGCACGGGCCTCGCTTGACGCGGCCTTCTGTGACGCCGATACGAAGGCAAGGATCGCCAAGACACTTTAAGACCGGGGGCTGCCCATGCTGGACCATCTGACCGTCGTTACGCACCCTTTGGTGCAGCACAAGTTGACCCTGATGCGGGAAAAGGACACCTCCACCGCATCCTTCCGCCAACTCTTGCGCGAAATCAGCCTGCTCTTGGCCTACGAGGTCACGCGCGAATTGCCGATGACCACCAAGCGCATCGAAACCCCGCTGGAGGCGATGGACGCCCCCGCGATTGAGGGCAAGAAGCTGGCGCTGGTATCGATCCTGCGCGCGGGCAATGGCTTGCTGGACGGTATTCTGGAACTGATCCCAGCGGCGCGGGTGGGCTTTGTTGGCCTGTATCGTGATCCCGAAACCCTGCAACCCGTGCAGTATTATTGCAAGCTGCCCGATCACCTGGAAGATCGTGTCACCATCGTGGTGGATCCGATGCTGGCGACAGGGAATTCGAGTGCGGCGGCGGTCGACTTGATCAAGGAAAAGGGCGCAAAGAATATCCGATTCCTTTGCCTTTTGGCTGCGCCCGAAGGCATCGCGCGGATGAAGGCAGCCCATCCCGACGTGCCAATCGTCACAGCATCTGTAGACAGCCACTTGAACGACCATGGATATATTGTACCGGGACTAGGGGATGCGGGTGACCGCATGTTTGGTACAAAATAAAGGGTAGTCCCCCCTTTACTCAGAGCAAATCCTGCCGCATGGTTCGATTAACGCTACTTGGGGTAGTCATGATGTCGAAAGTTTTGTCGGCGGTCGCCCTCGCCGCCGTTGTGTTTGGTGGGCAGGCGGTTGCGCAGTCCGTGGCTGGTGTTGGTGAACCGCGGGAATTGCCTCCGGCGGGCTATACCCAGCAGCAGTATGTGGACAGCCGGGGCTGCGTCTATCTGCGGGCTGGACTGGGTGGAACCGTCCGTTGGGTGCCACGTGTCGGGCCTGATCGCGAGGCGCTCTGCGGGGCAACACCGACGTTCAAGCAGGCACAGCAAGCGGCGGCAGCGTTGGATGCGCAGAACGATGCACCCGCACCGTCCACAACGATGACCGCAACCGCAATGCCCGCCCCCGCCGCCAGTGCGCGCGTGCCGCTGGCTCCTGCGGCAACGGCGGCCGCGGCGCCTGTGGTGCGCGCGCCTGATTTGACGATTCAACGCCCGGCATTGGCCCCCTTGCCGTCGCCACTGACAACGGCGCAAGCGCCCATGGTCGCTGCCCCGATGCCTGCACCGTCCAGAGCACCCGTGTTGGCAAATGGCACTTTGTCCGGCAACCGTGTCGCCTGTTTCAAATCCGCCCCTGTCTTGCAACGCGTGGCGCTCAGCAACGGCGGCTCTGCCTTGGTTTGCACGCGCGGCGATGGCAGTCTGACCGGATGGCGCGCACCGGTGTTTCCCGGTCAGTCCGTCGTCGGCGCTGGTCTGACACCGCCCACAAGCCAACCTGCGGCCCAGTCTTCCGCGCCTGCGATGATTGCGGCGATACCTGAACGTTCGGTGCCGCGCGTGGCTCTGACTGCCCCGGCCATGATGCCAACGGCCCCCGCTGCGACCCGTGTTGTTGCCGCGCCTCCCCTGCCCAAGGGCTATGTCTCGTCGTGGAAGGATGACCGCCTGAACCCGATGCGTGGTCTTGGCACTGCACAGGGACAAGCGCAGCAGGACAGGGTCTGGACCCGCGACATTCCAGCCGAAGCGGTGACCGTTCCGAATGCAAACGGCTTGGTTTATGTGTCGTCGCAGAATGCCGCGTCAGTGGCAGAGCAGCCTGCGCGCCGTCTGACGGTCTCGTCGATGGGCGCAGCCACGGCACCAACAAGCGCGTTTATTCAGATCGGGGCTTTCGGCAACCCCGCCAATGCCCAAGGTGCCGCAGCACGGCTTGCCGCGGCTGGCCTGCCGGTTGCATCGCAACAGGCCAAGGGGTTGAAGGTTATCCTTGCTGGGCCCTTTGCCAGTGCTGCAGAGGCGCAACAGGCGCTTGGCATTGTGCGGGGCGCGGGTTTTGGCGACGCGTTCATCCGTTAACCTGGCAGACCCGTAGGCAGACTGGCCCGAGGGCAAAAAGACTGTGACCTCCCGCAAAGCGGGGGGTCTTTTCATGTCTGCCCATCGTCCATCAGCCCTGAGCGGGCACCTGCCCGGTGCAAATGGCCTGCAAGGCCTGCCATTCCTCAGAGCGCAGGATCGGATCGGGGGTGCCACTGCGCCAAGGATCGGCCTCGATCAGGCCAAGCGTTGTCTCGCCACTGGCATCCAGCGCGAAGCCATAGGGGGTTGAGGACAGCTTTGCCGCTTGAAACGCCGCCAACATCGACTCATCGCTGGGCGGTTGGTCGGGGGTGGCCAGAAACACCTCGCCAAAGCCCGCCAATGCACCTGCGGGCAAGACTCCGGAGGTCAGCAAGCGCACTGTTGCCATGAACCCGGCATGGCGTAGCAGGGGCACCATCGGATCGACGGCGTCAGCGCGCAGTCCCGCAGCAAGGACGAACCCTGCCGTCGCCTCGGGCGTCTGCTGGCCCAGCACCGCAGCGGCGGGCAACAGCGCAATCGGCCCTGGCAGATGGGCGGGATGGGTCAATCCTTCGGGCAGTACGAAGATGTCAGGTCCGGCAACGCCGTAAAGCCGCTCTGACATCCGATCCAGCGCCGCCGTGGCCTTGGGCGTGGCGCAGGCCGCGCCGGTCAGGCGCTGGATATCCGTCAGGGCCGCCATTCCCAGGGCCGCACGCGTGGTGTGGGGCAATACTCGGGCTGTGTGGGTGTAAATCGTCTCTGGCAGAAAGATCACCCCGACCGACACCACCGCCAGCAGCATACCGCCAAGGATCGTGTTGCGCAGCCGCCCCGGACGGGGCGCGCGCCGTCTCACGACGCTGCGGATTTTCTCAATCGCGGCAATCATATCGGCGTCTTCGATCTCGACGCTTTCCTCGGCATCCTCGCCCGGCGAAAACAGCGCGGGCAACTCGCCGGGATTGCGGCGTTCAACCGCGGGCAGTGACCAATGCGATAGTGGCGTTTCAGTGCGCGGATCAAACAGCACCAAACTGGCCTTGCGAAAGGCAACCACGACTTCGCGCCTCTGGGATGCAGAGGTTTCACGCCAGAGGCCGGGGCTTTCCAGCCGCTGGTATTTCTTCAGCGCTGTCATGCGCGGGGGCATTCCTACCTTTGCCGAGGCAATCTTTTGGTCAGGATACCCTATGCCCAACGCCGCCACAACATTCGCCGCGCGACGCAAGCGGGCAGCGCCGGGTCTTTCCGCCTCGTCACATCAATTTGGCGACAGCGCGCAATTCGAATTTCTGGATTTTGCCGGTCGAGGTTTTGGGAAGCTCGGCAAAGACCACATGCTTTGGCGTCTTGAACCCCGCCAGCCGTTCGCGGCAAAAGGCGATCAACTCTGACTCTGTTGCCGCTTGGCCGGGTTTCAATTCGACAAAGGCGCAAGGCACTTCGCCCCATTTTTCATCGGGCTTGGCCACCACAGCGCACAGGCTGACAGCGGGGTGGTGCATCAAGGCCCCCTCCACCTCAACGGAACTGACGTTCTCGCCGCCTGAGATGATGATGTCCTTGGCGCGGTCGGTGATCTTGATATAGCCGTCGGGATGCTGGAAGGCGATGTCGCCCGAGCGGAACCAGCCGCCCTTGAACGCCTCGGCAGTGGCCACCGGGTTCTTGTAGTAGCCCTTCATCACCATATTGCCGCGCATGGCAATTTCGCCCAAATGCTGGCCGTCGCGCGGGACGGGGTTGCCGTGGCTGTCATGCACTTCGGCCCCCTCCAGCATCGGCATGGCCACGCCCGTGCGTGCCTTATAGGCGGCGCGGTCGGCGGGGGCGGCATCGTCCCATTCTGCGCGCCAAGTGCATTCGGTGGCCGGGCCATAGGTTTCGGTCAGGCCGTAGACTTGGGTGACGTTGAAGCCCAAGGGTTCAAAGGCGGCAAGGGTGGCGGCAGGGGGCGGAGCACCTGCGGTGAACACCTAGACCGTATGCGAAAAGGCGCG
>JAIYDR010000304.1 GCA_027487395.1 Rhodobacter sp. | reverse complement strand
CGTCTGGGGGCCGAAAACATTGCCGTTTACGACATCCAGCCCGGTCTGATCGCCACCGACATGACCGCCCCGGTGATCGAAATGTACCGCAAACGTGCCGAAGAGGGGCTGACCCTTTTCCCGCGCGTCGGTCAGCCCGAGGATATGGGCGCGATCATCGCCTCACTCGCCTCTGGCAAGCTCCCATACACCACGGGGCAGGCGATTTCGGCGGATGCCGGGATGCTGGTGCCCCGCTTCTGATCCGCAGTTTCTGACCCGTTTCTGAAAGGTCCATGCCATGAAGATCGCCCTTCCTGATACGCAAGGCCGCCTGTCGGATTACCGCCTGACCGGTGAACCCCTGCCCGAAGGCAAACTGCCCGCGACTGCGGTGCGGACGGTCTATTCGGCGACCCATGTGGTGGCTGATCCCTTCACCGCCAATGACCCGTCAGGGCGCGCGACGGTGGATTGGGACCGCACGATGGCGTTCCGCCGCTATCTGTCCGGTCTGGGCCTTGGGATTGCGGAAGCCATGGACACGGCGCAGCGCGGCATGGGGCTGGATTGGGCGGGTGCGTTGGAATTGATCCGCCGCACAAGGGCCGAGGTGCCCGAAGCGCTGGTGGCCAATGGCTGTGGCACGGACCATCTGAACCCTGCCGACGCGCGCAGTCTGGATGACGTGATCCGCGCCTACTTGGAACAGGTCGAGGCGATCCAAAAGCTGGATGCCCGCATCATCCTGATGGCCAGCCGGGCCTTGGCCCGCGTGGCCAAGGGTCCGGCGGATTACCTGCATGTTTATGACCGCGTGCTTGCGGCCTGTGACCGGCCCGTGATCCTGCATTGGCTGGGCGAGATGTTTGACCCGCAACTGGCTGGCTACTGGGGCGGCACCAGTTTCGAAACGGCGATGGAGACCGCG
Source organism: Rhodobacter sp. (assembly GCA_027487395.1). Taxonomy (GTDB): domain Bacteria; phylum Pseudomonadota; class Alphaproteobacteria; order Rhodobacterales; family Rhodobacteraceae; genus Paragemmobacter. The sequence goes on along the minus strand of JAIYDR010000304.1, from coordinate 14,532 downwards.
CTCGAGGTGATCCACCGCAACGCATCCAAGGTGGACGGCATCAAGATCAGCCTCTTGGACAAGGACAAGGAAGTTACCATGCGCCGCCGCCTGCCTGCAGGCGTGAGGATGTATACGGGCGATGATTTCAACTATCCCGAACTGATCGAAGGCGATGCGCAGGGCTACAGCCATGCGCTTTTGGGCATCTTTGACCCGCTTGCCCCGGCAGCGGCCCATGCCGTCAATCTGCTGAGCCAGGGCGATACGGCGGGCTTTCGCGCCACATTGGACCCGACCGTCCCACTGGCGCGTCTGATCTTCCGCGCGCCCACCCAATACTACAAGACCGGCGTGGTGTTTCTGGCCTGGCTCAACGGCTTTCAAGACCATTTCATCATGCTGAATGGCGCGCAGGCGACGCGCCCATTGCCCTATTTCACCGAGGTGTTCCGGCTGGCAGATGGCGCGGGCCTGCTGCGCCAACCGGACCTTGCGGTGGATCGGATGAAGAAACTGCTCGCGCTTTACGGGGTGTGATGTGCGGGACTTCACGGATGACCACTCCGCCCTTGCGCTGAACACTGCAAGCTTGGGCCACAACTTGGACGGCGCCGGGGCCGGGTGGTCACCCGAACGTGTGATTGATGCCTGTGCCGCGCGGGGATACGGCGGGATCGTGTTTTGGCGGCGCGAGATCGGGTCGCGCGCGGTCGAGATCGGCAACCGTGTCCGCGCCGCAGGGATGCAGGTCGTGGGAATGTGCCGAACGCCCTATCTGGTCGGGGCGGAGGCTCCGCAGGGCGGCGAGGATCTGCGCGCCTCGATCGAGATGGCCGCGGGCCTTGGTGCGCCGGTGCTGACCATCGTCACAGGCGGGACGGAGCCGGGGACCAAAGGCGTGATCGAAACGCAAAAACGTCTGGCCGAGCGGGTGGCAGAGGCCGCGCCGTTGGCTGCCGCTGCAGGCATATCTCTGGCGCTGGAGCCGCTAAACCCCATGTTCGGCGGCAATCGCACCTGCCTTTTCACGGTGGCTGATGCGCTGGCCGTGGCGGACCAAGTCGCCGCGCCGAACGTTGGCATCGCAGTCGATGTCTATCACGTCTGGTGGGACCGAACGCTCGCCGAAAGTCTGGCCGCCGCGCGGGGCAGGGTGCTGGGCTATCACCTTTGCGACTGGCTGCAGAACACGCGCCACATGCTCTTGGATCGTGGCATGATGGGGGACGGTGTGGCCGACCTGCGCGCGATCCGGCAGGCGGTCGAAGACAGGGCCGGTTACACAGGCCTCTGCGAGGTTGAGATCTTCTCAGCCGAAACCTGGTGGAAGCGCGACCCGGCCGAGGTGCTGGACGTGATCGTGGACCGCTTCCGCCGCCATTGCTGAGCGATCCAGAGACGAGCCGCGACGGTGCTTTTGCCCGTGCATTGCCGGAACGGCGATAGATCGACGATGCACATTGACGCAGTCCGATAGGGCGTTCGGATGTCGTTTTCCCGCCCTTATCTCCATCTCCGACACCTGGGTGTTGCGACGCGCAGTTGAATCTTCCCAATGCAACTTGGTGGACGATCAGGCGATGCTGCGGAAAAGGGGCACTCTGATGTCAATGAGCGGGCGCGGCACCTGCAACGATGACTCGATGATGGAAGCGTTCTTCACGACCCTCAAGTCGCAACTGATCTGGCCGGTCGCACCGTTGTCCCGTCAGCAGGCTGAGAACCCCATCGCCTTCGCGCGAATGGCCCGGAAAGGTGGTCAAACCTTTCCCAAAAAGACCGGGCGAGTCCAAAAGCAAGCCAATGGGTCCAGAGCCTTGGGCGACGTTTTGCAAAGGTTTGTTGGCAGCGTAGAACCATAAGCTTGCTGATCGATGCGCCCTTTACCCCGCCAAGGCAGGCCGGGGTCTTGCCGCAAGTTCCACGGCCGCATTGCTCCCGATGCCCGTCATGCACAACAGGCGCACGATGACCTGATCCGCCGCACTGGCGGGCAGGTGGCCAGAGGTGATCGCCAGCCCCGCCCCAATCAGCGCGTGCGACGTCAATCGCCAGACCAGATCGGCATTCGACACCTCAAACCGCCCCGCTTCTGAGGCCAGACGCAAATCGCGGATGGCAAACGGCCCCATCGCCCGGAACAGCGCATCGGCAATCACCTCGGCCCGGTTCAGCATCTGCGCCCAATGGGTGTTGGTGATGGCGGTGTCCAGAACGGTGCGGATGCCGTAAGCATAGACCTGCGCCGGATCGTCAAATGTGTCGGTCACCGCCTGAATCTTGAGCGCCAATTCGTGCATCAACGTCTCAAGCACCGCGATGGCCAGATCATCCTTGGACTTGAAGTAGTTATAGACCGTCCCCGCCCCCACATCGGCGTGCTGGGCGATTTCCAGCATCGTCGCGGCCTCAACCCCTTTGTCGGTCATGATGGCGCGGGCGGCGTCAATCAACGCCTCGCGGTTGCGGCGTTGGCGGCGGGCGACTCGGCCTTCGGGGAGTTCGGTGGCGTCTGACATCTGTCGTCTCCTCAGTCTCGAATCGTATTCATTTTTGAACCTCACCGCAATGCAGCCACCAAGCCGTTGATTCTACGATGGCTTCATCTTCCAAGAGTGAACAAAGATCAATATTGACGAACGTTCATTTTTGACGGACAGTCACATGAACCGCGAGGGGGCGGGCCGGATTAGGGAGAGGGACGCAGGAATGACCGTTTCAGGCAAGACTGATGGGTTTGATGCCGATGTGGCGATCGTCGGGGCAGGCCCAGTGGGCACGCTGCTGGCCATCCTTCTGGCGCAGCGCGGCAAGCGGGTGACGCTGATCGAACGCTGGACCACGCATTACCCCCTGCCGCGCGCGGTGACCTATGACCATGAAATCGCGCGGATCTTGGCGACGCTCGGGATCGATTCCGAAAACGATCCGGCGATCAGCTACCATGACGAGCTGTATTACTGGAAAAACAAGGACCGCCAGAACCTGCAAATCGTCGATTGGCAAAGCCTGTCGGCCAGCGGATGGCGCGTGCGTTACTGGTTCAACCAGCCAATGATGGAGAACCGCCTGCTGGCGCTTGCTGCCACTTTGCCGAACATCACCCTGTTGCGCGGGTGGCAGGGGGTGGGTCTGGCCCAAGATGCCGACAGCGTGACCCTCTCGTTGCAACGCAACTCTGAAGAGGTGGGCGCAAATGGCGAAAGCCGCAGCCTGCGCGCCCGTTTCGTCGCCGGAACCGATGGCGCCAACAGCTTCGTGCGCGAAGCCTTGGGGATAGAGAATGAGGATAAAGGCTTTTTCTACGATTGGCTGATCCTCGACATGATCCCGTCCTTTGACTACACCGCCAGCCGCCCGGATGAACCGGCGCAATGGCAGCTTTGTGACCCCAAGCGCCCGACGACCATCGTCCCCGGTGGTCCTGGCCCGATCCCAGGTGGACCCGCGCGGCGGCGGTGGGAGTTCATGGTGCTGCCCGGCGAACAAGCGCATGAGTTGCAAAAGCCCGACCGCGCCTGGGAGTTGCTGCGGCCTTGGGGTGTCACGCCCGACAACGCCGAACTGGAACGCAGCGCTGTTTACCGCTTTCAGGCCCGCTGGGCCAAGGAATGGCACAAGGGCCGCTGCCTGATCGGGGGCGATGCTGCCCATCTGATGCCGCCCTTTGCGGGTGAGGGCATGTGCGCTGGGGTGCGCGATGCGGTGGCGATGGCCTGGCGGCTGAATGGTATTCTAGAGGGCAAGTTCGGCACCGACATCCTTGCCAGCTACACCAGCGAACGCATCGAACATGCTAAGCATTACATCAGCTTCAGTCAGGAACTCGGCCAGATCATCTGCATTGCCGATGCCACCGCTGCGGCAGAGCGCGATGCCAAGATGATCGCGGGCCTTGCGGCAAGTGAGGGCAAGCCCGTGCCGACCGACATCTGCCAATTGGGACAGGGCGCGTGGTGCGATGGCACCGCCCATGCCGGGGAGTTGTCGGCACAAGGCGTGGTCGAACATGCCGGAAAGCGGGATCGCTTTGACCAAGCCGTGGGGCAGGGGTGGGTGCTGATCGGCTATGATGCTGATCCGGCGGCAGCGCTGACACCGTCACAGGCCGCGCAACTGGCGGCGCTGGAGGGCTTGGCCGTTCGCATCGGCCCCAAAGGCAGCGACGCCCCGGTGATCGACGTGGATGGTCGCTTTGCCGATTGGCTGGGCCGCGCCGGGGTGCGCTATGCGCTGATCCGCCCGGATTTCTATGTGGCGCTGACCGCTGACACGCCTGCCGATCTGCAAGCCCGCTTTGCCACCGTGATGGAGCGTCTGCATCTGCAAGCGCCCGTGGCTTTGGCGGCAGAATAACCCCGCTACATAACGTGGCGTTATATTGACGCCCCGTCATACGATCATAATAGCGCAAGACCAGTTCTAGCATCGCAGCAAGACCCGTTTGGGCGGCAGAGGAGGCCGCCCTGACCGGAGTACGAAAGCGGCTGACCCACCAAGGGCGGCCAAGCAAAAACCCAAAGGGAGGAAACGACATGATCACCCGCCGCAGACTGATCGGCACCGGGGCCGCATTCGCCGCCGCGTCCGGCCTGTCCATGCCCGCCTTGGCGCAGGCCAAGAAGTTGAAAATCGGCTATGTCAGCCCGCAAACTGGCCCGCTGTCGGCCTTTTCGGCTGCTGACAGTTTCATGGTGGAAAAATTCCTCGCCGCCGCCCCCGGATTGGGGCTGGACGTTGAGGTGATCGTGAAGGACAGCCAATCCAACCCGAACCGCGCCGCCGAAGTCGCCAAGGAATTGATCAGCCGCGATGAGGTGAACCTGATCCTCGTGGCCTCGACGCCCGAAACCACCAATCCGGTTTGCTCGATTGCCGAACAGGAAGAGATTCCGGTCATCTCGACCGTCGCACCATGGCAGCCGTGGTTCATCGGCCAGCAGGGCAATCCGGGCGATCCGGCAAGCTGGCAGGAATTCGACTACGTCTACCACTTCTTCTGGGGGCTGGAGGACAACATCGCCACCTTCATGAACATGTGGGGGATGGCGGAGACCAACAAAAAGGTTGGCGCGCTCTGGCCGAACGATGGCGACGGCAACGCCTGGGCCTCGCCGCAGGTTGGCATGCCGCCTGCGCTGACCTCTGCGGGCTATGAGCTGACCGATCCGGGCCGCTACCAGAACCTGACCGATGATTTCAGCGCCCAGATCAACGCCTTCAAACAGGCGGGATGTGAGATCATGACCGGCATCCCGATCCCGCCGGATTTCACCACCTTCTGGACCCAAGCCAAACAGCAAGGCTTCAACCCCAAGCTGGTGTCGGTGGCCAAGGCGCTGCTCTTCCCCGAAAGCGTTGCCGCCCTTGGCGATCTGGGCCACAACCTGACGGCTGAAGTGTGGTGGTCCCCGGCGCATCCGTTCAAGTCCTCGCTGTCGGGTGAAACCGCTGCGGAACTGGCGACGGCGTTTGAGACGGCGGCTAAGCGCCAGTGGACCATGCCCGTGGGCTTTGTCCATGCGCTGTTCGAAGTGGCCTCTGATGCCATCAAGCGCACAGATGACCCGACCGATGGCGCGGCACTGGCCGAGGCGATTGCGACCACCAACCTCGATACCGTGGTGGGTAAGGTGCAGTGGGGCCGCGACAACGTGCCGGAATTCGCGCGCAAGAACATCTCCAAAACCCCGCTGGTCGGTGGCCAGTGGCGGCGCAAAGAGGATGGCAACTTCGATCTGGTGATCGTCGAGAATGCGGGCGCGCCGGAGATTCCGCTGGGCGGCACGCTGGAAACCCTGTCCTGACGACAATCGGCCCCGGCGCTTAGGTGCCGGGGCCATTTCGGAAAGTTCCCCTTCCATGACCATCCTTTCGCTGCGCTCTGTGTCCAAGTCCTTCGGCGCGCTGAAGGTCACGGATGACGTCAGCTTTGACGTCCAACCCGGTGAGGCCTTGGGGATCATCGGGCCGAATGGCGCGGGGAAATCGACCCTGTTCAACCTGATCACGGGCAATATCGCGCCGGATCAGGGCCAAGTATTCTTGGATGGCCGCGATGTGACACGCACCCCGCCGATGCAGCGCGTGGTGGCTGGCGTCGGGCGGTCGTTCCAGATTCCGCAGCCGTTTGGAGATTTGACAGTCTACGAAAATCTGCTGGTCGCCGCGCGTTTTGGTGGTGGGATGGGTGGCCGAGAGGCGGGACTGTTCTGCATGGACATCCTTGACCGCACCGGCCTTGGCGCGGTGGCCGAGAAAAAGGCGGGGGGGCTTTCGTTGTTGCAGCGCAAGCGGCTGGAACTGGCCCGCGCGATGGCAACCCGGCCGCGCGTGATCCTGCTGGATGAAATCGCGGGTGGCTTGACCGATGGCGAATGTGTGGAACTGGTTGCCACCATTCGCGCCATCCATGCCGAAGGCACAGCCATCGTCTGGATCGAACATGTGCTGCATGCGCTGAATTCGGTGGTGGAGCGGCTGATGGTCCTCAACTTCGGTCGGATGCTGATGATCGGCGCGCCGGATGCGGTGATGGCCTCGGCCCAGGTGCGTGAGATTTATCTGGGGATCGAGGCATGAGCGCCCTGCTACAGATAGCGGGTCTGACCGCGCATTACGGGGATTTTCAGGCGCTGTTCGGCGTGGATCTGACGCTGGATCAGGGCCAGACCGTCGCCATTATTGGTGCCAATGGCGCGGGGAAGACCACCCTGATGCGCGCCATCACCGGGGTGGCCAAGGTCACTGCCGGATCGGTCACACTCGCGGGCAAGGACATCACCCGTATCCCCGCGCCCGACATCCTGACCCACGGCATCAGCATGGTCCCCGAAGGGCGCAAGCTGTTCCCGTCCTTGACGGTCGAAGAAAACCTGCTGATCGGCGCGCATGCCCGGCGCGGCAATGGGTTCTGGACGCTGGAACGTATCCAGACCCTGTTCCCCATCCTGAAAGAACGCCGTCACAGCCCGGGCACGGCGCTGTCGGGTGGCCAACAACAGATGGTCGCCATCGGCCGCGCGCTGATGAGCAATCCGCAGGTCTTGCTCTGCGATGAACTGAGCCTCGGCCTCGCCCCGGTGGTCATCAAGGAAATCTATGGCGCCTTTCCGCAGATCAAGGACAGCGGCACATCCATCATCGTCGTTGAACAAGACATCAGCCAGGCCCTGCGCGTCGCCGACCATGTGCATTGCATGATGGAGGGGCGGATCACCCTGTCGGGCCGCCCGACGGAATTGTCCCGCGATGCCATCCATGACGCCTATTTCGGGGTGAACCACGCATGATCTTCATCGACACCTTGGCCCAAGGCATGCTTTTGGGCGGGCTTTACGCGCTGTTCGCGGCGGGGCTTTCGCTGGTTTTCGGCATCATGCGGCTGGTCAATCTGGCGCATGGCGATCTGATCATCCTTGCCGCCTATCTGATCCTGACCGTGGCCACGGTGACCGGGCTGCATCCCTTTGTGGCGGTGATCATCGCGGCCCCCCTGATGTTCGGCTTTGGTTGGCTGTTGCAGACGCATCTGCTGAACCGCGTGCTGGGCAATGACATCCTGCCGCCGCTTCTGGTGACATTCGGGCTGTCGGTGGTGATCCAGAACGGGTTGTTGTCCACCTTCACCGCCGACAGCCAGAAACTGACTGCCGGCACGATCGAGGCCGCTTCGGTCGATCTTGGCGTCGTCACCTTGGGGGTGATGCCGGTCCTGACCTTCGGCTCTGCGGTCTTGGTGATCTTTGCGCTGAATCAGTTGTTTTACCGTACTGCCCTTGGCCGCGCCTTTCGCGCCACCTCGGATGATGCGGTGACGGCGCAGTTGATGGGCATTCGCCCGCAGCAGGTGTTTGCGATGGCCACCGGGATTGCGATGGTCGTGGCCACCATCGCGGCGCTCTATCTGGGGACGCGGGCGAATTTTGATCCCTCGATTGGGCCTGCGCGTCTGCTCTATGCCTTTGAGGCGGTGATCATCGGCGGCTTGGGCAGCCTGTGGGGCACGCTGGCGGGGGGGATCGTGATCGGCCTGGCGCAGGCGATTGGCGCCTCGATTAACCCGGAATGGCAAATCTTGTCGGGTCACATCGCCTTTGTCCTTGTGCTGCTGATCCGTCCGCGCGGCCTGTTCCCGCGCGCCAATGACTGAGGTGCCGAAAATGTCCCGCTCCCTCGCGCCGCTGATCGCCCTGTTTGCGCTGGCCGTGCTTTATGCCCTGCCCGCCATCGCCCCGCGTGCGATGGTGCAAGACCTGTTCGGCATCCTGACACTCTTGGTGTTGGCGATGAACTGGAACCTTCTGGCGGGCTTTGCCGGGTTGGTGTCAGTGGGGCAACAAGCCTTTGTCGGCATCGGGGCTTATGCGATGTTCGCCGCGATCATCCTGATGGGCTTGGACCCGCTGGTTGGTGTGGTGATCGGTGGCATTGCGGCTGCGATCTTTGCCATTCCGATGGCCTTTTTCGCCTTTCGCCTGAACGGAGCCTATTTTGCCATTGGCACATGGGTCGTGGCCGACATCGCCCGCCTGGCGATCAGCCAATGGAAGGCGCTTGGCGGCGGCACCGGGACATCGCTGCCCAAGGGCACGGCCAAAGAGATGGCCTTTGTCGATGGCATCAAAGAGATGCTGGATGTCTCAACCGCCGCTGCCGCCGATGCCCTGACCTATTGGCTGATGCTGTCGCTGGCCGTGGCGATGCTGGTGGCGAGCTATGTGTTCCTGCGCTCGCGCATGGGCCTTGGCCTGCAAGCGATCCGCGACAATGAAAATGCCGCGCGGTCGGTTGGCGTGGACCCGCTGAAACTCAAGGCGGCGGTGTTCCTGCTGACCGCCTTTGCTACGGGCCTCTGTGGGGCGCTGGCCTTTATCCAGATCACCCGCGTCACCCCCGATGCCGCGTTTTCGGTGATCGACTGGACGGCTTTCGTGATCTTCATCACCGTCATCGGCGGGATTGGCACCTTGCCCGGTCCCATTGTCGGCGTGGTGGTGTTCTATGCCCTGCAACGCGCGCTGGCCGATTACGGCACGATTTACCTGATCGTGCTGGGCTGCCTTGGCATCGCGGTCATGCTGTTTGCCCGCCGTGGTCTTTGGGGTCTGTTCACCGACCGCACCGGGATTGACCCCCTGCCGCTGCGTCACCGCCCACCAAGGGCAGCCACCCCTTCCCATTCCGCTTAAGGCGCAAAGGACCAGAACGATGCAGTATTTCTCTGAACACACCTCTGTTGCCACCGTGAATGACCGAATGGGGCCTGAAACCACTCCGCGTATGGCGCAGGTGATGGCGGCCTTGGTCAGCCACCTGCACGCCTTCGCCAAAGAGGTCCACCTGACCCAAGCGGAATGGGAGGCCGGGATCGCCTTCCTGACCAAGACGGGTCAGATGTGCTCGGGTGAGCGGCAAGAGTTCATCCTGCTGTCGGATGTGCTGGGTCTGTCGATGCTGGTCGATGCCATCAACAACCGCCGTCCAGACGGGGCGACCGAGAATACGGTTTTTGGCCCTTTCCATGTCGAAGATGCGCCGATCCGCGCGATGGGGGATAACATCAGCCTTGATGGCAAAGGCGACCCCTGCCTGTTTGAGGGCCGCGTGATCGACCTGAGCGGCAACGCGATTGAGGGCGCTTGTGTCGATGTCTGGTCCGACAATGCCGATGGGTTCTATGACGTCCAGCAACCCGGCATCCAACCGCAGTGGAACAACCGCGGGCGGTTCTACACCGGCGCGGATGGGGTCTATGCCTTTCGCGGTATCAAGCCGACGTCCTATCCAATTCCCGATGATGGACCGGTGGGCAAGATGCTGGCTGCGATCGGTCGCCATCCCTATCGCCCGGCGCATATGCATTTCCTTGTCACCGCGCCGGGGTTCCAGCGCTTGGTCACGCACACCTTTGTGGGCGATGACAGCTATCTGACCAGTGACGCGGTCTTTGGTGTGAAACAGACCCTCATTGCGCCGTTCGAGCCTGTTTCCGGCGGCGATACCCTCTGGCGGTCGCCCTTTGATTTCGTGCTGACCCCTGCAGCCTGAGGGGCGCGTATCATGCCCAACGTCAAGATATTTGTGGATGAGACGCTGTATCCCGCCTGCCGCGCCGGATTGGGCGCGGCTTTGGGGCCGATGCGCGAGTATCTCTGCGCCGAGTTTCGGGTGGACGTCCCTGCCTGCCAATTCGCCGTGCTGCCCGTGCTTGTGATGCCCGACTTGCCGCGTGTGAATGTCGAGATTCAGATCCTGCCCCGCGCAGACCGTACCCGTGACCGTGTGACGGCCATCGGTCAGCACCTGCGTGCGATGGTGGCCGAGGTTACCGGAACCCATGTCGCCATCCGCATCAGCGGCTTGGACCCGGAAACCTATATCGCGCTGAAATAGGGACTATCGCAACAGCCCGCGCAACTGCGCCGCCACCGCCTGCAATTCCGGCAACAGCCGCTGCGCCACATCGGCCATCGGTTCCGGCCCCGCCGCGCGGCCAAGGTTCAGCGCCGCGATCACCTGCCCGCGTGCGTTCATCAACGGCACGGCCATGGAACAGAGGCCGACCTCCACCTCTTGGTCGATCACCGCATAGCCCTGCAGCCGGACGCGGGCGATCTCGGCGATGACATCCTCTATCCCGGTTAAAGTTTGGGGCGTGCGGGCGGGGCGGGGGGCAGTCTCCAGCCGCGACCGCGCCTCAACCTCTGGCAAGGCGGCCAGCATCACCCGGCCCATGCTGGTGCAATAGGCAGGCAGGCGCGATCCCGGCATCAGGGCGATGGACATCACCTTTCGTTGCGCCGCGCGGGCGACATAGACGATTTCGGCCCCATCGAGGATGGAGACTGAGGTGCTTTCGCCAATCCGATCCGACAGCGCATCCAAGGCAGGCTGCACGATGGCGGGCATCGGCATTGAGGCCAGACACGCGGTTCCTAACCGCAACACACGGGGTGTCAGGGTAAAGAACTTGCCGTCCCAGTCCGCATAACCCTGATGCGCCAGCGTCAAAAGACAGCGCCGCGCGGTGGCCCGGTCCAGCCCACTCGCCGCCGCGACATCGCTGATGGATTGGCGGGGACGGTCGGCGGCAAAGGTTTCGATCACCGCCAGCCCCTTGGCCAAGCCGCCCATGATGTCGCGTTCGGTGATGGTCATATGAAGCTCGTGCGATATGTCAACAAAGATAGCATAGTGAACAAACCGGATTGTCGGCAACCCCCCACAGGCCGTATCTCAAACCCAACCCGCACGGCACAGTGTCGACGGGAGTTGGAGGTTTTCGGATGGACAAGACCCTTCCCGACCTTGCCACCGCTGTGGCGGGGATTTCAGACGGCATGACGGTGATGATCGGCGGCTTTGGTGGATCGGGGGCCCCGATTGAGTTGATCCACGCCCTGATCGACCGTTTCATCGCCACCGGCCACCCGTGCGAGTTAACAGTTGTTAACAACAACGCTGGAAACGGCCATGTGGGCCTCGCGGCCTTGATCGAGGCGGGGATGGTCAAGAAACTGATCTGCTCTTTCCCCCGTTCCGCCGATCCCGTGGTGTTCACCGAGGCCTATCTGGCCGGCAAAATCACGTTGGAATTGGTCCCCCAAGGCACCTTGGCCGAGCGTATCCGTGCGGGTGGTGCTGGCATTCCTGCCTTCTACACCCCCACCAGCTATGGCACCGACCTTGCGAAGGGCAAACCGGTCGAGGTTTTCGACGGGCGGCCTTATGTTCAGGAACGTTGGCTAAAGGCGGATTTTGCGATTGTGAAGGCGCATCTGGGCGACCGTCTGGGCAATCTGACTTATCGGATGGCGGCGCGGAACTTTAACCCGCTGATGTGCATGGCGGCGGCAACCACCATCGTGCAAGTCTCCAAGATCGTAGAGCCCGGTGAGATTGACCCCGAATCCGTCATCACCCCCGGCATCTTTGTGCAAGGCGTGGTGCAAGTGGAAAATCCGGCGCAGGAAGAAGTCCTGAACCGTGCCAAGGCTGTGTATCCAGAGGTGTCGGCATGACCGCGAAACTTTCCCCCACCCAGATGGCTTGGCGCGCGGCGCAGGACATTGATGATGGTGCCTATGTCAACCTTGGCATCGGCTTTCCCGAAATGGTCGCCAAATTCCAACCGCCGGGGCGTGAGGCGATCTTTCACACCGAAAACGGGATATTGGGGTTTGGTGAGGCCCCGGCCCCGGGGACCGAGGATTGGGACCTGATCAACGCCGGGAAAAAGGCCGTCACGCTGAAACCCGGTACGGCGTTTTTCCATCACGCGGACAGCTTTGCGATGGTGCGTGGTGGGCATCTGGATGTGGCGATTTTGGGCGCTTACGAGGTTGCCGAAAACGGAGACCTCGCGAACTGGTCCACTGGGCCAAAGGGCGTGCCTGCGGTGGGCGGGGCGATGGACCTTGTCCATGGGGCCAAGCGCGTGGCGGTGATCACTGACCATGTGACCAAGGATGGCAAGCCCAAGTTGCTGAAGGCCTGCTCTTTGCCCCTCACTGGCGTGGGTTGTGTCACCCGTGTCTATTCCAGCCTCGCGGTGATTGATATTGAAGGCGGGCGCTTTGTATTGCGTGAGAAAATGCCGTCTTTGTCGGTGGAAGACCTGCAAGCGATGACCGGGGCGGAACTGCATATCACCGCCCCCGTTGCTGACCTGATCGTACCGGAGCTTTGAGATGACACCCGTCTATATCTGCGACTACATCCGCACCCCCATCGGCCGTTTCGGCGGGGCTTTGTCCAGCGTCCGGGCCGATGATCTGGCGGCGATCCCGCTTAAGGCGCTGATGGCACGGCATGCGGCGATGGATTGGGCGGCGGTGGCCGATGTGGTCTATGGCTGCGCCAATCAGGCCGGCGAGGACAATCGCAACGTCGCCCGCATGGCCGTGCTGCTGGCCGGTCTGCCGGTCGAGGTGCCAGGGACCACGATCAACCGTCTCTGCGGCTCTGGCATGGATGCGGTTTTGGTCGCTGCCCGTCAGATTGCGGCGGGGGAGGCCGATCTGATGATCGCGGGGGGTGTGGAGTCGATGTCCCGTGCGCCGTTTGTGATGCCCAAGGCGGAGAGCGCTTTTTCACGCCATGCCGAGATTCACGACACCACCATCGGTTGGCGCTTCATCAACAAGGCGATGCACGCGGCCTATGGTACGGATTCCATGCCGCAAACCGGGCAGAACGTGGCCGATGACTACGGCATCAGCCGTGAAGCGCAGGATATGATGGCGCTGTCATCGCAAGCCAAAGCCGCTGCCGCGCAGGCGAATGGGCGTCTGGCGCAAGAGATCACGCCTGTGACCATTCCGCAGAAAAAGGGCGATGCGCTGGTGGTTTCCCAAGACGAACACCCCCGCGCCACGACGGTTGAGGCTTTGGCAAAGCTGAAACCACTGTTCCCGAATGGAACGGTCACCGCTGGCAATGCCTCCGGCGTCAATGATGGCGCAGCGGCCTTGGTCCTCGCGTCAGAGGCGGGCGCGAAACGTCAGGGTCTGACCCCCATCGCCCGGGTGCTGGGTGGGGCAACGGCAGGCGTGCCGCCGCGCATCATGGGCATCGGGCCTGCGCCCGCGTCGCAGAAACTGCTGGATCGTCTGGGGCTTTCGCAAGCCGACCTTGACGTGATCGAGTTGAATGAGGCCTTTGCCGCCCAAGGCATCGCCACCCTGCGCCAACTCGGGATCGCGGATGACGATGCCCGCGTGAACCGCAACGGCGGGGCCATCGCGCTTGGCCACCCGCTTGGCATGTCGGGCGCGCGGATCACCGGCACGGCGGCGCTGGAACTGGCGGCGACGGGCGGGCGGCGGTCCTTGTCCACCATGTGCATCGGCGTGGGCCAAGGCATCGCGATTGCGTTGGAGCGGGTCTAACCCCCCCTCCTTACCCTCGCCGTCTAGTGACTTGGCTTTCGTGTTGAATGCGGGCTTCCAGAAGGTTGAATTCATCCTTTAGGAAGTCCGCAAACCGCCGCAGCGCCGGGGGCGGGGTGGCGTTGTCATGGGTCAGAAAGCCCAACTGCCGGTCGGGGTGTTCGATCTTGATCTGCAACGCCTCTAGCCCCGCCGATTTGCGCGACAAGAACACCACCGAATAGGGCAGCACCGTCAGCGCATCCGACCGCGCGAGGACAGAGTTGATCGAGGCCAAGGTTCCCCCCGAAAAGCTGACCTTGAATTCCTCTTTCCCGATGGATTTCAGCGCGCGCTGCAAATCACGATACAGCGGGCTGTCGCTTGGGGGGGCGATCCACGGGTAAGGCTCTATATCCGCCAAAGTCACCGCCCCGCGCCGCATCAGCGGGTGTCCTGCGCGGCAAGCAATGACGTTGCGCCCGGCCAAAAGCGGGACAAAGCGCATGTCGGCGGGGACCGAACTGGGATGCAACGGCAGGATCGCCACATCCAGCGTGCCATTGCGCAGACTGGCGGCCAGTTGGTCGAAATAGCCGTAGGATTGGGCGATTTGCACCTCAGGGTGGCGCATCTGGAAATCGGCGATCAGGGTGGAGACGACGCCATCCATAAAGAT
>JAIYDR010000345.1 GCA_027487395.1 Rhodobacter sp. | reverse complement strand
GATCGTGTCAATTTCGACCGAGGACATGCGTTCCTTGATCGCGCGCTCCATGCGCAGCAGGCCGACGCGGTACTGGTTCTCCATCAACTCACCGACCGAGCGGACACGGCGGTTGCCGAGGTGGTCGATGTCGTCGATCTCTCCCGTGCCGTCGCGCAATTCGGTCAGCGCCTTGATGCAGGCGATGATGTCTTCGCGGTCCAGCGTGCGCTGGGTGTCGGGCTTGCCCAAGTCCAGACGCATGTTCATCTTGACCCGGCCCACGGCGGACAGGTCATAACGCTCAGAGTCGAAGAACAGAGCGTCAAACAAGGTGGACGCCGCCTCAACCGTCGGCGGTTCACCCGGACGCATGACGCGGTAGATGTCCATCAGCGCGGTGTCGCGCCCCATATTCTTATCGGCGGCCATCGTGTTGCGGATGTAGGGACCGACGTTGATATTGTCGATGTCCAGCACCGGAATGTCGATGATGCCCTGATCGAGCAGAACCTTCAGGCTGCCGCCTTTCACTTCGCCGTCGCGGTCGTAATCCATCGTCAGCTCGTCGCCGGCTTCGACCCAGATTTCGCCCGTCTCTTCGTTGATGATGTCCTTGGCGACATAGCGGCCAACGATATGATCGAACGGCACCAGCAGTTCGGTGACGGCGCCTTCGTCTTTCCACTTCTTGACCATGCGCGGCGTGGCCTTTTCGCCCGCCTTCAGGATCACTTCGCCCGTGGCGGCATCGACCAGATCATAGGTCGGACGCGTGCCGGACACACGGTTCGGGAAGAACTTGGTCACCCAGCCCTTGTTCTTCACATGCTTGAACATCACGGTGTCATAGTAGGAATCCATGATGCCTTCCTGATCCATGCCAAGGGCATAAAGCAGGGTGGTCACCGGCAATTTGCGGCGACGGTCGATGCGCGCGAACACGATGTCCTTGGCGTCGAATTCAAAGTCCAGCCACGATCCACGATAGGGAATGATCCGGCACGCAAACAGCAGTTTGCCTGACGAATGGGTCTTTCCCTTGTCATGGTCGAAGAACACGCCCGGAGAGCGGTGCATCTGGCTCACGATCACCCGTTCGGTGCCGTTCACGATGAACGTCCCGTTCGGCGTCATCAGGGGCATGTCGCCCATATAGACGTCTTGCTCTTTGATGTCCTTGACCGACCGTGCCCCGGTGGTTTCGTCGACATCAAACACGATCAGACGCAGCGTCACCTTCAAGGGTGCCGCATAGGTCAGATCGCGCTGCATGCATTCGTCAACGTCATACTTCGGCTTTTCCAGTTCGTACTTCACGAACTCCAGAACCGCAGTCTCGTTGAAGTCCTTGATCGGGAACACCGATTGGAACGTGCCCTGAATCCCTTCGCCGTCAGACGGCTTCAGCCCGTCACCGGACCGCAGGAACAGGTCGTAAGAGGATTTCTGAACCTCAATGAGGTTCGGCATCTCAAGGACTTCACGGATCTTGCCATAGTAGCGGCGGATGCGTTTCTGGCCAACGTAAGCTTGCGCCATGCTCGTCGTCACCTTTTTCTCGTGTCGCAGGGGCGTCTCCGTCGGGGCCACGGAAGCGCCTCTTGGCGATAAGGGTGCTCAGGTTCCATTCATGCCCCCCGTCCCACCGGAAGGCTCCCGAACCTTGAACCACGCCTTGAAAGCGGCACCGCGCGGATGCGGCTTTCAAGACAGGTTCGGCTGGGCCAGGGAAACCCCCGACCCAGCCAAAAAGTCTATCGTTCGGATGCGCAGGGCATCCTGTCCGATTACTTCAGTTCAACCTTGGCGCCAGCGTCTTCCAGCTTCTTCTTGAAGCCTTCTGCGTCAGCTTTCGAGACGCCTTCCTTCACTTTGCCGCCAGCTTCGACCAAGTCCTTGGCTTCTTTCAGGCCCAGACCGGTGATCGTGCGAACTTCTTTGATCACGTTGATCTTGTTCGGGCCGGCTTCGGTCAGGACGACGTCGAATTCGGTCTTTTCTTCAACAGCTTCGGCAGCAGCAGCCGGAGCAGCAGCCATCATGACGGCGCCACCGGCGGCCGGCTCGATGCCATACTTGTCTTTCAGGATGTTTTTCAGTTCCACAGCCTGAAGCAGGGTCAGACCCACGATGTCTTCGGCGAGTTTGTTCAGATCAGCCATTTTGCTCATTCCGTTCGATTAAGATGGTTCCAACGCAGCGGGTGTCAACCCACGCGGGTGAAGATCAGGCGGCTGCCTTTTCCTCGATGGTTGTCAGGATGCTCGCAATGTTCGAAGCAGGCGCGCCAATCGCACCAGCGATGTTCGAAGCCGGAGCACCAATGCAGCCGACGATCTGAGCAATAAGCTCTTCACGCGACGGCATCGAAGCCACGGTCTTGACACCGGCAGGGTCGAGAACCTCACTGCCCATCGCCCCGCCAAGGATGACGAACTTGTCGTTCGTCTTGGCATAGGCCTCAGAGACCTTGGCCGCAGCCACGGGGTCTTCTGAATAGGCAAGCATGGTCATGCCCGAAAGGATATCCGCCATCTTGGCCGACGATTTACCTTCCAAGGCGATCTTGGCGAGCGTGTTCTTGGCAACGCGAACGGACCCACCTACTTCGCGCATTTTGGCGCGCAGGTCCTGCATCTGTTTAACCGTCATTCCCGCGTAGTGGGCGACCACTACAACGCCAGAGCTTGCGAAGATCTGGCCGAGTTCCTCGACCACTTTCTCTTTCTGGGCTCTATCCACAGTTTCACTCCAAGGTTGGGGGTTTCCCCCCGGCTCATGTAAGCTGGTCCGAAAACCAGCATTCGGGTCCGTTTCAGGGTTCCGAAAGCCAAGACCACCGGAAGGTGGTGATTGATCCGTTCCCCATCTCAGGCAGGAAAATTAAGGGGTTACCCCCACCCACCGTCTCGGACAGGACAGGGCCAGTTGCGTGGCCCTGTCATCCTTTGGCCCCGAAAGGCCGCAGGAATTCTCAGTTTGCGGTTGCCGAGGACAGGTCCACCGACACGCCCGGCCCCATGGTCGAAGAGACCGAGACCTTTTTCAGATAAGCACCCTTGGCGCCCGAGGGCTTGGCGCGCGACACGGCGTCGACAAAGGCGCGGATGTTCTGCGCCAGTTTGTCGGCGTCAAACGACACCTTGCCCACGCCTGCGTGAATCACGCCAGCTTTCTCGACCTTGAACTGGACTTCGCCGCCCTTTGCCGCTTCAACCGCAGTCTTGACGTCCATCGTCACGGTGCCAACCTTCGGGTTCGGCATCAGGTTGCGCGGGCCGAGGATCTTGCCCAGACGACCCACCAGCGGCATCAGATCCGG
>JAIYDR010000342.1 GCA_027487395.1 Rhodobacter sp. | reverse complement strand
TGATGGCCATGAAGAGATCGGTCTTGGCGTGGTGCAGACCAAGGATCAGCGCATCCCGGTCTGCCCCATCGGGCCAACCAGTTTCGTCGAAATGCCGCCGCATCCGTTCCTTGCCGCCGCCTGTGGTCAGTAGTTCACCATAGCGGTCAATCGACCATTCCGTGGACAGTCCCGCCGCCTGAAAGGCTGCGTTAAAGGCCACGCGATGGCCGTCCCGTTCAGTGTCAACCAGCACGCCATCGCAATCGAAGATCAACGCCTGCATCATGCTGCCAGCGCCGCCTGCGCCCGTCCGTCAGACCCGAAGATGCGAATGCATTGCATCACATCGGCCTTCATCGCCGCGTGCTGCGCGTCGATGAAAGGCAGGGGTTCTGCCATTTTCGGCTTTTCAGCGCGGAGGTTAATGAAGCCGTCGATGAACAGGCTTTTGTGCATGGTCGAGATGTTCACTTTGCCACAACCGAGGGCAATGCAGCGGTGAAACTGCTCTTCGGTCAGTCCAGTGCCACCATGCAAAGCGATGGGGATCGAAATGGTCTGGGTGATCCGGTCGAGCAGATCATAGGCAATCTTTGCCTCGCCTTTGTAAAATCCGTGGGCTGTGCCGATGGCCGGGGCGAAAACCGCAAGATTGGGCATATCGCGGACGAAGGCCACGCATTCGTCAAAGTTTGCCAGACGCGACTGGTCATCGTTGACGACCTTGTCATCCTCGACTCCGCCGATGGCACCAATCTCAGCCTCAAGCCCGATCCCGGCGGCTTCGGTCAGGGCGTAGACCTGTTGCGACGTTGCAAGGTTTTCGGCGAAGGGCAGGGCCGATCCGTCAAACATCACGGAGGTCCAGCCCGCGTCGATACAGCGGCGGATCACATCAACGTCGGTGCAATGATCCAGATGCAGGGCAACTGGAACGGGCGCATCATTGGCCAGCATCCGCACCCATGTGGCCACATGCTTGGCGCCCCAATGCTTCACCGTCTTGACCGAAACCTGAACGATCATCGGCGCATCAAGGGCCGTCGCGCCATCGATGATGGCGCGGGCCGAGTTGAAGTCGATCATGTTATAGGCGGCGATCCCGTAGCGGTTTGCGCGGGCATGGCGCAGCATCGGGCCCATGGGAAGGAGTGGCATAGCTTCTGTTCCTGTGAAGGCACCTGCCGGTGGTCCGGCAGGCGGTGTAAAGGTGTCAGATCAGGGTTTCGGCGGGGCGCGACGGGTCAAACAGACGGCGGCGACCGGCAGCCTTGGCCTCGTTGTCAAAGGTGGTACCGTTCGGAGAGGACACGACTTCAAGCTGCAATCCCCAAGGGGCGAGGAAGTAGCACCATGTCAGCCCGAGGTTCGGACCATCGGTATACGAGGTCGGTTCGCCCAGCACTTTCACGCCATTGTCCTTGAGGTACTTGATCGCCGCATCCATGTCATCGACGTAGAAAGCGATGTGATGACCGCCTTCGTCGCTGTTTTTGAGTGGCCAACCCTTGTGCTGGTCGGGAGCGGTGTATTGAAACACTTCAAGGTTGGTGCCGTTGCCCAGACGGACATAGCGGAACTCATTGATCTCGGCACGCGGATGCACGTTCAGGTGTTCGTGCATCCAGTCACCTTCACCCTTGAAGTCGGTGGCGGCGGTGAACAACACCTCTGCCCCCAGAATGTTGGTGAAGAAGTCGCAGGCTTCGTTGATGTCGGGAACGGTGATCCCGATGTGTTCCATTCCACGGATACCCGGTATCGGCATGGTCTTTTTCCCTTCAGTTATTGATACTTGAGCGAGAAGTCGGAAAGGGCGGCGTATTGGCCAGATTGGGCGATGGCCTCATAGATATTGCGGTAAATGGCGTGATGTTCGCCGTACAACGCTTGCAGGTTTGCGTTTGGTTCGAAGGTCGATTCCACCTGCACCATTGCGCCCACAGCCTCGTCGATGCTGGAGAAGGCCCCGGCACCGAAGGCACCAAGGATGGCCGCACCCAGTGCCGTGCATTCGCGTTCGCGGGTGACGGTGGAGGGCATTCCGATGACGTCGGTCATGATTTGCGCGAAACCGTCCGACTTTGTGCCGCCGCCCGTCAGGCGGAAATCGTTGATCCCGCCCTCGATATCGGACTGGAAGCTGTCGACCACCATTTTCATCTCATGCGCGCAGCCTTCCAGCAAAGCACGGATCAGGTCATGGCGTTCGTGATAGAGGCCCAGCCCAAGGAAACTGCCGCGGGCGACAGCGTCATAATAGGGTGTCACCTGACTTGCCATGAAGCTGTGGAACATGGCCCCATTGGCCCCGGGACGCGAGTCGGCGGCTTTATCCACCATGACGGAATAGACGCTGCGGCCTTGGCGCTTGCCCTCTTCCAACTCGTTCAGACCAAGGTGATCGCGCCACCAACGTAAAGACGCGCCCAAAGCAAAGGCGCCGCCTTCGATATCCCACGCACCGGGCACGCCATGTCCACCCCACCAGAGTTTGTTGCCCTTGATGCGGTCCACGCTGTCGAGGTGGGCCACCATCACGCCCGATGTGCCAACGGTGAATTCCGCCATGCCTTGCCGGATGACACCTGCACCGATGGCGGCGCATTGCTGGTCACCTGCGCCGCGGCAGAGGATCATGCCTTCGGGCAAGCCCGTCTCATGGGCTGCGGCTTTCGACAACCGCCCCACCTGAGCGGCGGGATTGCCGACAGGCGGTAGGCGATCACGGCCAACGCCGCAAATCTTCAGGATGCGATCGGACCAATCGAGTTTTGCGATGTCCATCATGCCGTTCAGTGTCAATGAGGCGGGGTCGGTTGCCCAATCGTCGGCCCCCATTCGCCACAGGAAGAACTCCTGTCCGTTGACGAACCACCGCGTCGCATCGAACAGATCGGGACGGTTCTCGCGCAGCCAAATGATTTTGGACGCCGACCAAAGCGGGCTGATCTGCATTCCGGTGTGGCGCTGGTGTTCTTCGGCACCAAATTCGGCCGTGATCGCCGCAACACTCTTGAGGGCGCGGCCGCAATTCCAAACAAGGCTGTTCATCAGCGGGCGACGATCCGCGTCCAGCATCCCGAAGGTGCCGCGTTGGCTGGACAAGCCCACAGAATGATAGGCGGATGCGGGAAGGTCCGCTTTCGCGACGGCCTGCTTTGACGCAGAGCAAATGCCGCGCCAGACAGAGTCGAGGTCTTGCTCGATCCAGCCGGGTTGCGGCGAGGAGCAATCATATTCCTGATAGCCCTGGCCAACGTTGTTGCCCGCCTCATCAAAGACAATCACGGTGCAACCCGTGGTTCCGGCATCAATTCCGACGAAAACCCGCTTAGACTTAGCCATTACGCCCTCCCCGACGTTTTGGTCATCTGCAGTCCCGCCATCCAGCCAGAAAGCAGACGTAAGAATTCAAGCCGCTTCGCGATCATCGCGGGGCCAAGTGTGCTTAACATATCTGCCTTGGTTGACAGCACATCTTCGGGCGTCGCCCGCAGGATGGCATCCGGCATGGCTTGAAGCGTATCACCCTTTCCCGTCCAGCCACCGTTGACCGAAAAGCCGTAATGCGCCAACGCGTCCGGCCATGTCGCATCAAGTCTGCGGTCGCCATCAACGCCGCGCAAAACAACCCGACAGTGAAAATCGGTCACGTCCGCTTGGCCTATCATCTCTGCCAAGGCTGATTCCTGTGTGGGATGCAGGGGAATTGCGGCAGCAAAATCCCCCTGAACAATCTCGACATCTGCCCGTTGCCCAATCGCACGCAAGAGATCACGCAAAATGATGTGCTTGGCAGTGCAGGCCCCACGACCATCGCGCAAAGCCGTCAGCGGCGTTCTGTCCGCCCCCGAGAAATAGGGCATCTGCTGCACAACCGCATAGGCCTGCAAGACACCTGCCGCCCCGCGCGCAGGGATGTGCTTGGCGGCAAAACCTGCAAGCGCTTCGGTGTATGCCGGAGATGCGACGGCGTCAGAAATAGGCATTGCCATTTCCTGCGTCAAACACATGCCACTTGTCGCGGTTTACGGTCAGCCAACACGCGTCACCCGGCCTGCCAGAGAATTCGGGTGTGGTTTTCACGCGCATCCGCGTGCCTTGCAGTTGCACTTCGACCAGCATGTCGCCACCGAGCAATTCGTTGACGAAGATGACGCCATTGATAGACGGGCCCTCGGGTTTTGTCAGGCTGATTGACAGGGCATCCGGGCGCACACCCATGCGTGCGGTACCGTTCTTTGCGGCCCCGTTCAGCTTACCGATTTGCGACGGCAGCAGCGGGATTTCGAAATTCTGGTGCGTCAGAATGACGTTGTCACCGGATCCCTGAACGCCGGTCGTGACAAAATTCATCGCGGGTTCGCCGACGAAACCGGCCACCCAAGCGTTGATGGGGTGGTTGAAGATTTCGCTCGGCGTGCCCCATTGCTGCAATTCACCCTCATGCATGACGGCGATGTAATCGGCCATCGACAGGGCTTCGAGCTGGTCATGGGTGACGTAGATCATCGTCGTGCCAAGCGTCTTTTGCAGGTGCTTGATCTCGCCGCGCATGTGAGCGCGCAGCTTGGCGTCAAGGTGGGCGATCGGTTCGTCGAACAAGAACAGCTTTGGCTCGCGCACGATGGCACGCCCGATTGCGACGCGTTGTTTCTGCCCACCCGAAAGCTCATGGGGGCGGCGGTCCAGCAAGTGGTCGATTTCAAGAAGCTTGGCAGCACCGGTGACCCGTTCCTTGATCGTGGCTTCGCTGGCATTGCGCAGTCGCAGCGGGTTGGCGATGTTTTCAAACACCGTCTTGTGCGGATAGAGCGCGTAGTTCTCGAAGACCATCGCGACATCGCGGTCTTTGGGCGC
>JAIYDR010000186.1 GCA_027487395.1 Rhodobacter sp. | reverse complement strand
CGGACATGAAGTGCAGTCAGCGGGTGATCAATCCCAGAGAAGGTGGCTGGATTGTGGCCGCACCAAAAACGATGTTCTGCCCGGGTCCTTCGCCACCCGATGGCATCGATTCGGCCACGCACTGCATCGGGCATGGCCTTACAGATGGCTGTCGGGTTGGGGGTTGGCATGAAAAGCATCAGGGATTTTCCTCGGTTCTTCACTGTCAGGCGGAAAGGGTCCGGTCCGACCAGAAGAGATTTAACCCAGACTTAAGGCTGTATTTGGGCGAAAATCGCCTAATTTCTGCTCAAATTGAGAGAGTGTTGGCCTCGGCGTCCGGCATCAGTCTGGCATCGGCGCGGTGGCCTTTTGCACCGTTTGGCGTCCCAAAGGGGCCCCGCGTTTCGATCCCTTCATGCCAGCATCGGGCAGATGCGACAGAAACCTGTCGCTGATGGCAAAGGCGATGCAGAGGGGGGATTGCATCTTGCAGCGCGACACGCATCTTCTTGGGCGTGTCTGCCACAGGACGGAACGCCATGCGCTATTCGGGCTTCAAGGTCATCACCGAGGGTCTTTTCGGCAACAAAGGGTGGAAGCCCGCGTGGCGCGACCCTGCGCCAAAGGCCGAATATGATGCCATCATCATCGGCGGCGGAGGGCATGGCCTGTCCACGGCCTATTATCTGGCCAAGAACCACGGGCTGACCAACATCGCCGTGCTGGAAAAGGGCTACCTTGGGTCCGGCAACATCGGGCGCAACACCACCATCGTGCGCGCAAATTACATCCTGCCGGGAAACTCGGAATTCTACTCCCACTCGATGAAACTGTGGGAAACGCTGGAAACTGATCTGAATTACAATGTGATGCATTCGCAGCGCGGGCTGATCAACCTGTTCCATTCGGACGGCCAGCGCGATGCCTTTGCGCGTCGCGGCAATTCGATGATCAACCAAGGCGATGATGCGATCCTTTTGGACCGTGAAGGCGTGCGCGAACATCTGCCTTACCTTGATTTCGAACAGACCCGTTTCCCGATCTATGGCGGGCTTTACCACCCGCGCGGCGGCACGGCGCGGCATGATGCGGTGGCTTGGGGCTATGCGCGCGGCGCGGACCAGCGCGGGGTGGATCTGATCCAGAATTGCGAAGTCACCGGCATAGACATTGAAAACGGGCGCGTCGTGGGCGTGCAGACCACACGCGGCGCGATCAAGGCAAAAAAGGTCGGCATGGTTGTGGCGGGGCGCTCGTCTCAGGTCGCCGCGATGGCCGGGATGCGCCTGCCGATTGAAAGCCACGTTCTGCAAGCCTTTGTGACCGAAGGGCTGAAACCCGTCATCGACCACGTCATCAGTTTCGGCATGGGCCATTTCTACATCAGCCAATCCGACAAGGGCGGGTTGGTGTTCGGCGGCGACCTTGACTTTTATTCCAGCTACGCCGCGCGGGGAAACCTGCCGATGGTGGAGCATGTGATGGAGGCGGGGATGACCCTGATGCCAATGATCGGCCGCGCCAAAGTGCTGCGGTCATGGGGGGGGATCATGGACATGTCGCCCGATGGCTCACCCATCATCGACAAGACGCATATCGACGGGCTGTTCGTCGATTGCGGCTGGAATTACGGGGGCTTCAAGGCCGTTCCCGCCTCGGGCTGGTGCATGGCGCATCTGATGGCAACCGGGGAATCCCACCCCGTCGCCGCCCGCTTCAAGCTGAACCGTTTTGCGACTGGCCATCTTCTGGACGAAGAAGGCACCGGCTCGCAACATAACTTGCACTGAGGTTCTCATGCGGATCACCTGCCCCCTTTGCGGACCGCGCGACCGGCGCGAGTTCTACTACTACGGAACGGATGACTATCTGAACCGCCCTGTCGCGGATGCCGCCCCAGCGGCGTGGGACGATTACCTGCACAACCGCGACAACCCCGCCGGGGTGACGCGCGATCTGTGGTATCACGACATGGGCTGCACCTCATGGCTGGCGGTGACCCGCAACACGGTGACGCATGCGATCCTGAAGGTCGAAGCCGTGGCACCGGTGAAGGGGGCCACGCAATGAGGATCGAGGGCAAGGGTCACATCGACCGCAGCAAACCGCTGCGCTTTCGCTTTGATGGCGTGGAGTATACCGGGTTCACTGGCGATACCCTCGCCTCGGCCCTGCTGGCCAATGGCGTGAAGCTGGTCGGCCGCAGTTTCAAATACCATCGCCCGCGCGGGCTTCTGACCGCGGGGTCCGAAGAACCCAATGGCATGGTTGAGGTGGTCGATGGCAATCACCACACCCCCAATGTCCGTGCCACAGTGCAGGAACTCTATGACGGGCTGACAGCCCGCAGCCAGAACCGCTTTCCGTCGCTGAAGTTTGACGTGCTGGGCGTGAATGACCTGCTCTCGCCCTTCTTGTCGGCGGGGTTCTATTACAAGACCTTCACTTGGCCCCGCGCGTTCTGGGAAAAGCTCTATGAGCCCGTGATCCGCCGCGCCGCAGGGCTTGGCACGCTGGTCGCGCAGCATGACGAAGCGGCCTATGAAAAGGCTTTTGCCTTCTGCGACCTTCTGGTGATCGGCTCTGGCCCCGCGGGCCTGATGGCGGCGCTGACGGCGGCGCGGGCAGGTGCAGATGTGATCTTGGCCGAAGAGGATGCCCGTCTGGGGGGGCGTTTGCTCTCGGATGGCGGACAGGTGGGGGGGCAGGCGTCGGTCGACTGGGTGGCCGAGGTATTGGCCGAACTGAAAGCACTCCCCAATGTGCGGATCATGCCGCGCACGACCGTGACGGGCGTTTACGACGACGGCACCTATTCCGCGCTCGAACGCGTAGGGCTGCACCTCGCCCCCCGCACGGACCTGCCGCGCGAATGTTTCTGGCGCATCGTCGCCAAGCGGTCTGTCTTGGCGGCGGGTGCTTTGGAGCGCCCCGTGGTCTTCCCCGGCAATGACCGCCCCGGCATTATGCTCGCCTCGGCCTTGCGGGCCTATCTCAACCGTTGGGGCGTGGTTCCGGGCAAGCGCATCACCTTCATCGCCAACAATGACGGCGCGCGTGAGGTTGCGCGGCAGATCATGGCGGCAGGGGTCAAGGTGGCGGCGATCCTTGACACCCGCGAAAACGCCAGCGCGGTGGAAGATTGTCCCGTCTATCTCGGCGCGCGCATCACCGGGACCAAAGGGCGGCTTGGATTGACCTCTATCGAGGTGGCACACAAGGGCGGCAAGCTGACGATTGAGACCGATTGTCTGGCCATGTCGGGTGGCTGGAACCCGACTGTCCACATCACCTGCCACCTGAACGGGCGGCCGATCTGGCGCGACGACATCGCCGGTTTCGTTCCTGCCGCAAATGCCGTGCCGGGGCTGATCCCTGCGGGTGCTTGTGCCGGTGACTTCTCCACCGCTGCCGCCTTGGCCAATGGCGCTGCGGCTGCCGCCGAGTCGCTGTCGGCGCTGGGCATTATCGCCGCCACTCCCGACCTGCCAAGCGCGGAAAACGCGCCCTATGTCATCGAAGCCTTCTGGCAAACGCCGGGGGCCGAGGGGCGGCAATGGCTCGACTTCGCCAATGACGTCACCACCAAGGATGTGGCGCTTTCGGCGCAGGAAAACTTCCGCAGCGTCGAGCATATGAAGCGCTACACGACGCAAGGCATGGCCCCCGATCAGGGCAAGAACTCCAACGTCGCGGCCTTGGCCGTGCTGGCCGATGTGACGGGCCGCGCGATCCCGGAAACAGGCACCACCACCTTCCGCCCGCCCTTTGTGCCGACCTCGATCGGTGCGATGGGGGCAGGGGGCAAGGCACAGGGCTTTGCGCCGCAACGCTTTCTGACCTCGGATCAAGCCAGCCGCGACCGGGGGGCCCCGATGATCGAGGCAGGGCTCTGGTATCGCCCGTCCTACTTCCCCAAACCCGGCGAAAAGACGTGGCAGGAAAGCTGCAACCGCGAGGTCCGCATGGTCCGTACCGCCGTCGGTGTCGCGGATGTGTCCACCTTGGGCAAGATTGACATCCAAGGCAAAGACGCGGCGCGGTTTCTGGACTTCGTCTATACCAACACCTTCTCAACCCTGCCCGCGGGCAAGGTCCGCTACGGGCTGATGCTGCGCGAAGATGGCATGGTGCTGGATGACGGCACCACCGCCCGACTGGGGGAACATCACTATCTGATGACCACCACCACAGCGGCGGCGGGTCTGGTGATGCGGCATCTGGATTTCGTGCATCAGGCGTTTTGCGCCGATTGGGATGTGCGTTTCATCTCGGTCACCGAAGCTTGGGCGCAATTCGCCATCGCAGGCCCTCGCGCACGGGCACTTTTGGCGACCATGCTGGACCGCACGCCTGACCTGCCCTTCATGGGCGTCACCGATGTGACCCTCGGCTCGGTCAAGGCGCGGCTCTTCCGCATCTCCTTTAGCGGCGAAGAGGGCTATGAAATCGCTGTCCCCACCCGCTATGGCGAGGCGCTGTTCCGCGACCTGCTCGCCCGCGCCGAAACGCTGGGCGGCGGGCCCTATGGGATGGAGGCGCTGAACGTCCTGCGCATTGAAAAGGGCTTCATCACCCATGCCGAGATTCATGGCCGCGTGACGGCCTATGACATCGGCATGGAAAAGATGGTCAGCGCCAAGAAAGACTGTATCGGCAAGGCGGCGGCGGCCCGTCCCGGTCTGGTCGGGGACGAACGCCAACAACTGGTCGGTCTGCGCGCGCAAGCCCCGATCACCGCCGGGGCGCATCTCTTCCGCGCGGGCGACAGGGTGCACCGTGAAACCGATCAGGGCTATGTCACCTCGGTCGGCTGGTCGGATACGCTGAACTGCTGGCTGGCGCTGGCCTTTCTGGAAAAGGGCCGTGCGCGGCATGGCGAAACCATTCGTCTGATCGACCATCTGCGCGACATTGATGTGATCTGCGAGGTTGCCGATCCGGTGTTCTTCGACAAGGAAGGGGCCAAACTCCGTGCCTGAACTGATCGCCAAAACCGCCCTCGGCGGCCCGGTCCCATTGTTGCTTGCCGCCACGGAACTGGCCGAAGCACCCATCCTGTCCATGACCTCGGTCGCGCCTTATCCGGGACGCAAAAAGCAGGTGAATGCAGCGCTCATGCCCTTGGGCGTGACATTCCCCGCCCCGAACAGCCACAGCGCCATGGGCGAGGTGCGCCTGATCTGGACGGGCCGCGATCAAGCCTTCCTCATTGGCGCGCCTGCCCCCGAAGGGCTGGCCGAGCATGCCGCGCTGACGGATCAATCCGATGGCTGGGCGCGCCTGACGCTGAGCGGCCCGCAAGCCGAAGCCACCTTAGCCCGTCTGGTCCCCATCGACCTGCGCGCCAAAACCTTCCCCATCGGCAGCACCAACCGCGCACCCCTTGGCCATATGTCGATGATCCTGTCGCGCCTCGCGGACCAAGGGTTCGAGATCATGATCTTCCGCTCCATGGCCCGCACCGCTTGGCACGAAATCGGCGACGCGCTGGAACATCTGCACGCCCGCGCCAGCGTCGAGTAACCTCTTCCTGCCCCGGTCTTCTCTGCCCAAATATCCTCGGGTGGGGTCCGGGGAGGGTGGAAAACCCTCCCCGGGGTTCAGGCAGGGCGCGCGGTGTCACTGGACTCACGCGCGGCCAAGGCCGATATAGACAGCATGTCCCTCTCACCCGGCTTCCTTGATGAACTCCGCACCCGTGTGACGCTGTCACAGATCGTCGGGCGCAAGGTCACATGGGACATGCGCAAGTCCAATATGGCCAAGGGTGATTGGTGGGCACCGTGCCCGTTCCATCAGGAAAAGTCGGCCTCCTTCCACGTCGATGACCGCAAGGGGTTCTATTATTGCTTTGGCTGCCACGCCAAAGGCGATGTGCTGACCTTTGTGAAGGAGTCCGACAACCTCGGCTTCATGGAAGCGGTCGAGGTTTTGGCGCGCGAGGCCGGGATGCAGATGCCCGCCCGCGATCCGCAAGCAGCGGTCAAGGCGGATCGGCGGACGCAACTGGCCGAGGTGATGGAAGAGGCGGTGAAATGGTTCCGCCTGCAACTGAAAACCTCGGCCGCTGCCGATGCTCGCGCTTATCTGGAAAAGCGCCGTCTGTCCCCTGCCGCGCAAGAGCGGTGGGAGATTGGTTTCGCGCCGGATCAGCGCCAAGGCCTGTTCCATGCCTTGACCCAGAAAGGGATCGCGCCCGATCTGATCGTCGATGCCGGGGTCTGGGCCAAGCCAGATGACGGCGGGCCGCCCTATGACCGGTTCCGGGGCCGCATCATCTTTCCGATCCGCGACGGGCGCGGCAAGGCCATTTCGCTTGGTGGCCGGTCGATGGACCCGAATGCGCGGGCGAAATACCTCAACGGCCCGGAAACCGACCTGTTCGACAAGGGCCGCAGCCTCTTCAACCAAGCCCCCGCGCGCGAGGCTG
>JAIYDR010000055.1 GCA_027487395.1 Rhodobacter sp. | reverse complement strand
GGTGGAGGGTTCCCCCTCGTCGGAATGCTCGGCCAGCGACTTCTTGGTGGAGTGCAGCAGGCTTTCGGCCTGATTGCGGGTTTCCACCAGCTCCCGGCGCTGGCGATCGGCTTCGGCGTTTGCCTCGGCGTCTTTCACCATTTTGTCGATGTCTTCGTCCGACAACCCGCCCGAGGCTTGGATCGTGATCGCCTGTTCGCGGTTGGTCCCCTTGTCCTTGGCCTTGACGGTCACGATGCCGTTGGCGTCGATGTCAAAGGTGACCTCGATCTGGGGCATGCCACGCGGGGCGGGCGGGATGCTTTCCAGATTGAACTGGCCCAACATCTTGTTGTCCGCAGCCATTTCCCGTTCGCCTTGGAAGACCCGCAGCGTCACCGCATTCTGGTTGTCTTCGGCGGTCGAGAAGATCTGGCTTTTCTTGGTCGGGATCGTGGTGTTGCGGTCGATCAAGCGCGTGAAGACGCCGCCCAGCGTTTCGATGCCCAGCGAAAGCGGGGTCACGTCCAGCAGGACCACATCCTTGACGTCGCCTTGCAGCACGCCCGCCTGAATCGCGGCCCCGGCGGCCACGACTTCATCAGGGTTCACGCCCTTGTGCGGTTCCTTGCCGAAGAACTTGGTCACCTCTTCGATGACTTTCGGCATCCGGGTCATCCCGCCGACCAGAACCACTTCGTCGATGTCAGACATCGACAGGCCCGCATCTTTCAGCGCGGCTTGGCAGGGCTTGATCGACTTCTTGATCAGGTCATCGACCAAGGATTCCAGCTTGGCACGGGTCAGCTTCACCACAAGGTGCAGCGGCTGGCCGGTATTGCGGTCCATCGAGATGAACGGCTGGTTGATTTCGGTTTGTTGGCTGGAGGACAGTTCGATCTTGGCCTTTTCCGCCGCTTCTTTCAGGCGTTGCAGCGCCATCTTGTCCAAGGACAGGTCTACGCCATGCTCTTTCTTGAACTCATCCGACAGATAATTGACGATGCGCATGTCGAAGTCTTCACCGCCAAGGAAGGTGTCCCCGTTGGTGGATTTCACTTCGAACAAGCCGTCGTCGATTTCCAGAATGGTGATGTCGAATGTACCGCCGCCAAGGTCATAGACCGCGATGGTGCGCGCTTCTTTCTTGTCCAGACCATAGGCCAGCGCGGCAGCGGTCGGTTCGTTGATGATGCGCAACACCTCAAGTCCGGCGATCTTGCCCGCGTCCTTGGTGGCCTGACGCTGCGCGTCGTTGAAATAGGCCGGGACCGTGATGACCGCCTGCGTGACCGACTCACCCAGATAGGATTCGGCGGTTTCCTTCATCTTTTGCAGGATGAAGGCGGAAACTTGGCTTGGCGAATACTTCTCGCCCCGGACTTCGACCCAAGCGTCGCCATTGCCGCCGTTGGTGATCTTGTAGGGCATGTTCTTTTGGTCTTTGACGATCACCGGATCATCAAAGCGGCGTCCGATCAGGCGCTTGACGGCAAAGATGGTGTTGGCGGCATTGGTGACGGCCTGCCGTTTGGCGGCCTGCCCGACCAGTCGTTCGCTTTCGGTGAAGCCGACGATCGAAGGCGTGGTGCGCGCCCCTTCCGAGTTTTCGATCACCCGCGGCTGCGACCCATCCATGATCGCAACGCAGGAGTTCGTGGTCCCGAGGTCAATTCCGATGACTTTGGCCATGATAGGCTACCTCTTCTTTCGGCGATGTTAGGGGGTTGGGCCCATCAGCGGCACCCGACCCCGATCCCAAGTGTAACCGTCAGGGCGGCCCGCCCCTTCGGCATCTGGCCGTATATAAGGGGGGGCCATGGGGCCTGCAAGCGCTGGCCGCAGGGGAATCTTTGCCGATCGGTTGTGATCGTCAGATCACTTGCCCTGCTGCCAAGACAAGGAGGCGTATTGCTTGGTGTAGAACTCGCCCATCAACCCGATGACGATGCAGATCAGCGTGATCACGATGGGGTAAGTGATGCTGGAGTAATGCGGATTGTAGTTCAGGAAGATATAGCCCCGCCCTTGGTCAATGGTGTGAAACAGCGGGTTCCAATCGAACACTTTGACCAGCGCCGTGGGCATGGTGTTGGCCACGAACATCTTGCCCGACGAGATCATGTTCAGGCGCATGTAAAGACCAGAGATCACCGCGATCAGCTTTGGATTCCAAGGCGAGGCCGAGCGGAACAGCATCCCGATGGCCGCACCGCTGCCCCATGAAATCAGCATCATTCCCATCACCTGAACCGGCTGTTCGATCGTGATAGGATTGAACATGGCGTGATAGAACCAAAGCACCACGAACAGCGCCAGCATTTGCAGATAAAGCGCACTCAACGCCGACCCGCAGATTGCCACGATGGTGTTCATCGGGGCGTGCTTCATCATGTTAGACGTCGGGCCATCAGCCTTCATCACCGCGCTCATGGCCTTGGTGTGCAGCATGAACATGAAGATGCCAGAGAAGATATAAAGGATGTAATCGCCCCGGATCGCGGAACTGCGCATCCCGGCAAAGTGGAACATCACATAAAAGCCCGCGACCATCGTCAGGGTTTGCAGCATGGACAGCACAAGGCCGATAATCGGGCTTTGATGGCCGATGCGGACGTTGTGCACAGCCGTGTGAAAGATCAACTCGAACATCGTCGCGGCACTTTGGCCGCGTTTCGGATCTATCTTGGCCTTGAAAATCACGGCGCGCCTCTTGACCTGTGGGATGAGTTGTCCCGTCCCCAAGCAGGAATCTTGCCGTTTCCTGCAATCAGCATGATAAGGCGGGAACGTGTTTCGTTCAATCGTTGCAATTGTCTTATGGTTGCTGCGCCGTTCAAGGAGTCGTCAATGGATTTCGCCGCCCTCGTTCCCGTCATCCGCCGTCTGGCCCTGGAAGCCGGCGACCGGATCATGCAGGTCTATGACGGGCCAGATTTTGCGGTGAAGTCCAAGAGCGACTCCTCGCCGGTGACCGAAGCCGATGAGGCGGCGGATGCGCTGATCTCGGCCGGGCTGCGCGCGGCGTTTCCGGATGTGGTGCTGATCACCGAAGAACAGGCCGACAGCCATGCCCTGACGGCGCGGACGTTTCTGATCGTCGATCCCTTGGATGGAACCAAGGAATTCGTCCAGCGGCGCGGGGATTTTACTGTCAACATCGCCTATGTGCAGGACGGTCTGCCCCTGCGCGGCGTGGTCTATGCCCCTGCGCAAGGGCGGCTGTTCTACACGCAGGCCGATGGGCAAGCGGTTGAAGAGCTTGGGCCCTTTGACAAGGCCATCCCCGGTGCGCTGACCCCGATCCATGTCGCCACACCGGATAATGCCGCGCTGATGGTGGTGGCGTCAAAATCCCACCGCGATGCGGCGACGGATGATTACATCGGCAAATATGAAGTGAAAGACAGCCGCAGCGCCGGGTCGTCGTTGAAATTCTGTCTGGTGGCGACGGGCGAGGCGGATTTGTATCCCCGGCTTGGTCGCACGATGGAATGGGACACCGCAGCAGGCGATGCCGTCTTGCGCGGCGCAGGTGGGCATGTCGTGCGGATGGATGACCACTCGCCCCTGACCTATGGCAAGGCGGGCTGGGACAATCCGTTCTTCATCGCCTATGCCCCGGGGGTAGAGCTGAAAAAATGACCGTCCTGATCGCCATACCGGCCCGCTATGCCAGCACTCGTTACCCCGGCAAACCGCTTGTGGCCCTGAAAGGCCCGGATGGGGAAAAGACCCTGATCCGCCGGTCTTGGGAGGCTGCGATGGCCGTCAAGGGTGCGGACCGCGTGGTGGTTGCCACCGATGATGACCGCATCCGCGACCATGCTTTGGGTTTCGGGGCAGAGGTGGTGATGACCTCGACCGACTGTCAGAACGGCACCGAACGTTGCGCCGAGGTGGCCGCGAAACTGCCAGGGTTCGATATCGTTGTGAACCTGCAAGGCGACGCACCCCTGACCCCGGCGTGGTTCATCGAAGACCTCGTTGCCGGTCTGCGCGCCAATCCGGCGGCGGAAATCGCAACGCCAGTGCTGCGGTGCGAAGGGCGGATGCTGTCCAAATTGCTGGAAGATCGCCGCAATGGGCGTGTCGGTGGAACGACGGCGGTGTTCGGCGCGGGGGGACGGGGGCTTTATTTCTCGAAGGAAGTCATCCCCTTTACCGGCCAAAGCTATGGCGATGAAGACCCGACCCCGGTGTTCCACCATGTCGGCGTCTATGCCTACCGCCCTGCTGCACTCGCCGCTTATCCCGCCTGGCCCATCGGTCCGCTGGAAAAGCTGGAAGGGTTGGAGCAGTTGCGCTTCCTTGAAAACGGGCGGCAGGTGCTCTGCGTTGAAGTGCAGGCGCAAGGCCGGCAGTTTTGGGAGCTGAACAACCCCAGCGACGTCCCGGTGATTGAGGCCATGATGGCCGAAATGGCCTGAAGGGTCGGGGGCGGTGCGGGTCAGCGTCGTCATCGTCAGCCGCCACCGCCCTGCGCTGCTGCGGCGCTGCCTTCTGGGTCTGACCCAACAGGATATGCCGGGGTTTGAGGTGGTGGTGGTCGCCGACCCCGCCGGACTAGCCGCAGCGCAAGGATTTTCCGTCAAGACAGTGGGGTTCGACCAGCCCAACATTTCTGCCGCGCGCAACCTTGGCATCGCTCAGGCGGCGGGAGAGGTCGTGGCCTTCATCGACGATGACTCCGTGCCGGAACCCACATGGCTGTCGCGCCTGACTGCGCCTTTCGTGGACGCGCAAGTGATTGCTTCGACCGGGTTCATCCGCGGGCGCAATGGGATAAGCTTTCAGTGGCGGGCGGCGTGGGTGGATCGAAAGGGCGATGACATCCCCATGACGGTGGATGGTGTGACCCTGCTGCCGTCCACCCCCGCCCGCGCGGTCAAGACCCAAGGCACCAACTGCGCTTTTCGCCGTGACGTCTTGGCCGGGGCAGGGGGGTTCGATCCGGCATACCGGTTCTTCCATGATGAAACCGACCTGAACCTGCGCCTTGCCGGTCAGGGCCTGACTGCCATCGTGCCGGATGCGCAAGTGCATCACGGTTTTGCCGAAGGCCCAAACCGCCGCGCCGACCGTGTGCCGAAAACCCTGCAGGAGATTGGCGCCAGCACCGCAGTGTTCCTGCGTCGTCATTCCGGCGCCGCCACTGAGCGGGATTTTGCAGCATTGATCGACCGCGAACGCTATCGCGCCTTGGCGCATATGGTGGCGGGCCGGATCGAACCGCGCGATGTTTCGCGCCTTTTGGCCAGTTTGCGCGCGGGCTGGGCAGAGGGTCTGGTGCGCACGCTGTCCAATCCGCCGGCCCTGTCATCGCCTCTGACGGCGTTTCTGCCTTTTGACGGACCCGCTCCGCGCGCCGGTTTGGTGCTCTGGGGGTGGCGGCATCAGGCCCCGACGCTGGCGGCGCAGGCCCGCGCCGCCGTGGCGCAAGGCCGGATCGTCACGCTTTTGCTGTTCACCCCGGATGCCCGCCCCCATTGGCATGGCTTTGGCGACGATGGGGTGTGGCGGCAAACCGGAGGGCTGTTCGGCGCGGCAGACCGGCAAGAGGCGCTTTTCCGCCTGTGGCGTCCCAACGCGCGCGCATACCACGAATCGGCCCGTCTTTCGCACTTGCGAGCAACGAAGTAACTGAATATCCGGCGCGACATCGATTCCAATTTGTGCCATTAACTTTATACTGTTTCTGTGGGCATAATTTCGCCAAGTTTTGGCATATAGTGGGCGATGCCTCGGGTGTTTGCGGGGCCAACGCGATGAGTGGGTGACATATGAAGCCGAAGAAGGTCACAAAGGCCATCTTTCCCGTTGCGGGTCTGGGAACCCGCTTTCTTCCCGCCACGAAGTCGATCCCGAAAGAGATCATGACGCTGGTAGACCGCCCCCTGATCCAATACGCGATCGATGAGGCGCGGGCGGCAGGGATCAAGGAATTCATCTTCGTCACGTCGCGCGGGAAATCCGCGCTTGAAGATTACTTTGACGTGGCCCCCGAGTTGGAATCCGCGCTGCGCAAGGCGGGCAAGGACCAGTTGTTGGACATCCTCAAGGAAACCAACATGGATAGCGGGGCCATCGCCTATATCCGCCAGAACCGGCCGATGGGTCTGGGTCACGCGGTGTGGTGCGCGCGGCGTCTGATTGGCAACGAACCTTTTGCCGTGCTTCTGCCCGATGACGTGATTGCGGCGGAAAAGCCCTGTCTGGCCCAGATGGTGGACGCCTATGAACAGACCGGCGGCAATGTCGTCGCCGCGATGGAAGTGGCACCCGAAAAAACCGCATCCTACGGGGTCTTGGACATAGCCGAGGATATGGGGTCCATCGTCAAGGCCAAGGGCATGGTCGAAAAGCCCAAAGCCGGGACCGCGCCGTCGAACCTTGCGGTGATCGGGCGCTATATCCTGACGCCAAAGATCATGACCAACCTCAACAAGATGAAGCAGGGCGCAGGTGGCGAAATCCAACTGACCGATGCCATCGCCGAAGAGGTGAAGTCGGGCAAGGTGTTCGGTTACCGCTTCCGGGGTCAGCGCTATGACTGCGGCTCAAAGGCCGGGTTCTTGCAAGCGACCGTTGCCTTCGGTCTGGCGCGACCCGACCTGCGCGACGAATTCGCCAGTTATCTGAACGACATGATCGCGCTGCAAAAGGCCGCGCAATAAGGGGCTTTGCCCTTGGCCGCATCCGCGCCTGTGACCGCCCATGTGATTGACCTGACGCGGCTTGTCTCGCGTCAGGGGCATCTCACCCTCACCGGGATTGACCGGGTGGAATTGGCGTGGCTGTCACATCTTCTGACGCTGCAAACCCCGCTTTTCGCGCTGGTCCGCACCTCAGTTGGCTGTTTGTTACTGCCGCGTGTCGGGGCACAGGCAGTGCAGGACATGGCCTTGCGGCGCATTGTGCCGGATCGTCTGGACCTCTTGTCGCGTCTGACGCGGCGGGGCAATCCGGCGCGCGGGCGGGCGGAAAGTCTGTTGCGGCGCTTGGCCTTGGCACGGGTGCCGGTCTGGGCCTTGGCGCGCGGGCTGCGGCATCTGCCCAAGGGGGCAGTCTATCTGAACTTTGGCCACAGCAATCTGTCCGCGCCGGTGCTGTCTGCACTGGGGCAGGCGGGGCTGCGTCGTTTGGTGATGGTCCATGACTGTATCCCGCTGGACCATCCGGAATTCAGCCGCGCCGATGCCCCTGCCGCCTTTGCCGTCAAACTGGCCGCCGTTTCGGCCCATGCCGATGTGGTCATCCATCTGACCCATGCCACCCGCGCCGGGACCGAAGCGCATCTGGCCCGCCTTGGCCGGGTGCCACCGGGGATCGTCGCGCCCTTGGGGGTAAGTGTCGCGCCACCCGATCCCACGGCGCTTCCGCCGGGCTTGGACCTGACCGCACCCTATTTCGTGATCTTAGGGACGATTGAGCCGCGCAAGAACCACGCGCTGCTGTTGGATGTTTGGGAGCGTCTGGCCAAAACGGGCGGCCCCTTGCCAAGGCTTTTCATCGTTGGAGGGCGCGGTTGGGCCGGTCCTGACCTGTTGGCGCGCTTGGATGCCGATCCACCCGGCGTGATCGAACTTCGCGGATTGACCGATGGCGCGGTCTCGGCCCTGCTGGCGGGCACACACGGCCTGTTGTTTCCCAGCCATGCCGAAGGCTTTGGTCTGCCCGCGATCGAGGCCGCTGCCCTGTCCGCTCCGCTTATCTGCAGTGATCTACCGGTTTTCCGCGAGATATTGCGCGACTATCCCGTTTACCTGCGGCCCGACGACATATATTCTTGGGTTGAAACAATAAAACGGAAAGTCGGTGAAAGCCGCTTTGCCGATGCGGGCGCTGGGCAGGTTTTGCCACACTGGCAAGAACATTTCCGGGCGGTCTTAACCGGCGCATGATCTGTGCCGTTTATTCATTTCGGGCAGTCCGCCCATGGGAAGAGTAGCGATTGGGACTCCTGACACGATACGCTCTGCGACTCTCGCGCCAACGCTGGCGCTTGCGGGCTTGGCGCAAAGGGCGCGAGCTGCGGGTTGTCGTCAATCGTACCAGCCAGATCCGGCCCGATCACATCATGGTCTTTTCGACCATCCGCGATGAACGCATCCGCATGCCGTTCTTTCTGCGCTACTACCGCGATCTTGGCGTCAACCATTTCGTGATCGTGGACAATGGCAGCACGGATGGCACGCGCGAGTATCTGGCCGCGCAGCCGGATGTGTCGCTTTGGCGCAGCGACGCCAGTTACAAGCGATCCCGCTTTGGGATGGACTGGATGAATTTCCTGCTGGCCAAGCATGGGCATGGGCATTGGACGCTCTGTGTCGATCCGGATGAGTTTTTTGTTTATCCCTTCTGTGACACGCGGCCCCTGCGCGCGCTGACCGATTGGCTGGATGCCTCGTCGATCAAGTCGTTTTCGGCGATGTTACTGGACATGTATCCCAAGGGACCGATTGACGCCCGCCCCTATGCCGAAGGGCAAGATCCGCTGGAGATTACCCAGTATTTCGACAGCGGCAATTACACGATCAGCCGCAACCGCCGTTTTGGCAATCTGTGGATACAAGGCGGCCCCCGTGCGCGCCTGTTCTTCGCTGACATTCCCGAACGTGCGCCTGCGCTGAACAAGGTGCCCCTGGTGCGCTGGAACCGGGAATTTGCCTATGCCTCGTCAACTCATATGCTGCTGCCGCGCGGCTTGAACCTTGTTTATGACGAATGGGGCGGGGAAAAGGCCAGCGGCTGCCTGTTGCACGCCAAGTTCCTTGATACCTTCCCCGCCAAGGCCGATGAGGAAATGGCGCGCAATCAACATTACGCTGCCAGCCATGAATACAAGGCCTACAAGGCCGGTCTGGCCCGCCATCCCGACCTGTGGTGCCGCTGGAGCGAGAAGTATATCAACTGGCGCCAGCTTGAGATTTTGGGTCTGATGTCCAAGGGGAATTGGGCATGACGGTTGGCTTTGTCATGCTGTGCCACACCGCGCTGGAACGCGCGGCGCAGGTCGCGCGGCACTGGGCCGAACGCGATTGTCCGGTGGTCATCCATGTCGACAAGCGGGTGGAGAAGTGGAACTACGACCGCCTACGCGCCGATCTGTCTGACCTGACGAATGTGCGTTTCTCGGCCCGGCATGCCTGTGAATGGGGGACATGGGGCCTTGTCGCCGCCACCCAAGACGCGGCCGAGATGATGTTGGCCGACTTCCCGGCGGTGCGGCATGTCTACCTTGCGTCGGGGTCTTGCCTGCCGCTGCGTCCGGTGGCGGACCTGGTGGCCTATCTGGACCAGCGCCCACGCACCGATTTCATCGAATCCGTCACGACCGAGGATGTGGGCTGGACCATCGGTGGCCTTGATTTTGAACGCTTTACGCTGCGCTTTCCGTTTTCGTGGCGCAAGCAGCGGATGCTGTTTGACATCTATGTCGGGATGCAACGCCAGATCGGCTTTCGCCGTCAGGTGCCCGAAGGTCTGGTGCCGCATTTGGGCAGCCAGTGGTGGTGCCTGACGCGGCAAACGCTTTCGGCGATCCTCGAAGGTCCGGACCGCGCGACGAATGATCGCTACTTCCGGCGGGTCTGGATCCCCGATGAAAGCTATTTCCAAACGCTGGTGCGGCAAGTGTCCTCGAACGTGGAAAGCCGGTCGCTGACGCTGTCGAAATTCGATTTTCAGGGCAAACCGCACATCTTTTACGACGATCACCTGCAATTGCTGCGCCGGTCTGATTGCTTTGTGGCGCGCAAAATCTGGCCCTATGCGACCAAACTTTACAGCACCTTCCTGAACGATGACGCCGAAGCGCAGGCAGGGGGCGAACCCAACCCCGGCAAGATTGACCGCCTGTTCGCCAAGGCGGTAGAGCGGCGCACCAAAGGGCGGGCGGGGCTTTATATGCAAAGCCGCTTCCCGAATGCCGATTGGGAAAACGGCAAAACCGCCGCGCCCTATTCCGTCTTCCAAGGCTTTGCCGATGTGTTTGAGAATTACGACACATGGCTGGGCAAGGTCACTGGGACGCGGGTGCACGGTCACCTGTTCGCGCCCGACCGCGTGCATTTCGCGGGGGGGGAGACGATCTATAACGGCGCGCTGTCTGACAGTGCCAAATTGCGCGACTACAATCCGCGCAGCTTTCTGACCAACCTGATCTGGTCCACCCGCGGTGAGCGGCAAAGTTTCCAGTTCGGCCCTGCCGACAGCCAAGCGCTGACATGGTTCATGGCGCTGGACCCGAATGCGCAAATCTCGGTCATCTCTGGCGCTTGGGCGCTGCCGTTGTTTCGGTCCAACCGCAACTTCAGCGAAATTCGCAAAGAGGCCGCGCGCCTGCAAAAGCTGGAAAGCGATTTCCTGAACGTGCTGAAACTCGGCTCCACCAAGGCGCGGGTGCGGACCTGGACGCTGGCCGAGTTCGTCGAAAACCCGATGGAGCCTTTGCAGACCATCGTGGATGAGATCAGCCCCCGCTCCTTGCGCCGTCTGACCGAAGCGCCCAAGATGGTTGATCTGTCGGGCTTTGGCCAATTCCTGCAAAACCTGCGCAATCAGGGGATGCAGCCGGTGCTGATGGGGGATTTCCCGGCTGGCGATGATCCCCGCCCCTCTGCCGCCCGGACGCGGCGGCCTTATCTGGTGAAGTGACAAGTGCCCCAACGTTTTGACAGTTTTGTGATGTTCGCTGAAATGCGGACCGGTTCCAATTTCCTAGAAGCCAACCTGAATGCGCTGTCAGGCGTGACCTGCCACGGGGAGGTGTTCAATCCCTTCTTTATCGGCAAGAAGGACCATACAGAGCTTTTTGACATCACGTTGACCCAGCGCGAGGCCGACCCGCTGCCGCTGCTGCGCCGGTTGCGCGACCGGACTGAGGGGCTTTCAGGCTTTCGCTATTTCCACGACCACGACCCACGGGTGTTTGATGCGGTGATGGATGATGCGCGCTGCGCAAAGATCATCCTGACCCGCAACCCGGTGGAAAGCTATGTCAGTTGGAAGATCGCGCAGGCGACCGGGCAGTGGAAACTGACCAACCCCAAGAACATCAAGACCGCCCGCGCCCGGTTTGTCGCTGCAGAGTTTGAAGACCACCTTGAGGCCTTGCAGGCGTTTCAGCTGCGCCTGATGAACCGGCTGCAAACCTCGGGTCAGGTCGCTTATTATGTGGATTATGAGGATATCCAGAACCTCGATGTCGTGAATGGTCTCGCGGCTTGGTTGGGTGTTTCGGCCCGGCTCGAGGCGCTGGACGACAAGCTGAAAAAGCAAAACCCCGAAGACATCGCCGACAAGGTGGAAAACTATCCGGCGATGGAGGTAGCCTTGGCGCGGCTGGACCGATTTAACCTGTCGCGCACGCCGAATTTTGAACCGCGCCGTCCGGCGGGCATCCCCGGCTTTGTCGCTGCGCGCGAGGCGGCTTTGTTGTTCATGCCCTTGCGGGGTGGTCCGGTGGCGCAGGTGATGGCGTGGCTGTCCGGCTTTGGCGGGCTAGAGCGCGATTTTACCCAAAAATCCCTGCGCCAGTGGAAGCGCAGCACCCCCGGCCATCGCAGCTTTGCCGTGGTGCGGCACCCCTTGGCGCGGGCCCATGCCGTGTTCAATGCACAGGTGCTGGAGTCATCCCAGCAGGATTTTCGCAATATGCTGACGCGCCAGCACGGGGTGAACCTGCCAAAGATCGGCGGGCATTACGCCGACCCGCAGGCTTATCGGGACGGGTTCCTAGCGTTCCTGCGCTTTGCCAAGAAAAACCTTGGCGGGCAGACGGCGGTGAAGGTCGATCCGCATTGGGCCAGCCAATCGGCGGTGTTGCAGGGCTTTGCCCAAGCCCAGGCCCCCGATGTGGTGCTGCGCGAGGATCGTTTGTCGAAAGGCTTGACGTGGTTATGCGATGAGGTTGGGGCCACTCCCGCACCCTTGCCGCCGCTGGATGAACCTGCCCCGGTGCCGCTGACGGCGATCTGGGACGAAGAGCTTGAGGTTGCCTGCCGCGATGCCTATGGCCGCGACTACATCGCCTTTGGCTACGACGATTACGCGGCTTAGGCCGCCTGCGGCGCGCGGGCTTCGGTCAGGATGGCGTGCAGCTTGGCTGTGTCGGTATTGGCGCGCAGTTTCGACACGACGCTTTGATCGCGCATGGTGCGGCTGACCAAGGCCAGCGCTTTCAGGTGATCCACCCCGGAATCCTTGGGCGCGAACAGGCCAAAGATCAGGTCCACCGGCTGACGGTCCACCGAATCATAATCCAGCGGCTTTTCCAGCCGGATGAACACACCGACGATGCGGTTGAGATCCTCAATCCGTGCATGGGGCAAGGCGATGCCATGGCCCACACCGGTGGGGCCAAGGCTTTCGCGTTCCTGCAAGCCGTCCACGGCGATGGCCGCCGTTAGGCCATAAGCCCCGGCGACCAACTCTCCCAATTCCTGAAAGAGACGCTTTTTGCTGGTGATTTGACCGATGACCCTGACGGCCCCCGGCATCAATAACTTGGCAAGTTCCATGCGCCGCCGTTGTTCCCGATGCGCGCCAGAAAAGGCTGCATCATTTGCTGTTGCGCGGGTCGATCCAGCCGATGTTGCCGTCGTCCCGACGGTACACCACGTTCACGCCGCCATGTCCTTCGTTGCGAAAGACCAACATCTTCTGCCCGCCAAGTTCAAGCTGCATCACCGCTTCACCGACGGTGATCGAAGGAATCTTCGTCTCCATCTCGGCGATCACGATGGGTTGCGACAGGTCGCTGTGGTCGTCTTCCGCTTCCTCTGTTGGGGCGAGGATATAGGAAGAACCGCCGCCGAATTCAACCGGGTCCGGGCGATCGCGGTGATGGTTGCGCAGACGGCGCTTATAGCGCCGCAACTGCTTGTCCATCTTTTCGCGGCAGCTTTCAAAGGCGGCATAGATATCGGTCGCATGGCCCTTGGCCTGCGCGGTCAGGCCGGTGGACAGGTGGATCACGGTTTCACAGACCAGTTCATGCGCGGATTTGGAAAACACCACGACAACGTCGGTCGGGCGCTGGGCGTATTTCTCGACCACCTCGCCCAGTTCGGCCTTCACATGGGTCTGAAGGGCCTCGCCTATGTCGATCTGCCTGCCGCTGATCTGGTAACGCATGATGCTTCCTCCGCGTGTGTCGGACGGCCCCCTGCCTGCGGCAGGGAGAGAGGTCCGAAGTAAAATTGATCTGGGTTTTGCCCTCGTGATTCACAAGCGCGTCTACCGTCGGAAGGGCGGCATAGGCGGAACACGGTCAGGGCGGTTTTCGCTCGCATCCCAGTCATTTACCGACAGGGCGGGGGCGGTTGTCAACAGAATCGTGACGAGGGGAGGGTGTGGGATGATTGGGTATCAACGCGCGCCCGTGCGCCCGGCCTTATGTCGCAACGGTCAGGGTTGGACCGGGACCCAAAGTCCCGGTCCGCGCGCAGCCCGCCCCACCGGGCTGCGCGCCCGAGGGCGCACATCCCGGCGGTCTGCACACGGACCTATGGCGGCCCTTCCCGACAGTCCCCCGGACTGTCGGGAAGGGCCTTGCACGTTATGCCCAAGGCGTTTCTCTGCTCGGCTCCGCCGACAGTAACTGCTTGCAAAATTAGGAAATCCGGAAGTTCTGCCCCAGATACACGCGGCGGACCATTTCGTCGTTCACGACCTCTTCGGTCGTCCCGCTCATCAACACCTTGCCGTCATGCAGGATATAGGCGCGGTCCACGATTTCCAGCGTCTCGCGCACGTTGTGATCGGTGATCAGCACCCCGATACCGCGCGATTTCAGGTCATGCACCAAGGTGCGGATATCGCCCACCGCAATCGGATCAACCCCGGCAAAGGGTTCGTCCAGCAGCAGATACTTCGGATTGGCGGCCAGACAGCGCGCGATTTCCACCCGCCGCCGTTCCCCCCCCGACAGCGCCAGCGCCGGCGCACGGCGCAGGTGCGTGATGGAAAACTCTGACAACAACTCTTCCAGCCGTTCGCGCCGCTTGTGGCCGTCCTTTTCTGCGATTTCCAGCACGGCAAGGATGTTATCCTCGACCGACAGGCCGCGAAAGATTGACACTTCCTGCGGCAGATAGCCGATGCCAAAGCGCGCGCGGCGATACATCGGCAGGGCGGTGACATCGCGCCCATCGATCAGCACTTCGCCGCCCTCGGGCGTCACCAGACCGGCGATGGAATAAAAGCATGTCGTCTTGCCCGAGCCGTTGGGACCCAAGAGCGCCACCACTTCACCGCGCCGCAATTCCATCGACACATCGCGGATCACCGGGCGGCGTTTGTAGCTTTTTCTCAGGTGGCGAACGACGAGCCCGCCAGTGCCTTCGGTGATGGTCAGCGAAACTGCTGTCATTCCTCGGCGTCCGATGCCGTGTCGCTGCCCGGCACAAAGACCGACTGCACCCGTCCACCATCCATGACGCCGGAACCAGCCTCAAGATTATAGGTCAGCTTCGGCCCGGAAATCGTGCTGGGCCCTTGGGTGACAATCACATCCCCGGTCACCACGACCACACCATCCGGCACCGTATAGACGGCATCTTGACCCTGCACGACCTCAATCCCATTGGTCAGGATCACGCCGTTTTCAAGGTGGACGGTCTGAATCTCGGTCCGATCCTCATTATACATCAGTGTTGCCATGGGTGCGGTGGCCCGCAATTCCCCCTG
Source organism: Rhodobacter sp. (assembly GCA_027487395.1). Lineage (GTDB taxonomy): Bacteria > Pseudomonadota > Alphaproteobacteria > Rhodobacterales > Rhodobacteraceae > Paragemmobacter. Next base: position 12,665 of record JAIYDR010000055.1, on the reverse strand, counting down.
CTTGATGCGGACATTGCCGGTGAATATCGCAATCCCGGTCGTCTGATCGACGCTGAGTTGATCCGCTTCAACCTCGATCGGTTGGGTGGGGTCGGCGACCAGGCCGGTGGTCACGGTGGTTTGCGCCAGCGCCGCTCCGGCCAGAGGATCATGGGCCAAACCCGCGCCCCAGAGGGCGAGCGTCACAGCAAAGGCATATCGGAAGAAAACTTGCATGACGCCATTCTCATCACTTCGGTGGTTCATATACCAGCTTAACTTGCCCCGTGAACACCAATACGTAGCTGTCGGCGCGTGTGGGGTCTTGAGTCAGCACCATCTCAAGCGCGGTGATGTGGGTTCCGGGTCCAGTGGCGATGACAGGTGCAAGACTGCGCACCTCGGTTTGGTCCATGCGGGCGATCATGCTTTCGGTCTGCACCCTGTAGCCCGCACCATTGGTCAGATCGACCCCACCGGTGAAGGTGACGCTGTCGCCAGTCGGATCCATCTGCGCCGTCAGACTGCGCAGATCGGTCTTTACGCCATCAGGCGTGGTCAGGATGCCGAGCACGGTTTGGGCAGCGGCCCCGGTCCCCGATGCTGTCTCCGTGGCCTGCTTTTCCGGCGTGGCGGAGTCCGCTGTGACGCGTAGGTCAGCCCCATCCGCCGTGGTTCCGGCATAGACTGGGCGGGACATGCGCGGTTCGCGCAGGCGGTCTGCGATGTCGACATCAGAATAAGGAATGGCATCGTCTGGGTTCAACTGACGCGCCACGAGGAACACCGTGGACAACAGCGCCAGCGCCAGCAGTGGTAAAGCGATCCGCAGAAACCGGACGAGCTGGGTCCAGCCGTCCCCGGCACCCTGAACCATCAGGCCACCCCGGCCCTGAGGCAATCGTGGATGTGCAGCAGGCCGATCGCGTGATCGCTGCGCTCAGGGTCCACCACGAACAGACAGGTGATCTTGCGCTCATTCATGATCCGAACCGCCTTTTCGGCCAACTGATCCGGGCCGATGGTGCGCGGAGTGGCGGTCATCACCTGACCTGCGGTCAAGGACATCAATCCATCCAGATGCCGTCTGAGGTCGCCATCTGTGATGATCCCCGCCAGCCCGCCACTTGGCCCGGTTACGCCCACCACGCCAAAGCCACTGCGCGACATCGTCAAGAGCGCCTCGCCCATTGCGCTGTCCATCGACACCAAGGGCGGCTTTGCATGCATCAGATCGCGCACTTTGGACAACCGCGCCCCTAGCTTGCCGCCGGGATGGAAGATGCGGAAATGCTCGGGTGTGAATTGACGATGCTCCATCAAGGCAATCGCCAAGGCATCCCCCAGTGCCAGCATCATGGTGGTGGAGGTGGTCGGCACAATCCCCTGATCACAAGCCTCTGGCGCGGGCGGAAGCAGCAGCGCCACATCCGATTGCCGCAAAAGAGTCGACTCCGCGCGTGAGGCCACCCCGATCAGCGGAATATCGAACCGCCGCGTATGGGCGATCATGTCGGCCAATTCCGGTGTTTCGCCCGAGTTGGACAGCATCAAGGCCACATCGCCGCGCATCACCATGCCCAGATCGCCATGGCTCGCCTCGGCCGGATGCACAAATTGCGCGGGTGTGCCGGTGCTGGCGAAGGTGGCGGCAATCTTGCGGGCGATATGGCCGGATTTGCCCATGCCTGACACGATCACCCGGCCTTGGGCCTGCATGATGATGTCCACAGCCGCGTCAAAGGTGCCATCCAGCGCATCGGCGAGCAGGGAAAGCGCCTCAGCCTCGCGCCGCAGGACGCGCCGTCCAGTGGTGGCGAAATCGTCAGTGGTGGAAGATGTCATTCGGCTCTTCCCATCCCAGCAGGTCCAGCTCTGCCCGCGTCGGCAAGAAGTCAAAACAGCGCTGCGCCAACTCCATCCGCCCTTCGCGGATCAGTCGCGCCTCAAGCTCATCCTTCAGGCGGTGCAGGTAAAGCACATCCGACGCGGCATAGTCCTTTTGCGCCTCGGTCAGGTCTGCCGATCCCCAGTCCGAGGTCTGTTGTTGCTTGGACACATCGACGCCCACCAACTCCAGCAGCAGGTATTTCAGTCCATGCCGGTCGGTAAAGGTGCGGATCAGACGCGACGCGATCTTGGTGCACCAGACTGGCGCGGTCGTCACGCCAAAGGCATTCTTCATGGCGGCAATATCAAAGCGGCCAAAGTGGAACAGCTTCACGACCGCCGGATCGGTCAGCAGCCGTTCCAGATTCGGCGCTGACGTCTGCCCGCGTGCGATCTGCACCAAATGCGCGTCGCCCTTGCCGTCTGACAACTGCACCACGCAAAGCCGATCTCGACGTGGGTCCAACCCCATGGTTTCCGTGTCGATGGCGACAACGGGGCCAAAGGACAGCCCATCGGGCAGATCGTTCTGATGCAGGTGGATGGCCAAGGGAAACGTCCTTTCAACAGGGGCTTTCGCTGGAGTATCGGTCCACCCCCGACGGGTCAACACGCGCCGACGGCAAGGGGGGCCAAATGGCAAGAGGGCGCAGCCTGCGCCGGGGAAAGTGTCACCGAAGTTTCATCCTGCGGTAATGGTGATGTCGCCAGACCATGATGCCCTTTTTCCATCAATGACAGAGGGTGTTCATGATGACTTTCAATCTTTGCCGCCTCGGCGTTCTGGGTAGCCTTCTGGCGGGGGTGGCCCTTCCGGCAACAGCCGAGACGGCTTTCAATCGTATCGCAACGATTTCCACCGTCTCGAACATGGCCGAAGGTGAGGATCAGTCGCGTCCGTCCAGCGCCGAGATTATCTCTGCCAGCGAAGATGGGATGACACTGGTTTACACCGACAGCCCGCTTGGCGTGATCGGTCTGATCGACATCACCGATCCAAAGGCCCCCAAACCGCTCGGCAATGTCGATATCGGCGGGGAACCGACCACGGCCCAGATCATCGGTGGCCGCGTATATGTCGGCGTGAACACCTCTGAAAGCTTCGCCACGCCTTCTGGCAAGCTGGTGACGGTTGACCTCGCGACCCGTGCGGTCGTGGCGGAATGCGACCTCGGTGGTCAGCCCGACTCGGTCGCCAAGGCCAAGGACGGCAGCTTTCTTGCCATTGCCATCGAGAATGAGCGCGACGAGGACGTAAACGACGGCGCACTGCCGCAGATGCCGGTCGGCTATCTGGTAAAGCTGCCGGTGACGGCAGAGGGCGCGGATTGCGCGGCCTTGCAAAAGATTGATGTGACGGGTCTGGCTGCGGTCGGCGGCGATGACCCAGAGCCGGAATTTGTGGATGTCAATGAAGCTGGCGAGATTGTCGTCACGCTTCAGGAAAACAACCACATCGTCGTCATCGGCGCGGATGGTGCGGTTGCATCGCATTTCAGCGCAGGTTCCGTGATGCTGGAAGGCATTGACACCAAGACGAACGGTCGTTTGTCCTTTGGCGACAGCAAGGAAGCGCTGCGCGAACCCGATGGCGTCAAGTGGTTGGACAATGACCATTTCGCCGTTGCCAATGAAGGCGATTATGAAGGTGGTGCACGCGGCTGGACTGTATTCCGCAAGGATGGCACCGTCGTCTACGAAAATGGCGCACAACTGGAACGTGCCATCGTTGAGGTCGGTCACTATCCCGAAGGCCGTAGCCGCTCCAAGGGGATTGAGCCCGAATCGATCGAGATTGCGCGCTTTGGCGATGTCCCGATGGGCTTTGTCGCCACAGAGCGTGCGTCGGTGGTTGGCGTCTACGACATGACCGATCCGACGGCGCCGGTGTTGAAGCAATTGCTGCCCTCTGGCATCTCGCCCGAAGGCATGGTGGCGATCCCGTCGCGCAATCTGTTGGCCACCGCGAACGAGCTTGACCTTGTCGAAGACGGCGGCGTGCGCGCCCACGTCATGATCTACGAATTGGCCGAAGGATCGGCTGCCTATCCGCAGATCACCTCTGCCGGTGCGGCGGATCTGTTTGGTTGGGGTGCGCTCTCGGGTCTTGCAGCCGATCCGGCCGCAGCAGGCAAACTGTTCGCGGTGTCGGACTCGGTCTATGGCGCCGAACCCGCGATCTATGAAATCGACGCGACCCAGACCCCGGCCCGGATCGTCAAGAAAACCGTTGTCACACGCGGTGGCGATGCCGCGCAGAAACTCGACCTCGAAGGGATCACCTCGGATGGGGACGGCGGTTTCTGGCTTGCCAGCGAAGGCCGCACGGATCGGATGATCCCGCATGGTCTGCTGCATGTGGATGCCGAGGGCGCGATCAAGGCCGAAGTCGGTCTGCCCGCCGAACTGTCCGCACATGAAATCCGCTTTGGCTTTGAAGGTATTGCCAAAGTTGGCGATGTGCTGTGGATGCCCGTGCAGCGTGAATGGAAAGACGACCCGGAAGGCCAAGTGAAGCTGGTCGCCTATAACACCGCCGAGGAAACCTGGGGTGCCGTGCGTTACCCGTTGGACAAGGCGGGCGAAGGTGCCTGGATGGGCCTGTCCGAACTGACCGTTCATGGCGACTGGGCCTATATTGTCGAACGTGACAATCAGCCCGGTGCCGCCGCTGCGACCAAGAAGCTCTATCGTGTGGCGCTGAGCCAGATGGTCCCGGCCGAACTGGGTGGCGATCTTCCTGTTGTGACCAAAGAAGAAGTCCGCGATTTCCTGCCCGATCTTGCCGTTCTAAACGGCTACACGGCGGAAAAGATCGAAGGCTTCGCCGTGGATGCCGCCGGAACTGGCTGGGTGGTCACGGACAATGACGGCGTCTCTGACAGCTCAGGCGAGACGCTGTTCTGGTCCATCGGTGCGATCCAGCCCTGACGGATTGCCGGGTCTTCCCCGCTTTGGCTTTCGACACGATCACTGCCAAGATCAACCCCGGCGCGCAGCGTGCCGGGGTTGTGTTTTTGATCCCGTATCAATGTCCCAAAACCCAAGATCCGGCGGCGGGTAATGCGCCGATGCCATCGCCGCGAAAACAAAAAACCCGCGCCCTTACGGGAGCGGGTTCTTCAAGATCGACATGGTGCCCAGAAGAGGACTCGAACCTCCACGCCTTGCAGCGCTGGTACCTGAAACCAGTGCGTCTACCAATTCCGCCATCTGGGCCCAAGTCGATGGCGGCGGATGTAGCGGGGCTTTGGGGGGGTGTCAACACGTCCCGCGCAGGAAACATTCTCCTCGTGCGAAAAACTTGTGCGCCAGGGGAAGAGGAAAAGTTCGGTCGCTTGGGGACCCGTGATGAAATCGTCGCGTTCTGGGATGCGCCTAAGCACTTGTCGCCAAACCCTGCGAAAGTTACAGAGGGGCCGAACGATCAGAAAGCCAGAGAGGGCCTTCGGACATGAGCAAGCTTGTCACCATCTATGGCGGTTCGGGCTTTGTCGGGCGGTATATCGCCCGTCGCATGGCCAAAGAGGGGTGGCGCGTCCGCGTCGCCGTCCGTCGCCCGAATGAGGCGATGTTTGTGCGCCCTTACGGCGCTGTCGGTCAGGTCGAACCCGTGCTGTGCAACATCCGCGACGATGCCAGCGTGGCGCGGGCCATGATGGGCGCGGATGCGGTGGTGAACTGCGTTGGTATCCTGAACACCGCCGGAAAGAACAATTTCGACTCGATCCAATCGCGGGGCGCGGCACGGATCGCCCGTCTGGCCGCGGCTGAGGGTGTGGAGGCCTTTGTCCATATCTCGTCCATCGGGGCGGATCGGTCCTCGGACAGCGAGTATCAGCGCACCAAGGGCAAGGGCGAGTCGGCGGTGTTGGAGTCCTTCCCGAATGCGGTGATCCTGCGCCCGTCGATCATCTTCGGGGCCGAGGACGGGTTCTTTAACCGTTTCGCGGCGATGGCCCGGATCTCGCCTGTTCTGCCGGTCTTTGGTGCCAACACCCGCTTTCAGCCGGTCCATGTCGATGATGTGGCGCGGGCGGCGGTCATGGGGGCCATGGGTGAGGCAAAGCCAGGGATCTATGAGCTTGGCGGGCCGGATGTGGACACCTTCCGCGGGTTGATGCACCGCATGCTGACCGTGATCCAGCGCCGCCGTCTGGTGCTGGGCCTACCGTTCTTTGTGGGCTCCATCATGGGTGGCGTGCTGGACATTCTGCAAGGTGTGACGCTGGGCCTGTTCAACAACGGTTTGGTCACCCGCGATCAGGTGAAGAACCTGAAGCGTGACAATGTGGTGTCCCCCGGCGCGGCTGGTTTCGAGGCGCTGGGCATCACACCCACGGCGATGGATGCCGTGTTGCCGGAATACTTGTGGCGCTATCGGGCATCGGGGCAATATGCGGCCATCAAGGATTCGGCCAAGAACCTGCGTAAAGCGTAAGAGGCGGTTATGGAAAATTTGATCTCGGCGGCCTTCCTTGGTGTGTTGGAGGGCTTGACCGAGTTCATTCCCGTTTCCTCCACAGGGCATTTGCTGCTGGCGGGGCATTTTCTGGGCTTTGACAGCGCGGGAAAAACGTTTGAGGTCGTGATCCAGCTTGGCGCAGTGCTGGCGATCCTGACGCTCTATTTCGCGCGGCTCTGGCGGGTGGCGACCACCATGCACACCGACCCGGGATCGTTGCGCTTTGTCATCTCGGTCCTCTTGGCATTTTTCCCTGCAGTTGTGATTGGCGTCTTGGCGCATGATTTCATCAAGACGGTGCTGTTTGAAACGCCGATGCTGATTGCGGTGATGCTGATCATCGGCGGGGTAATCCTGTTGTTCGTCGATCGCATGGCCCCCACCCCGCAGCATCACGACGCGATGCAAATCCCGTTTCGCAAGGCGCTGGCCATCGGCTTCATACAGTGTCTTGCGATGGTGCCGGGGGTGTCGAGGTCAGGATCAACCATCGTCGGTGCGTTGATGCTGGGCGTGGATAAGCGTGCGGCGGCGGAGTTTTCGTTCTTTCTGTCGATGCCCACCATGTTGGGGGCCTTTACCTATGACATGTACAAGAACCGCGATGTGCTGGATTTCAGTGCTTTGTCAGAGATCGCCGTGGGTTTTGTGCTGGCCTTTATCAGCGGGCTGATCGTGGTGCGTTGGGTGTTGGATTACGTTTCGCGCAAAGGCTTTGCCCTGTTTGGCTGGTGGCGAATCATGGTCGGCTCGGTGGCGCTTGGGTTGCTACTGCTGGGGTTTTGATCAGATAGGGAACGCGCACTGACCCAATTTTGACCCGTCGGTCTGGAAAAAACTGGTGAAGGGGCGAAAAAGCGCAGAATAAGTCAACCGTGCTGACTTTTATTCCTCCAGAGGCCACAGTAACAAGACGCACCCGAGAAACGTAGGGAGGCGCCCTCATGGCAAAAGACCGTATGTTGAAGTTCGTGACCGTGGGCAAGGAGACGCCCGAAAAGCGGCCAGCGGACCTGCGCTCTCAGGATTTCCATGAGATTTACCGCGAATTCGCGGCGGAAAAGGCAGCCGAACAGGCCAGCCGCTGCAGCCAATGCGGCGTGCCCTATTGCCAGTCGCATTGCCCGTTGCACAACAACATCCCCGATTGGTTGCGCCTGACCGCCGAGGGCCGTCTGCAAGAGGCCTATGAGTTGTCGCAGGCCACCAACACCTTCCCGGAAATCTGCGGTCGCATCTGCCCGCAGGACCGTCTGTGCGAAGGCAACTGCGTCATCGAACAATCCGGCCATGGCACAGTCACCATCGGCTCGGTCGAGAAATACCTCACCGACACCGCATGGGAAAACGGTTGGGTCAAACCGATCCGCCCGCATCAGGAACGCCCCGAGTCGGTGGGCATCATCGGCGCAGGCCCCGGCGGGCTGGCGGCGGCGGATGTGCTGCGCCGTCAGGGCGTGCAGGTCACCGTCTATGACCGCTATGACCGCGCGGGTGGCTTGCTGACCTATGGTATCCCCGGCTTCAAGCTGGAAAAGCCTGTCGTCATGCAACGGATCGAACAGCTTGAATCGGCTGGCGTGCAATTCGTTCTGAACTGCACCGTCGGCGTGGACATCAGCTTTGACGCCATCCGTGGTCAGCATGACGCGGTGCTGATCGCCACCGGCGTTTACAAGGCGCGTGACATTTCCGCCCCAGGCGTGGGGGCCAAGGGCATCGTCAAGGCGCTGGACTATCTGACCGCGTCCAACCGCAAATCCTTTGGCGATGACGTTGCGGATTTCGACAATGGCACCCTGAACGCCACCGGCAAGCGCGTGGTGGTGATCGGCGGTGGTGACACGGCGATGGACTGTGTGCGCACCGCGATCCGTCAGGGCGCGACTTCGGTCAAGTGCCTCTACCGCCGCGACAAGGCCAATATGCCGGGCAGCCAGCGCGAAGTGCAGAATGCCGAAGAAGAAGGCGTTGATTTCGTCTGGCTGACCGCGCCCAAGGGTTTCACCGGCGGTGATCATGTCGAAGGTGTGATGGTGCAGCGCATGCGTCTGGGCGCACCGGATGCGTCGGGCCGTCAATCGCCTGAACTGATCGAAGGCGCGGATTACATCGAACCCGCCGATCTGGTGGTGCAGGCGCTTGGCTTTGAACCCGAAGCGATCCCCACCCTCTGGGGCGTGCCGGAACTCGCCGTCACCCGTTGGGGGACCATCAAGGCCGATTTCTGCAGCCACGCCACCAGCCTGCCCGGCGTTTATGCCGTGGGCGACATCGTGCGCGGTGCGTCGCTTGTCGTCTGGGCGATCCGCGATGGGCGCGAGGCCGCCGAGGCGATGCTGGCCTATCTGGCGCAACCCGCCGTGGTCGCCGCCGAATGATCCGCAGCACCCGGACGGTCCGGGCGCTTTGAGCCGAATTGGAGAATGCGATGAAGGCCCCTGCCGCTCTGCTTTTCCTGCTTGCCACTGCCCCTGCGGCGCTGGCTGGATCCTTTACCCCGCCTGCGGGCTGCGAAACCTATATGACGGTGCAGTCCAAGCAGTGTCGCGTATCGAACCATTACCGCTGCGCCGCCGATCCATCGGGCGACCAATGGCGCGCGGATTTCGATCAGGAAGGCATGTTCTTCCAATCGCGGATCAACTCTGAGGGCGAATGGCTGGAAAGCTATGACGTCAACCCGCCAGTCAAGCAAACGCTGGACCCGTCCCCGACCGATCCGGCATCCTTCTCGGAACTGATGGCGCAGGGGCTGGACAGCTATGCCTTTGGCCTGTCGGACAGCACGGGCGAACGCACCCGCGTGCGCGGGCAGGACCGTCTGACCGGCAAGACTTGGGTGATCGACGGCATCACCCTTAAGGAAACCGAGTTTCAGTATACCGAGACCGATCTTGACGGAAACGTTCTGCGCCAATCGCGCGGCAATGAATACATCAGCCCCGAGTTTCGGCTGTTCTTTTCCGGCCCGTCCGAATGGATTGGCCCTGACGGGACGCCCTTGCCGCTGGACGGCAGCCCGATCGAGTTCATCTTCCCCGGCGAACCCGGTTTCGCCAGCACCCAACCCCTCTTCGACTGCGACGCTGTGATGTCGCGGCTTGTCGACCCGATCCCTGCACAGGAGGCCCAAAGCCATGACCATCTATAACGACGCCTGGGTGAAGGCCGAAGAAGCCAAGCGCGCTTGGCTGGATGCGAACGGGCTTTACAAGACCGAGGACGAGCATTCCTCTTGCGGTGTCGGTCTGGTCGTGGCGATCAGCGGCAAGCCCTCGCGCAAGGTCGTGGAAAACGGGATTAACGCCCTCAAGGCTGTCTGGCACCGCGGCGCGGTGGATGCCGATGGCAAGACCGGCGACGGTGCGGGCATCCATGTGCAAATCCCGGTCAAATTCTTCTATGACGTGATCCGCCGGACCGGACATGAGCCTGACACCAACAAATTGGTCGCCGTGGGCCAGGTCTTCCTGCCCCGTACCGACTTTGGCGCGCAGGAGCGTTGCCGGACCATCGTGGAAACCGAAGTGCTGCGGATGGGCCACTACATCTATGGCTGGCGGCATGTCCCGGTGAACACCGAAGTCTTGGGCGACAAGGCCAACGCCACTCGCCCGGAAATCGAGCAAATCCTGATCCGCTGCGACAAGGACATTGATCAGGAACAGTTCGAGCGTGAGCTTTACATCATCCGCCGCCGCATCGAAAAAGCGGCGCTGGCAGCGCAGATTCAGGGTGTGTATCTCTGCTCACTCTCCTGCCGGTCGATCATCTACAAGGGCATGATGCTGGCCGAACAGGTGGCGGTGTTCTACCCCGACCTGATGGATGACCGCTTTGAATCGTCCTTTGCCATCTATCACCAGCGCTATTCCACCAACACCTTCCCGCAATGGTGGCTGGCGCAACCCTTCCGCATGCTGGCCCATAACGGGGAAATCAACACTCTGAAGGGCAACGTCAACTGGATGCGCAGCCATGAAATCCGCATGGCCAGCAGCGCATTCGGCGAAGCGGCCGAGGATATCAAGCCGATCATCCCCGGCGGTACCTCTGACTCGGGTGCATTGGATGCGGTGTTTGAAGTGCTGGTGCGCTCTGGCCGCAACGCGCCGATGGCCAAGTCGATGCTCGTGCCCGAGGCATGGAGCAAGACCACAACCGACATGCCCAAGGCCTGGGCGGATATGTATGCTTATTGCAACTCTGTGATGGAACCCTGGGACGGTCCCGCCGCCCTGGCCATGACCGATGGCCGCTGGGTCTGCGGCGGGCTGGACCGCAACGGTCTGCGCCCGATGCGCTATGTCATCACCGGCGACGGCCTGCTGATCGCAGGTTCCGAGGCGGGGATGGTCCCGGTCGATGAAACCACGATCCGCGAAAAGGGCGCACTTGGGCCGGGCCAGATGATCGCCGTCGATATGGGCGAAGGCCGCCTTTATCACGACGCGGAAATGAAGGACAAACTGGCCGCCGCCCAGCCCTATGGCGACTGGATCGAAAAGATCGTTGATCTGAACAGTCTGCTGCGTGATGTCCCCGAAGCGCCGATGTTCTCAGGCGCGGAACTGCGCAAGCGCCAGATTGCTGCCGGCTATACGGTTGAGGAATTGGAACAAGTCCTGGCCCCGATGGCCGAGGATGGCAAGGAAATGGTCGCCTCGATGGGCGATGACACGCCTGCGGCGGTGCTGTCATCGGTCTATCGCCCGCTGAGCCACTTCTTCCGCCAGAACTTCAGCCAAGTCACCAATCCGCCCATCGACTCGCTTCGCGAAGGGCGCGTGATGTCGCTGAAAACCCGCTTTGGGAACCTGCGGAATGTGCTGGACGAAAACTCCAGCCAAACCGAAATCCTTGTGCTGGAAAGCCCTTTCATCGCCAACGCTGAATTTGACGTGATGGTCAAGCATTTCGGCGGGCAAGTGGCGCTGATCGACTGCACCTTCCCGGTTGGCCCCAGCCTTGACGATCTGCGTCAGGGGCTGGAACGTATTCGGGCCGAGGCCGAGGATGCCGTCCGGTCCGGCGCGGGCCATCTGGTGCTGACCGATCAGCATCAAGGGCCGGACCGTGTGCCGATGCCGATGATCCTTGCCACCTCTGCCGTGCATTCTTGGCTGACGCGCAAGGGGCTGCGGACCTTCTGTTCCATCAACGTGCGCTCGGCCGAATGCATCGACCCGCATTACTTTGCCGTTCTGATCGGCTGCGGCGCGACCACAGTGAACGCCTATCTGGCCGAGGATTCGCTGGCCGACCGCATTTCGCGTGGCTTGCTGGACGGCACGCTGACCGATGCAATGCGCCGCTATCGCGATGCCATCGACGCAGGCTTGCTGAAGATCATGTCGAAGATGGGGATTTCTGTCATCTCCAGCTATCGCGGCGGTCTGAACTTTGAGGCTGTGGGTCTGTCCCGCGCCATGGTGGCGGAGTATTTCCCCGGCATGCAATCGCGCATTTCCGGCATCGGTCTGCACGGGATTGAACAAAAGCTGGAAGAGGTTCACGCCAAGGGCTGGCGCGGCGGGGCAGAGGTGCTGCCGATTGGCGGCTTTTACAAAGCCCGCCGGTCGGGTGAAAAGCACGCATGGGAAGCGCAGACGATGCACATGCTGCAATCGGCCTGCGACCGTGCAAGCTATGACATCTGGAAGCAGTATTCTGCCGCGATGCGGGCCAATCCGCCGATCCACATCCGCGACCTTCTGGACATCAAGGCGCTGGGCAAACCGGTGCCGATTGAGGAAGTCGAGTCGATCACCTCGATCCGGAAGCGTTTCGTCACCCCGGGGATGTCACTGGGTGCCCTCAGCCCAGAGGCGCACAAGACCCTGAACGTCGCGATGAACCGTATTGGTGCCAAGTCTGACTCTGGCGAAGGCGGCGAAGATCCGGCGCATTTCCACCCCGAACCGAACGGCGACAACCCATCGGCCAAGATCAAGCAGGTGGCCTCGGGCCGCTTCGGGGTGACCGCCGAATACCTGAACGCCTGTGAGGAATTGGAAATCAAAGTGGCGCAGGGTGCCAAGCCCGGTGAGGGCGGCCAGCTGCCGGGGATGAAGGTCACGGCGCTGATCGCACGGCTGCGGCATTCGACGCCGGGGGTGACGCTGATCTCGCCGCCGCCGCACCACGACATCTATTCCATCGAGGACCTTGCGCAGCTGATCTACGATCTCAAGCAGATCAACCCGCGCGCCAAGGTGACGGTGAAACTGGTGTCTTCCAGCGGTGTGGGCACGATTGCGGCTGGCGTTGCCAAGGCCAAGGCCGATGGCATCCTGATCTCGGGCCACAACGGCGGCACCGGGGCATC